>NZ_JBEZGK010000003.1:0-506837 GCF_040649935.1 Micromonospora sp. NPDC048842 | reverse complement strand
CCCCGCGGGTTTCCCCCACCCAACCCCCGGGTGTCCCCCCCCCCCCAACTCCCCCCCCCCCCGTTCCCCTTGTCGGTGGGCCGCGGGGGGGGGGGGGGCCCCCCCCCCCCCCCCGCCGCTCGACACCGCCGAGTTGATCACTAGACGGTGTTGCGCCCAGACGATCTGCTCCACGGGGCCCGCCGAGCTAACGGAAGCCGCCCAAGATCACGGTTTCGGCGGTAAAGCCGATCAGGTCGAACCTTGCTGGCCCAGCAGCCCGAGTCCTCGCGCGGACGCGCCCGCCTCAACTCGATCAATATCGCCGCGAGCCGTCCCACCGTTCGACGAGGCTCGGCCGAGGGGTGCCGACAAGCGAGTCCCTCCGGCTGGATGGATCGGCGGTACCAATTCTGGACTTGCGGGTCCATTATCTGCGAGTCACAGTCCGATGCGGCGGCGAGCACTGGCCCGACCGTTTCGGAAGCGACGGGGGAAGACAATGGATCTGCAGCTTGCTGGTAAGCGCGCTCTGGTCACGGGTGCGAGCAGCGGTCTCGGCGCGGAGATCGCGGCTGTCCTGGCAGCCGAAGGCGTTGCCGTGGTCGTTCACGGCCGGGACCAGACCCGTACGGAGCAGACCGCGCAGAAGGTGGGCGGTCAGGCCGTGATCGGAGACCTCACCACTGATGTCGGCGCCGAGGCCGTGGCTACCCAGGCCGGTGAGGTGGACATCCTGGTCAACAACGCCGGCGCCTACGATCCCGAATCAGGGTGGTCCGACCTGAACGCGGACGCGTGGGCCGACATGTACAACCTCAACGTGCTCAGCTCGGTCCGCCTGATCCGACATCTGGTGCCCGCGATGCGGGCCAAGGGGTGGGGCCGTGTCATCCAGATCGGCAGCGTGACAGGTGAAGCGCCGTCGGCGGGGCAGCCGCACTACGCAGCCAGCAACGCCGCCCGGCTCAACCTCGCCCGGTCGTTGTCCCGTGACCTCAAGCACACGGGCGTGACCTCCAACGCCATCGCGGCCGGCACCATCCTCGTCCCCAGTACCCGCAAATACCTCATGGAACTCGGCCGCGAGAACGGATGGGGTGAGACGTGGGAGGAGGTTGAGCGCAATGCTGCCCCGATTCGCGCTGGCACCGACGTCGGCCGCATCGGAAACCCTCGCGACTACGCCGACCTCGTCGCCTACCTGGCCAGCCCGGTCTCCGGCTACCTGACCGGCGCCACCCTCCGAATGGACGGCGGCAGGTACGACCGGTAGCCGCCGGGGTGCCGTCGGTGGGGCGGCGCACATCGATGCCGCCCCACCGCTCAGGGCGGGCTATTGCCAGGAACTCTGTTGGGCGTGGGCGAGCGAAGTTGAGCACGAGTTGGTGGCGTTCACGAATCAGGGTCGGGCTGCGCCCTCGGTGGAGGTGCTGTCTCGTGGACGGAGCGCGGTCAAGAGGTTGTCGAGTTGACCCCAGGCACGGGCGCTCGCGATGGGGTCGATGTAATCTCGGGACTCGACGATGAGCCCATCGCGGATACGCATTACGAAGACGCAGGGCACCGTGAATGCCTCACCCGTCTCGGCTACCCGCCCCTCATAGGCGAACTCGGCGACAATCACCTCCGGGTCCACAGTCTCATGAATCGTCAGGTCGACTGGCTTACGGACCAGCGTCCGGGCGACCGGAGGCGGCGCGGTGAAGTGCTCGTGCAGTTCGTCGCGGCTACGCAGCGGCGGCGGGTTGAGCGGGTGGAACGGATGCGTGACAAGGGTCTGTTCGGCGTACAGGTCGGCCAAGTCCTCGTACGGACCGTCGCAGACACCGTTCACCAGTCGGAGGAACGTTTCGCGTGGGCTGCTCATGCCGGGCTTCCTTCGGAATCGGTAGCTGTCACCTGAGCCACGCCGAGGACCACCTCGGGGGTGGCCGGTGCCCCATCGACGGCACCCTACTGACCTCAACCTTGATTTGACTGCCCCGAAGCGCTGTCGTCTTCCGTATCCCAGCGCATCGTCATCGACAGAGGCGCGCGTCGTACCCGTGTGTGAGGCTTCGGGGCATGGCGACTTTCGTTCTGATCCACGGCGGCGGGGGCAGCGCCTGGGACTGGCATCTCCTTGTCCCCGAGCTGACCAGCCTCGGCCACGACGTGGTCGTACCGGAACTGCCGATCGAGGACGGATCCGCGGGGTTCACCGAGTTCCGCCAGACGGTCGTCGACGCGATCGGCGACCGGAGGGACCTCGTGGTCGTCGGTCACTCGTACGGTGCGTTCACCGCGCCGCTCATCGCCGACAAGCTGCCGGTACGGCTGCTCGTCCTGCTCACACCGATGGTCCCCAAGCCCGGTGAGAGGCCCGGTGACTGGTGGGCCAACACCGGTTACCGCAGCGCCGAAGGGCTCAGTGAGGAGCAGCAGTTCTACAACGGTGTCCCCGCCGAGATCATCGCCGAAGCAGCAGCACACAGCCGGGACCAGGTCAGCGCTGAGGGCGACGAGCCGTGGCCCCTGGACGCCTGGCCAGACGTGCCGACGACTGTGCTCCTCGCCCGCGAGGACCGGTTCTTCCCGGCGGACTTCCAGCGCCGGGTTGCCGCCGACCGGCTCGGCGTCGTCCCCGACGAGATCGACGGCGGCCACTGCGTGCCGCTCAGCCACCCGAAGCAGCTCGCCGATCGTCTCACCGCGTACCCGCTGCCCTGAACGCGGGACCACGGCCGTCACGATCCGAACCCGCGGGCTGTTGATCCAGGCGAGATGCGACGCTGGGCAGGTGACCTACCCACTCGCGCGCCGCGTCTACGACACCTGCCACCTCACCGGGCGTTTCCGTCTGCGGTCCGGGCAGGTCAGCGAGGAGTACTTCGACAAGTACCTGTTCGAAGGGCAGCCGGATCTGTTGCGCGAGGTCGCCGAAGAGATGGTGGCCATGCTGCCGGAGTGCGACGTGCTGGCGGGGATGGAGATGGGCGGTATCCCTCTCGCCACTGTAATGTCACAGCTGACGGGGCTGCCCACAGTCTTCGTGCGAAAACACGCCAAGGAGTACGGCACCAACAAGGCCGCCGAGGGCGGTCCGGTGAACGGGCGGCGTGTCGTGCTGATCGAGGACGTGGTCACCACGGGAGGCGCACTACTGGCATCGTGCGCGCAGCTACGGTCCATCGGCGCCCAGGTGGAGACAGTGGTCTGCGCCATCGACCGCGAGCAGGGCGGTCGTGAGAATCTGGCCGCCGAGGCGCTACAACTCCGCGCTGCCCTCACCCGCCGCGACCTGGAAGCGTCCCTGATGGCGTGACAGTTCCGGTGCCGCTCGACCAGCGGCAGATCAGTGCGGGTTCTCGGATGTCGGCGCTGTTGAGTCGGCGACCCCTTGAAGGGCTGGGCGTCTCATCACCGCCCCACCCAGCACCGGAGGAACGTTTCGTCATATCCCGTCGCCAAAATGGGCGGACCCTCGCCACGAATGGGCTACCGTCGCTGTCTTGGCGTCAGTCGCTACCATGCGGCAGACCGATCGTTGTGGCCAGTCCGGCAGGCGAGGATACATCGAGGATGCGGAGGGCATATGCGCCTTGAAGTGTCGTGGGTCAATGACGTTGATGGTGGTTTGAGCGACCTCGAAACGAGTCTCGGCCAGGATCCGCGTTTCGATGACGTGCCGATCGCCCGTGGGCGTCCAGTCGTTCCGGGACATACCCTTGGCGCTTCGGAGGTGCTGGAACTCGTCGCTACGAACATCGGCCTTGGGATCGTAGCGAATGCGCTGTACGGCTATCTGCGGCAGCGGGTGCGCGCCGGCCTTGCGGAGAGCCACGCGAAGTTGCGGCTGACCCGGGTCGATCTTCCTGACGGCGTCCGTCAAGTCGACATTGAGTATTCCGGGCCGGCCGCGAACGTCGAACAGATCATGCGCGACGCGCTCGGCGACGACTGGCCGCGACGATGACTCATGTGTCATCGTGGGACGCCGACATTGGCCGGCTCGATCCAGGCCAGTCGGTGGCTGTCCTCATCGGCGTCACGGACTATCCACGCTCGGATTTTCCGTCGGTGCCGCAGGCTCGGGAGTCGGTGCGACGCCTTGCCGCCGAGTTGGTCGACACGTCGGTGTGGGGTCTGTCTCGACCGTCGCGGCTGTTCGAGCTGATCGATCCTGACCGGGCCGCCGTACTGCGAACCGTGGCCGACGCCGGACAGCTGGTCAAGCGGCAAGGCATGCTGCTGGTGTACTTCGTCGGCCACGCGGAGCCCGCGGGTGGCGAGCTGTGCCTGGCGATGCGCGACGCCGATCGGCAACATCCCCGCGCCACGATGGTGCCGGTGTCCGAACTGGTCGCCGCCGCGGGCGGATCGCGCGCCGACAAGCGCATGCTGGTACTGGACTGCTGCTTCTCCGGGCGGGCCGCAACGGCGCTGCCCGGGGCTTCGGTGAAGATCGGCGAGACTGCCGGCTGGTACTTCATCGGTGCGGCCGACGGGGCGACCGAGGCGTCCGTTCCCCCGGACGGCGAGCTGACATTGTTCACTGACCGGCTCATCCAGGCCCTCGACGGCCTGTCCGACGGGCCGGAGTGGTTCACCCCCGCGCACGTGTGGCGGGCGACTGCCGCGCAACTGCCACCCGATCATCAGCCGGTCCACAACGACCTGGCGTGGGCCGACCGGCAGCCATGGGTCCGCAACCGCCGTTGGCTGCCCCGACCGCGCCGCGCCGACGCGCCGACCGCCCGCATCGCAGACGCCGACGCGATTGCGGCACCGCCCGGGCTGTACGCGGTACCGCGGTACCTCGGCTCCCACGCGTTCGTGGGCCGGGCCGGTCAGCTGGAGACACTCGACGACTGGGCCTCTGCGGCGCAGCCACACCCTGTCCTGTTGTTCGAGGCGATCGGCGGCACCGGCAAGAGCATGCTGACCTGGCAGTGGGTCACCAAGTACGCCCCGATCGTGCGCCCGGACCTGGCGGGCCGAGTCTGGTACTCGTTCTACGACAGCGGCGCCACGATGGCCGACTTCTGCCGCCACGCAGTGGCTTATATGACCGGCCGCCCTCTTGCCGACCTCCGTGGCATGAAGTTGACGAAGCTGACCGAGTTGCTGCTGGAGCAGCTGCGATCGCGGCCGTGGCTTCTGGTGCTGGACGGTGTGGAACGGCTTCTGGTGGCCTATCACCGCCATGACGCCGGCCAACTCCCGGACGAACTGGCCGGGACCTCCGAGGAGTTCGCTGACCGCGACCCGTGCAGCGCGATCCGGCCGGTCGACGACGAACTGCTCCAGCAATTGACCGACGCCACACCGTCCAAAGTGCTGGTCACCTCCCGGCTTACGCCGCAGGTGCTGCTCAACGCCGCGAACCAGCCGATCCCTGGCGTGCTCGTCGAGCGCCTGCCCGGCCTGCGTCCGGCCGACGCGGAAGCCATGCTGCGCGGCTGTGGCGTCACCGGCGACAGCCACCGGATCCAGGACTACCTGCAACGGCACTGCGACTGCCATCCACTGGTTGCCGGCATCGTCGCCGGTCTGGTGAACAACTACCTCCCGGCGCGCGGAGACTTCGACCGGTGGGCGACTGATCCGGAGTTCGGTGGCCGGCTCGATCTCGGCGACCCCGACCTGCCGTGGAAGCGCAACCACATCCTCACAGCGGCGCTCGAGGCGTTGCCGGAGGCGAGCCGCCGCCTGCTGTCCGCACTGAGCATCCTCAACGATGCGGTGGACTACACCACCATGGCGGCGCTGCATTCGGACCACCGACCGACACCGACTGGCGGTGAGCGGTCCGACTCGCCCGTACCAATGTCGAAACCGCAGTCGTCGACGACCCTGGCCACGACCGTCACCGATCTGGAACGTCGCGGGCTGTTGCAGTATGAGCGCAACGCGCGGAGGTGGGACCTGCATCCCGTCGTGCGCGCCACCGCCCGGGCCCGCCTGCTGCCAGGTGAGCGGGACCGCATCGGTCAACAGATCATCGACCACTTCTCGCAACAGTCATCCAACACCTACGAGCATGCGGCCAGCCTCGACGACCTCCGCGACGCACTCACCGTCGCGCGGACGACGGTCCAGATCGAACAATTCAACAACGCCGCCGAGCTGATTTGCGACCTAGCCGAGACCATGGCGTTCCGGTTGGAAGCCTATCCCGAACTGGTCGCTCTGACCCGCCCCATACTCACAGTGGGCCGGTCGACGCAGGTGGTGCGCCCACCCGTCCTTGCAAGACTGGCGACAGCGGCCGGGATAGCACTAGGCGAACTCGGCCTGGAGCACGAGGCAGCAGAATGCGTCAAGCTGTCCCTGACACTCAGGACCGAACTTGGCGACCACTTCAATATTTGTACGAACTTGAGAAGCATTACCGCTTGCCTCGCGCGTTTGCGCCGCTTCACCGTCGCTGGACGCTGCATCAATCTGACGCTCGAGCTCGCCGGAGCGGTCGAGCGCCGAGAGGAGCAACTGCTGACCTCTCAAGTGTGGGCTATGGCGTATTTCGGCCAACTGGGACGTTGGGCCGAGGCCGAGCGGTACTGGAGTCTGCTTGAACCGATGAACCGGGAGGTGGACATCAACCTCATGCGCCCAGGCACCCCCAATATCTCTTACCTCCTATACGTTGCGTTCCCGCAGGGCAGACTCACTGGCGAGGCACTATCCCAGGCCGAGCGCATAGCCGCCGGAGGGCGGAACCGAAAGGGCGTTCGCCAACTGCACCTCCTGCGCGGACGGTGGCTCCTGCAACGCGGTGAGACCGCTGAAGCAGCCGAGGCGTTACAAGAAGCGGTCCGCATGGCCCGGGAGTCCGGCTTCCCAGACGTCGATGCCGAGGCGCTCCTCGCCCTGGCTCAGTTACGCGCCCGGTCCGACCGCCACAACGATGCCCGTGCGGTCGCCCACCGGCTCTCATCGCTCAACAAACCTCCGCACCAGACGCTGGCCGAGCTCAGGCACACGCTCGGCGACACCGCTCAAGCGATCACCCACGCCCAAGCGGCCTACGCCCAAGCCTGGGCAGAAGGTGACCCCTACGTGGATCGCTACAAACTCACCCAGGCTGAAACGCTCCTGTGGGTCCTCGGCGTCCAACCGCCGAACCTGCCGCCCTACGCCGCGGAAAACCACCCGATAGAAGACTGGGAACGCCAAGCGGCCGAGGCCGTCGCCGCCTATCTCGCCGAGACCAGGTCGTAACCACCCACCTACCGGAGACCGTCGCAACGCCAACCGACGATCCCGTGGCGGTTGATGCCTGACACATTTGAGATCGTGTATCCGGGCGGCCCGGAGATAGCTTGCCTCGTCAGCGGCCGTACCGGCCAGCCGACGTCACCACCTGACCGGCGGTTCCGGACGTGGGGCGGTGCACGTCGCACCGCCCCACGCTCGGTTGAACGGTTACTGCCAGGAACTCTGCTGCGTGTAGACGAGGTTGCCGGGGACCACAGTGCCGTTGGTGCTGTACTCGGTGTACGCCCAGAAGTCACCCTCGGCCAGCGGCTTGTTGGGCTTCAGCGTGAAGTTGAAGCCCTGACCGCGCTCCGAGGTGGAGGGCAGCGTGAGGGTGGCACCCGAATACGTGGCGTTACGGCCGATGATGGCGTGGCCCAGCTCGAAGTCGACGACGGGACCACCGGGGTACTGGGCGAACACGTACGCGGTGTAGCGCCCCGGCTCGGGCAGGAACTTGTACGCCTGCTCGGCGCTGGTCCAGAACCTGTCACTGCTGTAGACGAGGGTGTCGCCCTTGTACAGGTAGAGATCGAGGTTCGTGTTCGGGTCGGCGGTGTTGGCCTCGACGACAATGCCGGCGGTGTTCGCCGGCACCGTGAAGTCGACAGTCTTCACGCCGGTGGCGCTCGGGTCGAAAACGCCCCCGTAGACGCCGGCTGGCATCGAGTACGACGTGCGCCGCATCGGCGTGTAGCCGGTGCTGCGACCGACGAGCCGGCCGGTGAAGCCCGGCTGGACCATGCCGAAGGCGCCGTTGGTCATCCGGGCGAACTCCTCGCCATCGTCAGCGTACGGCCGGGCCGAGATGCCCCACGGACGGGCGGCGACCGGGATCCGGGCGCTGTGCGCCTTACCCTGCCAGGTGATCGACCCGGTCACGTACCGGTCCCAGGGCGCGCTGCCCCGACGCAGCGTGATGGTGATCGTCGCGGACTTGCCGGGCGCCAGGGTCACCGATGCCGGCGACACGGTCACCTTCATGCCGGGCAGACCGGATACCGACGAACGGTAGGTCTCCCGCGCCTTGCCCACGTTGGTCAGGGTGCGGGTGAGGGTCACCGGGCGGGTCCCGTCGTACTCGCGCAACGAGATGGCCGGCAGGTTGAGTGCCTTGCCGTCGGGTTCGGTCGTCTCGCTGAACTCGATCAGCTCCGCCGCCGTGGGCTCGATGACCAAGCCCGGGTCGGTGGCCCGGTGCAGATTGATGAAACCGCTGCCCTGGTCGAGGGGGCTGCTGGTGCCGACGGTGTCGGTGGCGGTGGTGCGCAGCGCGGAGGCGACCGCGCCGGGTGACCAGTCCGGGTGGGTGGCGCGCAGGACCGCCGCCGCCCCGGCCACGTACGGTGAGGCCATCGAGGTGCCGGAGTACGCGTCGTACTGTCGCCCGAAGTTGCCCGCTGGTGAGACGGCGGCGATGATGTTCGATCCGGGCGCGACCAGGTCCGGCTTGAAGACGCCGAGGGTCACCTTGTCCGGGCCGGTGGAGGAGAAGTCCGCCACGCTCGGTATGCCCGGGACGCTGGAGCCGTCACCGCCGGTGCGCAACGAGACTGTCGCGTCGGTGGGGTGGCGCATCAGGTAGTTGAACAGCGTGCCGGCCTGCTTCTCGGTCGGCAGGTAGACAACCGGGAAGTTGAAAATGGAGTTGATCCGGTAGTTCCCGACCGGGTCGAACACCATCATCGCCGCCCCACCCTTGGCCTTGATCTCGGCGGCGGAGCCGAACATGTCGGACAGCGCGCAGGCGACCACCTTGCCCTTGATCTTGGCGGGGTCCAGGCTGCCGGGCTCGCAGTAGACCGCGCCCAGATCCGGCGAGCCGGCCTGTTCACCGAAGACCAGCGGCCGTGCGCCACCGCCGGGCAGGGCGTCCAGAGAGCCGCCGACCAGCTTCGTGCCGTCGCCCAGCTTGGCGGTGGCCTCGTCGAGCTTGGTCACCGCCGCTCCGACGGTGGTCACCCAGGGTGCCGCGTTGCTGATGGCGCCACTCACGATGCCGGTGTTGCCGGCCGATGCCGCGACGAAGACCCCGGCCAGCGAGGCGTTGAGGAACGCCACGCCGATGGGGGTGTTGGCCTCCCAGTCGCCGAGCTGCGAGCCGATCGAGAAGTTCAGCACCTGCACGCCGTCGGCGACGGCCGCGTCGATGCCGGCGATGATGTCGGCGTCGTAGCCCATGCCACCCCAGAGCACCTTGTAGACGGCGATCTGAGCGTCCGGCGCCACCCCGGAGACGGGACCGAAGCGGCGACCGTCGATCGTGACGTTCGAGATCGGCAGGCCGGCGGCCGTGGAAGCGGTGTGGGTGCCGTGCCCGGACGCGTCGCGGGGGGACAGGAACTCGCCCTCGGGCACCGAGCCACCGCCGGCGAGCCACGAGTCGGCGAAGTACCGGGCACCGACGATCTTGCCGTTGCAGTGCTCGGCCACGAAGGCCACGCCGGTCTGGCAGGTGCCGCGCCAGTTCGCGGGAGCGGGCATCTTCTTGGCGAACGATGCGCTCTCCGGCCAGATGCCGGTGTCGAGGACGCCGATCACCATGCCCGCGCCCGTGCCGGGGCCGGGCTTGGCCGGCCGGCCGGAGCGGTCCGTCGGCGCCGACTGGTCCGCGTCACTCGAGGTGGCGGGCGTCGGGTTGGCGGCGGTCGCCGTGGTCGCGGTGGGCGGCGCCGAGGGGGTGCCGAGGGCCCGCGAGGCGGTGACGGCGCGGACGCGCTTGTCCGCCCGCAACGTGCTCACCTGCTGGGTGGTCAGCTTTGCCGAGAACCCGTTGAAGGCGGTGGTGTAGACGGCGTTGACAGTGACCCCGGCCGCGGCGGCGACGGCGCCCCGCTGCGTGTCGAGGTGCCGGCGGTACGCCTGCGACGGCGTCGACGTCACGTCCAGCCGGTTACCTGCCGCCGGGCGAGTGCGGGTCAGACCCGACACCCCACCGGTGTACGTGGTCAACGGGTCCTCGGCCAACTCGACGACGTACATGCCGGTGCCGGTTTCGTCGACGGCTGCCTTCGGCGTGGCCGCACGGTTGCCACCGGGTCGGCGGTCGCCCCCGTCGGTCAGGGTGACCTTCCGGTCGGACCCGGCGGTGAAGTAGCCGGCGCCGCTGCCGTTGCCCGACGACCCCGCGGGTGCCGCCGACGCCGTTCCCGCTACACCGGTGGTACCGGTGATCAGGGCGACGACCAGCGTAGGTATCGCCAGTCTTCGCAGCCTGTTTCCGCTCGTGCCTGTAGCCACGAGGCTCCTTTCGATTGCTCCCTTGTGGAGCGTCCCTCATTGATCGCGACCCGCACTGGGAGCGCTCCCCCACCCAAGTCCACGACGGTTAATCGAAGATTTGCGCGGTGTTACGGATCACTGGTGCGTATAAGATCACAACGCCTCGGCGAGGGCGCCCAGCCCCACGAGTCGGCGCCGCCACCGCTGAGGCGCGCACCGGTCAGCCCGCCGGCCGCGTGATCATCTAGTATCAGCGGCCACCTGGCGTACGACATGGGGGTTCGGTGGCATGTGGTCATTCATCAAGCGGTCAAAGGCCCCGGCACTGGACCCGACCTATGGTGACCCCCACCGGAAGGCCCTGATCCGGGCGTTGGAGAAGCGCAGGTGGAAGTTCGCCCGGGAACTGCTCACCATGGCCGCCGATCCGGACGAGATGGCCTTCCTCATGGAGGCGGTCGGCGGGGTCGACGGGATTCAGGACTGGATCGGCGACTGGATCGACGCCGAGCCCGAGTCGACGCTGCCCGTGCTGGTCGCCGGCTGCCACGCGGTGCACTGGGCGTGGGAGGCACGTGGCGGCAAGCGGGCCAAGTACACCGCCGCCGCCCAGCTCCAGGAGTTCCACAAGCGACTGCAGTACGCCGAAGCGTTGTTGGAGAAGGTGCTCGCCCAGGAACCCGACAATGTCACCGCACGAGCGTGGCTGGTGACCAGCGCCCGGGGCCTGGGCATCAGGGCGGCGGAGGCTCAGCAGCGCTTCGAGGCGGTGACGCGTCTCCACCCGGGGCACGTGGTCGCGCACGAGCAGCGGTTGCAGTATCTGTGTAAGAAGTGGTCCGGCAGCCACGATGAGATGTTCGACTTCGCGCGGAGCGCCGCCGCGGCGGCCGGGCCCAACAGCCTCCTGCACGAACTGGTGGCCGTCGCCCACTTCGAGAGGTGGGAGGCCACCGACGTAGAAGAGGGCAACGCGTACTTCGACTCGGACGAGGTCCGCGCCGAGCTCCTCACCGCCGCGGAAAACTCGATCTTCCACCCGGACTACATTCCCGCCGGTCCCGGCTGGGCGCCACGGCTGGCGATCTTCGCGCTGACCTTCGAACTGGCCGAGGAGTTCGACGCGGCCGCGCACGTGTTCGCGTTGCTCGACGGGATGGTCACCGAGTGGCCGTGGTCGGTCCTCGGCGACCCGGTCGAGAAGTTCACCGCCTCTCGCGAGTGGGTGGCCACGAACCGGAGCGCCTAGCTAGCAGATGTCGAAGCAGCGATCGATGCCGATGTCCAGGCACCGGACCCGGTAGCCCCGTTCGGCCCATCCCCGTTCCATCGGATCCCCCTCCTCACCTAGCGGGCGATTTACCGGGACCGAGCAGCAGTAGTCCGAAATGCGAGCTTAGTATCGAATCACTGCTGATCCGACCGGCGATGGGGTGACGTGCGTGAACGGCGCGGAAGCACTGCTGCGGACGCTTGTCGACGGCGGGGTCGAGGTGCTCTTCACGAACCCCGGCACCACCGAGCTGCACCTGATCGGAGCGCTTGAGGCGGTTCCCGAGCTGCACGGCGTGCTCGCCCTCTTCGAGGGCGTGGTCAGCGGCGCGGCCGACGGTTACGCCCGGATCGCCGGCAAGCCCGCGGCGACGCTGCTGCATCTCGGGCCCGGTCTCGCGTACGGCCTGACGAACCTGCACAACAGCCGCCGCGCCAACTCGCCGGTGGTGAACATCGTCGGGGACCACGCGACGTTCCACACCGCGTTCGACCCGCCGTTGAACTCCGACATCGCCGCCCTCGCGGGATGGCTGCGTGGCCCCGTCCGCCGCCCCGAGGATGCCGCCGGCGCGGGACCGGACGCCGCTGCCGCACTCGCCGCCGTCCTGGAGCCACCGGGGCACATCGCCACCGTGGTCATGCCGGCGGACGTGTCCTGGTCCGACGGAGGTGCAGCCGGCGCTCCCGTTCGGCCCCGGCCGGCGCCGACCGTCGACCAGGGAACGATCACCCAGGTCGCGGAAGCTCTGCGGAGTGGCGAGACGACAGCACTGGTGATCGGTGGACCAGCTCTGCGGGAGGCGGGCCTGCTGGCAGCGGGCCGCATCGCCGCGGCGACCGGAGCGCGGGTCTTCCAGGAGCTCTACTCCAACCGGGTCGAACGAGGGGCGGGCCTACCCGCGTTCCCCCGGCTCGGCTTCTATCCCGACCAGGTGCTCGACCAACTGCACGGCGCGCGGCACGTCATCGTCGCGGGCACCAAGGCACCGGTGTCGTTCTTCGCCTACCCCGACCAGCCGAGCCTCCTCGTGCCCGAGGGCGCCCAGACGCACGTCCTGGCCGAGGTCGGCCAGGACGCCGTCGACGCGCTGGTCCGGCTCGCCGACCTGGTGGCACCGGACGCGACGGCCCAGGTCACCGACCCGCGCCGACCGGCACCACCCACTGGCGCACTCACAGTGCAGAACTGGGCCGACGTCATCGCGGCGCTGCTACCCGAACGGGCCATCATCATCGACGAGTCAGTGAGTTCCGGCCTCGCCCTCGCCACCGCCACCGCTGGCGCTCCCCGACACGACGTGCTGATGCAGACCGGTGGCGCCATGGGCGACGGCCTGCCCCTGGCCGTCGGCGCCGCCGTCGCCGCACCCGACCGACCGGTGGTGGCGTTGGTGGCCGACGGCTGCGTCATGTACACCGCCACCGCGCTCTGGACCCAGGTACGCGAGCGGTTGAACATCACCAACGTGATCCTCAACAACCACGGGTACGCGATCCTGCGCCAAGAGTGGGGTTACTTCAGCAAGCAGCCGGGGTCTGCCAACCCCGACGCCAATCCGCTGTTCGACCTGACCAATCCTCAGATCGACTTCGTCGGGCTGGCCAACGCGTTCGGGATGCCCGCCACCCGCGCCACCACCGCCGAGCAACTCGCGGAGCAGTTCTCCGCGGCGCTGAACCAGCCGGGGCCACACCTCATCGACGCCACCATCCCCGCTGCGGCCTAGGCGACGTCTCCTCGTCGCCGCCAGAGCACGGTGCACGCCGCGGCCAGGGCCAACCCGAGCAGCGGGGCGACACCCACCCCGGCGAGCGTGCAGGCCACCGCGAGCAGCGCCGGCGGCATCCAGCACCAGGCAGGCACGGTACGCGGGGCACGACCGCGCCGACGGGCCGCGGCTTCCACTGCCATCGGCACCACCAGCACCGGCAACGCGGCGGCCAGCACTGTCAGCCAGGGCAGCACCAGACGGTCGAACCGCGCGACCGCCAGGATCCCGCCGAGCACTGCGACGAGCAGCATCGCCGCCCGCGCCGGCAGGCGCGGAGCCAGGCCACGCATTGCCAGCGAACCGGAGTACGTGGTGGTCAGCGCCGCCGCGAAGACCGCCACCGCGACGAACAGATTCGCGTACGCGGCCAGCCCCGACCCGGCGGCGAGCAGCGCGACCACGTCGGCCGAGCCGGTGCGCAGCCACAGGCCGGCCCCGGCGAGCACCCCGAGCAGCGCCGGCCCGATCAGCAGCCCCACGCACCAGGCGAGGTCCCGCCTTCGGGAAAGGCCCACGCTGAAGTCCGGTGCCCGCAGCGCGAACACTGCCGCGTACCCGATCAGCGCGGCAGCGTCGGCGAGCCCGCCACCAGCGAGACGGACCGGCGCACCGGGTGGTGGCAGCATCGTCAGGCACCAGCCGACCAGCACCACAGCGCTGAGCGTGGTGACCACCGCGACCCGGTTGCCGAGCCGGGCCGGCGCCCAGGAGACGGCGAGGACCGCCACCTCCAGCAGCACCGGCCCGGCCCAGCCCGGCAGGTGGGTCAGTGCGGCCAGCGAGGCCCCGCCGAGCCCGACGTTGAACCCGTTCCAACCGACCATCGACACGGCCAGCACCGCCGCCAGCAGCAGCCGCGAGGTGTCCCCCAGGTACGCGGGCAGCACCGCTGTCAGCGTTCCGCCGTCGCCGAGCGGTCGGCGCAGCCCGATCCGGCCCTGCCCCCAGAGCAGTGCCGCCATCAGCGCCCCGCCGACCAGCAGCCCCGCCACCGGCACCGCGCCGCCGTGTCGGGCGGCCATCGCCGCGCCGAGCACCAGCGTGGCGGGTGCGGTGCCGATGCCCAACCAGGCGCCGACCGCCGCCGGCCACCGCCGTTCGGGGTTGTCAGACAACGTGGCGCAGGTAGCCGGCGATCGCCGCGTCGAGGACCTCCGCACCCGGACGCGCCCACACCTCGGCGGAGAAGACCTCCACCTCGATCGGGCCGACGTAGCCGGCCGCGTCCACCGCCTCGCGCAGCCGACGCAGCTCGATGCAGCCGTCACCGGGCAGCGCCCGGCCGAGCAGCACCCCCTCCGGCAGCGGGGTCACCCAGTCGCAGACCTGGAACGCGGCGATCCGGGTGGCGGCCCGCGCGATCTGCGCGTAGACCGTGTCGTCCCACCAGACGTGGTACGCGTCCACGACCACGCCGACCACCGCCGGGTCGAACCGCTCCGCGATGTCCAGTGCCTGGCCGAGGGTGGCGATCACGCACCGGTCGGCGGCGAACATCGGGTGCAGCGGCTCGATGGCCAGCCGTACCCCGGCGGCCTCGGCGTGCGGGGCCAGTTCGCCGATCGCGTCGGCGACCCGACGGCGCGCGCCGTCGACGTCCCGGCTGCCGGCCGGCAGCCCACCGGACACCAGCACCAGCTCCGGAGCGCCGAGGGCGGCGGCCTCCTCGATGGCGCGCAGGTTTTCCGCCCGCCAGTCGTCGGCGGAAAAGAAGCCGCCCCTGCACAGCGACGTGACGGCGAGGCCGGCGTCGCGGACCAGTTTCGCCGAGCGGGCCAACCCGTACCCGGCCACCGGCTCCCGCCACAGGCCGATGCCCGGTACGCCGGCCGCGACGCACCCGGCCACCACCTCGGGCAACGGCCAGCGCTGGGCGGTCGCCTGGTTGAACGAGAAGCGCGCGAGGCTCACTGGGCTGGTCTTCGCTCGCGACTGCGGGACTCCCACAACCGGCTCACTCCTCGCGCTCACTGGGCCACCCCCGCCACGCTGAACAGCGCTCGGGCGCGGGCGGCGGCCAGGTCGGCGTCGGGCAGCAGCCCGGCCGCGTCGGCCAGGGTGAGCAGTGTGGCCAGGTGCGCCGGGGACCGACCGGACTGCGCGCCACCGACCATCGTGAAGTGGTCCTGGTGCCCGGCCAACCAGGCCAGGAACACGATCCCCGTCTTGTAGTGCCAGGTCGGCGCCGCGAACAGGTGCCGGGCCAACGGCACCGTGGGCCCGAAGATCTCGTCGTACGCCGTCAGGTCCCCTCGGTCCAGGGCTGCCAGAGCGGCGGCGGCGGCCGGCGCGATGGCCGCGAACACCCCGAGCAGCGCGTCGGAGTGACCCACCTCGTCACCCCGGATCAGCTCCGGGTAGTGGAAGTCGTCACCGGTGTAGAGGCGTACCCCGGCCGGCAGGCGGCGACGCAACGCGACCTCCCGGTCGGCGTCCAGCAGCGACACCTTGATGCCGTCCACACTGGACTGATGCGCCTTGATCAGCTCGATCACCGTGTCGGCGGCCAGGTCCAGGTCGACAGCACCCCAGTAGCCGGTCAACGCCGGGTCGAACATCGGGCCCAACCAGTGCAGCACCACAGGTTCGTCGGTGGCGCTCAGCAGCTCGTCGTACACCCGCAGGTAGTCCTCCGGGCCGCGCGCTGCGGCGGCCAGGTGCCGGCTGCACATCAGCACCGGCCGGGCACCGGCGGCGCGGACGTCGTCGAGCTGCTGGGCGTACGCGGCGGCGACCGCCGCCAGTGTGGCCGGGCCGACCGGTAGCTGGTCGGTGCCGACCCCGGCGACGATCCGCCCGCCGACGGCGCGGGCCTCGGCGGCGCTGCGCCGGATCAGCTCCCGGGTGGCCGGATAGTCCAGCCCCATCCCCCGCTGGGCGGTGTCCATCGCCTCGGCGACCCCCAGCCCGTACGACCAGAGATGCCGCCGGAAGGCGAGCGTGGTGTCCCAGTCCACCGCCGCCGGGGCACCCGGCACGTTCTCCGCGCCCGGATCGGCGACCACGTGAGCGGCGGCGTACGCGATCCGGCTGGTCGCCGGCGCGTCCGGTCGGGCGAAACCGCTCCCCCCGGCGAGCCGATGCCGCCGTCCACCGGGCAACACCACCTCGGCGCTCATGAGCGCAGCTCCGGCACCTCGATGCGACCACCCTCGCGGGCGGAGCGCAGCCCCAGCTCGGCGAGTTGCACGCCGCGCGCGCCGGCCAGGAAGTCCCACCGGAACGGCTCGCCGGCCACCACGTGCCGCAGGTACGCCTCCCACTGCACCTTGAAGCCGTTGTCGAACTCCTCGTTGTCGGGCACCTCGGCCCACTGGGCGCGGAAGTCCTCGGTGGCCGGCAGGTCCGGGTTCCACACCGGCTTCGGAGTGACCGCCCGGTGCTGCACCCGGCAGTTGCGCAGGCCGGCGATCGCGCTGCCCTCAGTGCCGTCGACCTGGAACTCCACCAGCTCGTCGCGGTACACCCGCACTGCCCAGGAGGAGTTGATCTGCGCGATCACCCCGCCGTCGAGCTCGAAGATGCCGTAGGCGGCGTCGTCGGCGGTGGCCGCGTACGCCTGACCGGCCTCGTCGACCCGCTCGGGCACGTGCGTGGCGGTCACACAGGAGACGGCGGTGACCCGGCCGAACAGCTCCTCCAGCACGTAGTGCCAGTGCGGGAACATGTCGACCACGATGCCGCCGCCGTCCTCGGCCCGGTAGTTCCACGACGGCCGCTGAGCGGGCTGCCAGTCGCCCTCGAAGACCCAGTAGCCGAACTCGCCGCGCACCGAGAGGATCCGGCCGAAGAAGCCGCCGTCGATGAGGCGCTTGAGCTTGCGCAGGCCGGGCAGGAAGAGCTTGTCCTGCACGACACCGGTGCGGACGCCGGCCGCGTCCGCCGCCCGGGCCAGGTCAAGAGCCGCCGCGGTGTCCTCGGCCAGCGGCTTCTCCGTGTAGATGTGCTTGCCGGCCTCGATGGCCTGCCGGATCGCCTTCTCCCGCTGCTGGGTGACCTGCGCGTCGAAGTAGATCTCGACGTCGTCGCGGGCCAGCGCCGAGGTCAGATCGGTGGTCCAGTCGGTCAGCCCGTGCCGCTCGGCGAGCTCCCGGAGCTTCGTCTCATTGCGCCCGACCAGGACCGGTTCCGGCCAGATGGTGGTGCCGTCGGCCAACGCCACACCACCGGATTCGCGGATGGCCAGCAGCGACCGGACGAGGTGCTGCCGGTAGCCCATCCGTCCGGTCACGCCGTTGACGATGATGCCGATCGACCTGCGGGTCATGGTGTTCCTTCCGTCGTGCTGGTCGTGCCGATCCGCGCTCAGTGGTTGGCGGCCGCGCTGCCGAGCAACCCACGCAGGTCGGTGGCGAGCCGGTCGAAGCGGGGATCCGACATCACCTGCGCGTAGTCGCGGTGCGCCGGCAGCTCGACCGGGAAGGTGCGGATGATCCGGCCGGGCCGGGGACTCATCACCACGACCCGGGTGCCGAGGAAGACCGCCTCGGCGATGGAGTGGGTGACCAGCACTACAGTGGTCCCGGTCTCGCGCCAGATCCGGTGCAGTTCGGCGTTCATCTGCTCGCGGGTCAGCGCGTCCAGGGCGCCGAACGGTTCGTCCATCAGCAGCACCGGCGGGGAGTGCAGCAACGCGCGGCAGAGAGCCACCCGCTGCTGCATGCCACCGGACAGCTCGTGTGGCAACGCCTTCTCGAAGCCGGTCAGGCCGGTCATCTCGATCAGCTCGTCGGCGCGGCGGGCCGCCTGTGCCCGGTCCATGCCGCGCATCTCGGCCTGGAGCAGGATGTTGGCTCGGGCACCGCGCCATTCCAGCAACGCGGCCTTCTGGAAGACGAAGCCGATCTCCTTCTGCGGGCCGCGCACCGGGCGCTCCAGCAACGACACGTCACCGCTGGTCGGTTTGACCAGCCCCGCGACGATCTTCAGGAGGGTGGACTTGCCGCAGCCGGACGGGCCGACGATGGTGACGAACTCGCCCGGCTCGATGTCCAGCGACACGTCGTCCAACGCTGTGGTCTGCGACCGTCGGGTGGTGAACCGGACGGTCAGCCCGGACATCCCGATGGCGGTGCCGGTGGCTGCCGGCGCGGCGGTCACCGGGTCACCCCTGCGCCGCGTACGAGGAGTCCCAGTACGCGCTGGGCGCCCCCGGGTCCTTCAGCTCGGCGTAGCGGGACATCAGGTCGATGGTCTCGGTCCACTGGGCTTCGGTGTTCACCCCGGGCGGGCCGTCCGCGCCGATCAGTGGCATGTTGAGCGTGAGCTGCTTGGTGAGCACCTCGGGTGCCGGCTCGTTCTCGGCCAGAGCCGACATCGCGCTCACCGCGCCGGCCGGGTCCCGGGCGGCGTCGGCCCAGGACTTCTGGGTGGCCCGGACGAACTTGCGGACCAGCTCCGGGTCCTTCTGGAGGGTCTGGGTGTTGGCGATCAGGCCGGTGCCGAGCAGGTTCATCCCGTAGTCGGCGAAGAGCAGCACGTCGACCTTCTTGCCGGTCTTGCTCTCGATGGTGGGCGCCTGGTCGTGGAAGAAGCCCATGATGGCGTCGACCTTGCCCTCGGCCAGGGCGGCGATCTTGCCGGCGGCGTCGACGTTCACCACCTTGACGTCGTCCTTCTTGAGGCCGTTCTTCTCCAGCCAGGCCGGGAAGGTCGCGTAGAGGGCGTCGCCGGGGGTGCCGCCGACGGTCTTGCCCTTGAGGTCGGCCGGGGTCTTGATGTTCTCCTCGGTGAAGAACTCCACCGAGGAGGGTCCCTTCTCCAGGTACGCGCCGAGGCTGCGCACCGGCATTCCACTGGCCACCGACTTCAGCAGCACCGGGCTGTCCGCCCACCCGAAGTCGGTCTGCTTCTGAGCGACCTGCTTGACGGTGTTGCCCGAGCCGTTGCCGGGCAGGATCTTCAGGTCGATGCCCTCGGCGGAGTAGTAACCCTTCTGCAGGCCGTAGTAGAAGGGCGCGTGCTCGCCGTAGGGCACCCAGTTGAGGGTGAGGGTGACCTGCTTGCTGCCGTCGGCGTTGGTGCTGCCGGCGGGGTCGTCCCCACCGCAGCCGGTGGCGGCGAGGAGCAGGGCGGCGGTGGCCAGGATGGTGGTGGCGGTGCGTTTCATCGGTGCCTCCGTGATGGGGTCGGTCAGGAGGTGGTGAGGGACACGCCGGCCCGGCGGCTGGCGTGCCACGGAATGAGCAGTGCCTCGGCGATCTCGACCAGGACGAACAGAACGATGCCGATGGCCGACATCAGGATCAGGTCGGCGAACAGCAGTGGGGCGTCGAGGTTGCCGTTGGCCAGCAACAGGACGTAGCCGAGCCCCTCGCTGGCGCCGACGAACTCACCGACCACGGCACCGACCACGGCGAGGGTGACGGCCACCTTCAGGCCGGCCATCAGGTGCGGCAACGCGTTCGGAAAGCGGATCTTGCGGAAGGTGCGCCACGGCCCGGCACCCATCGTGGCGGCGAGGTCGAGCAGCTCCGGGTCGGTGGAGCGCAGCCCGGCCACGCCGGAGATGACCACCGGGAAGAACGCGATGAGCACCGCCAGGATGATCTTCGGGGTGAGGCCGAGGCCGAACCAGACAACCAGCAGCGGCGCGATGGCGATCTTCGGGATGACCTGCGCGAACAGGACGATCGGGTAGAGCGCCTTGTCCAGGGTGCGGGAGTAGGCGATGGCGACAGCGGTGACCAGACCCAACGCGGCGGCCAGCACGAAGCCGAGCACCGTCTCGTAGAGGGTGACCAGTGTGTGCCGGGCCAACTCGGACCACTGGGTGGTCATCGTCTCCCACACCTGACCGGGGGTGGGCACCAGGTAGTTCGGGACGTACTCGCGGGCCGCCACGAACCACCAGGCCGCGAAGAAGACCGCGAGCACCAGCGCCGGGCGCCAGAGCGAGTCGGCGAAGGCCACCGCCCGACGACCGAGGGTGGGACGTGGTGGACGGCCGCCGCGGGGTGGCGTTTTCACCACAGTGGACGAGACACCGTCCGCACCGAGGCTGCCGGGCCCGGCAGCGGCTGCTCGCGCATCACTGGCCTGGTCGGCGGCGGCCTGCCGGCCCGCCGTGTCCAAAGAGTTCTCGGTCACGCGGAACCTCCTCGGGGCCCGGCTCGATGCCCATGGACCGGGCCGGTCGGCGGATCAGGCAAACGCTTTCCTGGAGCGTAGGCGGCCCCCTCACGCCGGGCAAGGCCTTTCCTCGATCAGTTTCCACCGATGCCCGGCGGGCCCGACAACTGTCCCGAAGGGACTGTCAGCCGGCCGCCGGATAGGTGTCGAGCAGACCGCACATGCCCAACCGGCCCCGCTCGACCGGCTCGTTCACCGCGTACACCCCGGCGTCCCCCAGGTGGCCGGGATCCCCCCGCTCCAGGGCGTCGAGCTGGGCGGCGGTGTCGGCGGCGGCGCGGCCGGCGCCCGCCTCCCACCGCTGCCGCCACCGCGCCAGCAGCGGCTGGCGCAGGGCGATCGCGGCGGCGTGGAACGCGGCCAGCGCCGCCGGACCGCCGGACCGCAGCGCCTGGAAGCCGGTCACCGCCAGATCCCGACGGCGGTACGCGGTGTGCACGTCCGTGCCCGGCGCTCCCCCGTCGGGCAACGCCGCCGCGGCGGCGTACGCGGCCGGGTCGGCCAGCACCTCGGGTGGAAAGGTCAGCACCGCGTCCCCAGCCTCGGGCAGGCCGCTGTTCTGCATCAGCACCACGATGCTGAGCCCGCCACCGTTTACCAGTCGGTGCACGGTGCCCGGCTCGAACCAGACCACCACCCCCGGCCGCAGCGGCGTCTCCCGGTAACCGGCCGTGGTCACTGTCTGCACCGCGCCCTCGCCGTCGGTCACCACGTACCCCTCGGTGCAGCACAGGTGCACGTGCGGGGTGCCGCCGACCAGGCCGTCCGGGGCCACCGTGTCGTAGACGCGCAGCCGGGACACGCCGACGCCGCCGGGCAGCGGTGCCGGCCGATCACGCATCGAAGTACTCGTCGGTGTCGTCCGCCGCCGGCAAAGACACCAGGAGCACTGTGAGATCACCGATGGCCCGGTGCCGGCAACCCGGCTTGATCAGGAACGCGGACATCGGCCGGGCCGGGTGACGGACGCCGTCCAGCTCGATCTCGCCCTCGCCGGCGAGCACTACGTAATACTCGGTGGCGATCCGGTGGTGGTGGGTCACCGCGTCCTGCACCTGGAGCAGATGCACGCTGGCCTGGCCCTCGCTCTCGGCGATGAAACCCCGGCGGGTGGTGCCACACGAGCATTGTCGGGCGGGAAGGTCGTCAAGTTGAAGTACCGCGAAGCGATCGGACACGGCCGGGCCTCCCTGCGGGAAAGGGCTTTCTCTGCGGTACGGTGACGCTAGCCGGCACGACGAAACGCCGTCAACAGATCGAGGGGGCGGGCCATGGCGACCCTGTCCGATGTGGCCCGCCGAGCGGGCGTCTCGCCCGCCACCGCCTCCCGCGTCATCAACGGCAGCAGCAAGCCGGTCACCGACGAGTTGCGCGAACGTGTGCTCGCCGCCGTCGCCGAGTTGCAGTACGTGCCGAACGCGCACGCCCAACTGCTGGCCCGCTCGCACCGCAGCGCTGTCGGCGTGATCGTGCACGACGTCTCCGACCCGTACTTCGCCGAGATCACCCGGGGGCTGCAACGGGTCGCCACCGACCAGGGCCGGCTGCTGATGATCTGCAACAGCTACCGGGACCCGGACCGCGAGTTGGAGTACGTGGAGCTGCTGCGCGGCCACCAGGTGGCGGCGCTGATACTGGCCGGTTCGGGCTACCACGACGAGGCGTTCACCCGGCAACTCAACGAGAAGCTCGCCGCGTACGAGGCCACCGGCGGGCGGGTGGCGGTGATCGGCCGGCACGAGCACTCCGGCGACGCGGTGATGCCGGACAACCGGACCGGCGGCTACCTCGCCGGGCGGGAGCTGTGCGGGCTGGGGCACCGGGCGATCGGCGTGGTCGCCGGCCCGCGCATCCTGACCACCACCACCGACCGGCTCGCCGGCCTCCGGCAGGCCCTCACCGAGCAGGGCCGCGAGCTGCCCGAACGGCGCATCCGGTACGCGGAGTTCGACCGCGACGGTGGCGCCGAGGCCACCGCCCGACTGCTCGACGCCGACCCGGAGCTGACCGCGATCGTGGCGCTCAACGACTCGATGGCCATCGGCGCGCTCGCCACAGTGCGCGCGCGTGGGCTGGCAGTGCCGCAGCAGATCTCGGTGCTGGGTTTCGACGACATGCCGATCGCCCGGGACGTGACCCCGGCCCTGACCACCGTGCGACTGCCCCTTGTCGACATGGGTGTGCGGGCGATGTCCCTGGTGCTCGGCGTCGGGGCCCCGACGCCCCGGGTCGAGGTGCTCCCCGCCGAGCTGGTCCGCCGCGACACCGCGGGTCCCGTCCCACTGTCCACCCGCGCCACAGCGGGTTCCGCGCCACGCGCGCGGCGAGGTGACAGCACGTCGTGACCGGTGCCAGCCCGACCCAGCGGCCCCTCACCCGGGCCGATGTGGCGTACCTGGTCGGTGCGTCGTTCGGGTCACACACCCGGGTCCGGGACGCCGGTCCGCTGGCCGGCGGCGGGTACGCGACGGTCTGGTGGGCGCTGCTCGACGACGACAGTCGGGTGGTGCTGAAACTGGCTCCGCCGGCCGGAACGCCGCTGCTGCGCTACGAGCGCGGGCTCTGCGCTGCCGAGGAGCGATACTTTCGGCTCGTCGCGCAGCGGGCGCCGCAGGTGCCCGTCCCCCCGGTGCTCCGGCGCGGCGCCGACCCGGCGTACGGCGAGTGGTTGGTCACCGCGATGCTGCCCGGCCGGTCGCTGTCCGACCTGGCCGAGGCCGGTGTCGTGGTCGACGACGGCCCGGCGCGCTACGACCTCGGGGTGGCTCTCGCCGCGTTGCACCGGGTGACCGGTGAGCGGTTCGGGTATGACGACGACCGGGCCGGCGGGCCGACCTGGCGCACGGCGTTCACGGCGATGCTCGACGCGCTCCTGGCCGACGCGGCCGACTGGGACGTCCGACTGCCGGTCACGCCGGAGCAGCTGCGCGCGCTGGTGGGGCGGCACGCCGACGTGCTCGACCAGGTCCGCCGCCCGGCGCTGCTGCACTTCGACTGCTGGGACGGCAACGTGCTGGCCGCACCTGACGCGGACGGTCGGTTGCGGCTGCGCGGCCTGGTGGACGGCGAGCGGTTCCTCTACGGCGACCCACTGCTGGACCTGGTCTCGCCGCTGCTCTTCCGACGCGTCGAGGACGAACCGGAGCACCCCCTGCTGCGCGGCTACCGGGCCAGTGCAGCCGAACCGTTGGTGCTGAACGCGTCGGCACGCCGCCGGCTCGGTCTCTACCGGTTGCACCTGTACCTGCTGATGACCGTGGAGATGCCCAGCCGCGGGATGACCGCGCGCAGCCATCCCGGGCGGCACGCCCGACTGGCGGCCCTGCTCGACCAGGAGCTGGCCGCGCTCGCCTCGGGCTGACGGCCCGGCGCGGGTGGCGTCCGACGTCATCGGACGCCACCCGCCCGCGGTCAGGGCAGGTCGATCGGGCGCAGCACCCGGTCCACGGCGTGCGCGATCTGCCGGTTGCCCCTGTTGACGTCGTAGGACACGACCCGCGCGTCACGGTCGTCGGTGTCGGCGTCGACCAGCCGCACCTGGCGGAAGAAGTACAGGTAGGTGCGCACGTCGACCTCGACTGCCGAACCGAGCGCGGTGGTCAGGTCCGTGCCGTCGGCCCGGACCGCCGTCTTGCGATCGATGGTGGCGCCCGGGACCACGTGGTAGAGCAGCACCGACTCGACGGTGTCGATGCCCAGTCCGGCCACGGCGGTGAAGGCGGCGCTCTCACTCGGCAGCTTCCGGGCCTGCGTGATCTCGCGGACCAACTGCTGGAAGGCGGCGTCGGTGGGGATGAACGCGGTCAGCGCCACGGTGCCGTCGGCGAGCACCTTGACCGGAGAGTTCGGCTTGGCCTCCAGCACGGCCAGCACGGCCGCCGTCAGCACGTCGAAGTCACGCGAGTTGCGGTCGAAGCCGCTGCTGTCCCGGGTGAGCACCTGGGCGAGTGACGTCGTGCCGAGCGGCTTGGGCTTGCCGGTGGCCTGAGCGGCCGGTACGGCGACAGCGGTGGTGGCCAGCGCGGTGGCCATGGCACCCACCGCCATCCGGGCGGCGATTCGTGCGATCTTCATCAGCGGGCCTTTCGTCGAAGCGACCGGATCCGTGACGTCTCGTCACGATCAATGCTTCGCACCGGGGACGCCGCGCGGATGCACCCCGCGGATATCGCGGTTGTCCGGGACTCGTCCAAGGCTTAACCTCCCCCGGTGCTGATTCGGGAGTTCGTCGAGCAGGACTGGTCGCAGGTGTGGCCGATCGTCGAGGAGGTGATCCGGGCACAGGAGACCTTCGTCTACGACCCGGCGATGACCGCCGAGCAGTCGTACGGCATGTGGGTCGAAGGCTCGCCGGGGCGGACCGTCGTGGCGGTCGACGGCGAGCGGGTGCTCGGCACAGCGAAGATGGGCCCCAACCGGCCAGGGCCGGGCGCGCACGTGTCCACAGCGAGCTTCATGGTCGCCGCCGACGCCCGGGGCCGGGGTGTGGGCACCGCGCTGTGCCGCGACGCCCTGACCTGGGCTCGCCGGCAGGGGTACGCCGGCATGCAGTTCAACGCCGTGGCGGAGAGCAACAGTTCGGCGGTGCGGCTGTACCGGCGGGAGGGCTTCGAGGTGGTCGGCACCGTGCCGGGCGCGTTCCGTCACCCCGCCCTCGGCCGGGTCAACCTGCACGTGATGTACCAGGAGTTCTGAGGCCGCCTGCCCCCGCTCAGCCGCCGGCCGGGGCCGGGCGCAGTCCGGGCTGTCCGGCGGCCGGCTCCGCGCCGGCTCGGCGGATCGGGGTGAATAGGGCGCCGACCGCGACCAGCAGGCAGCCCGCGCCCGCCGCGAGCGTGACCGCTGGCGCGCCGTAGCGGCCGGCGGCCCAGGTCAGCATCACAGCGCCGGCCGGACCGAGGGCGTAGTGCGTGCTCCAGAACGCCGACGTGACCCGGCCCAGCAGGTGATCGGGTGTGATCTCCTGGCGCAGGGACATCGAACAGATCCCGCCGATGCTCAGACAGCACAGGTACACGGCGGTCAGCGTGGTGACCGCGGGCACTGTGGTGGCTATGCCGACCCCCGCCACGGCGAAACCGCAGATCGCGTGCGCGCCGATCCAGGTGGGGCCGAAGCCGCGACGGCGGCGCAGCGGCGCCACCAGCAACGCGCCGGCCACAGTGCCCAACGCCGCCAGGCCGAGCACCGTGCCGACGGTGCCCTCGGAGCCGCCGAGGTCGTGCGTGACGTGGTAGATCAACACGTCGACGAAGCCGTAGGTGAGGAAGATGAAGACCGACAACAGGACGGTCAGCGCGCGCAGCACGGGCTGTCGCCACAGGAACCGCGCCCCGGCCAGGAACTCCACCAGCGGGCGTTGCCGGGCCACCCCCTCGTCCGTCTGGACAGGGCGTAGTCGGATCAGCCACAGGCCGGCGGCCGAGAGCGCGAAGCTCGCCGCGTTGACGGCGATGGCGGTGGCCGGGCCGAAGCGGGCCGCCACCACACCGGCGAGCAGCGGCCCGAGGACGGCCGCCGCCGCGTACGTCGCCTGCAACCGGCCGTTGGCCTCGGTGATCCGGTCGGGGTCGACAAGGTTGCGGACCGCTGTCACCGCGGCGACCTGGAACAGCATGCCGGCCGCCTCACAGATGGGCAGCACGACGAAGAGCAACCAGACCTGCGGGCCCGCGAGCCATGCCAGTGGCACCACTGCGTAGAGCACCAGCCGGGTCAGATCCGCCACGATCATCAGGGTGCGGCGGTCGTACCTGTCGACCAGCACCCCACCGAAGATCCCGGCGACGACGGACGCCGCGCCCGCGACGGCGGTGAGCAGGCCCATCTGCGCCACCGACCCGGTCGCCTGGAGCACCAGCAGCGGCACCGCCAGGTAGGCGAACGAGTCGCCGGCCGCCGAGAGCGACTGGGCGACCCAGTACGTGCCGAAGGTCCGATCCCGCCAGAGCGGAGCCCGACCAGCGGCGGCGGATCGGCTCATCGCGCCAAGGGTAGTGAACGCGCCCCTCCGACGCTGGCCGTGGCGGGCGTCACATCGCTGCCATGTCACGAACCGACGAGCGGCACGCATCTCGTGGTCGTCAGTCCGATCAGAGAGGCGGAACAATGAGCACAGCGCATCGACAGGTCCCGGCGGGCACACACCGCGTGCTGATCCTCGGCGCGGGCTACGCGGGCATGGCCGCGGCGACCCAACTCGCGGCCCGGACCAGGCGGGCGGACGCGCAGGTGACGGTGGTCAACGCGCAGGAGCGGTTCACCGAGCGTCTCCGGCTGCACATGACGGCGACCGGTCAGCGGCTCGCCGAGCTGAACATCAGTGAGCTGCTGGCGGGAACGGGTGCGCAGTTCGTACGCGGCTGGGTGACGGCGGTGGACGCCCACGCGAAGACCGTCCGCGTCGACGACAGCCGGGTGCTGCGCTACGACACACTCGTCTACGCGTTGGGCAGCGTGACGGACACGGCGACGGTCCCGGGCGTCGAGGAGCACGCGGACACCCTGGACGGTCCGAGTGGCGCGACCACGCTGGCGGACCGGCTGGCACGGCTCGGCGCCGGCACTGTCGTCGTGGTCGGCAGCGGGTTGACCGGGATCGAGGCGGCCGCGGAGATCGCGGAACGGCACCCGGAGGTCGGTGTCACGCTGGTGGGCCAACAGGACCCGGGGGCGGGCATGAACCCGAAGGCCCGGGCGTACCTGCGGGCCGCGCTGACCCGCCTCGGCGTCCAGGTGATCACCGGGGCGGCGGTCACCAGGGTCCGGCCCGACGGGGTCGAGTTGGCCGGTACGGGGACCGTGGCGGCCGACGTCGTCCTCTGGACCTGTGGTAACCGGGTGGCGCCGCTGGCCGCCGCCGCCGGGCTGACAGTCGACGAACGCGGTCGCGTCGTCACCGACTCCACGTTGCGGTCGGTGTCGCACCCCGAGGTGTACGCCATCGGCGATGCGGCAGCGATCCGGCAGGGGTACGGGGTGCTGCACGGCACCTGCCAGAGCGGCATGCCGACCGGGGTACACGCGGCGGTGTCCATCGCCCGCGCGCTGCGGGGCAGGCAACCCAGGCCGTTCCGTTTCGGTTACTACCACACGCCGGTGAGCCTGGGTCGAAACGACGCGGTCGTGCAGTTCACCCGCCCCGACGACAGCCCTCGCCGCGGGTTTCTGACCGGGCGGATGGCGGTCTGGTACAAGGAGACAGTGAGCGCTTCGCCCTGGCCGACCTACCGTCGCATGTCGCGGTTGCCCTCCTCCGGCGCGTTCTGGCCGCGCGGCGGCCGCTTCACCCGTCTGCGGGACGCGCGGTGACGCACGCGCCGGACGCCGACGAGCAGGTGTTCCACAGTCATCGCAACTTGCTGTTCTCGGTGGCCTACCGGATCCTCGGCAGCGCGGCCGATGCCGAGGACGCGGTGCAGGACGCCTGGATCAGCTGGTCCTCGGCGGACCGCTCCCAGGTCGCCGACCCCAAGGCGTACCTTGCCCGCATCGTGTCGAACCTCGCGTTGCAGCGTCTGCGCTCGGCCCGGCACCGCCGCGAGACCTATCCGGGGCCGTGGTTGCCCGAACCTGTCCTGACCGGAGGGGACGCCGCCGACGCCGTCACCGACGGCGAGTCGGTGTCGATGGCGATGCTGGTGGTGCTGGAGACGCTCAGCCCGCTCGAGCGCGCCGTGTTCGTCCTGCGGGAGGTCTTCGACTTCAGCCACGCGGAGATCGCGGCGGCGGTGGAACGCTCCGAGGCCGCGGTCCGCCAGACCGCCCACCGCGCTCGCGAGCACGTGCGAGGGCAGCGGCAACGTTTCACTGCGGACCGGTCGCAGCAGCGCGGGGTCACCGAGCGATTCCTCGCCGCCTCGACCGGTGGCGACATCAACACCCTCCTGGAGCTGCTGTCTCCGGACGTCACGTTGTGGACCGACGGTGGCGGTAAGGTCCGCCAGGCCCTGCGTCCCATCAGGGGTGCGGGCACTGTCGCCGCGTGGTTCGCGGCCATCGGCACCGTCACCTACCAGGGCGTCGCGCCGCACGACATGAGCGCCGCCCTGGTCGAGATCAACGGGGGGCCGGGTCTGGTGTTCAGCGGTGCGGGTCGGGTGGTCGCCACCGTCTCCTTGGACATCGGCGCGGGCGGTCGCATCACCGCCATCCACAACGTCGCCAACCCCGACAAGCTTCGCGCCGTCGCCGACGGCACCACCCACCACCTCGCGACGCGGTGAGCCGGCCGGCTCACCGTCAGCCGGTGCTGGTGAGGTCTGTCGTCGCCGCGAGCTCCGTGACCACGTCCAGGAACCGGTGCAGCGTGGGCGCGGTGTTACCCGCCAGCCACACCATCTCGGTGTACGCGTAGGCGCCGGCCAGCGGGACGAACACCACGCCGGTGCGGCGAAGACTCGCCGCCGAGCGGGCGAGTCGGGTGACGCCGAGCCCGGCGGCGACCAGGCCGAGGAGGCTCTGCACGCCGGCCTCCTCCTGAACGACTGTCGGGACGAAGCCCGCTTCCCGGAACTGCTCCTCGTAGGCGCGGTGCCAGGGTTCCCAGGAGCTGCGCGGGGTCATGACCCACGGTTCGTTCGCCAGGTCGGCGAGGGTCAACTCGTCGCGCCCGGCGAGCGAATGGCCCTCGGGCAGCACCGCGCAGACCGGTTCGGTCGTCAGTCTCCTGGTCTCCAGGCCGGGTACGAGCGGGGTCCGGGTGAAGGCGACGTCGAACCGACCGTCGAGGACGCCCTGCACCAGGGGCGCGATGCTTGTGGACTCGGTGGCCAGGTGCAGGTCGGGGAGGTGGTGGCGGACTGCCCGGACCACCGGGGGCAGCAGGTGGTTGGCGACGGTGGTCAGGAAGGCGAGCCGGAGTGTGCCGATCTCACCCCGCTGGGCCCGTTCCACGACGGCGACGGCCTCCTCGGCGCGGTCGGTCACGGCGCGCGCCTCGGGCACGAACAGGGCGCCGATGTCGGTGAGGGTGGTGCCGCGGCTGTCCCGGTCGAACAGCTTCGCTCCGAGGGCGCGTTCCAGGGCGGTGATCTGCTGCGACAGCGACTGCTGGGCGATCATCAGGCGGGCGGCGGCCCGGGTGAAGCTCAGCTCCTCCGCGAGGACCAGGAAGTACCGCAGTTGTCGCAGCTCAGGCGTGGCCACAGGAACAGACTGTAGCCACGCCAGGAAGAGCGTGTTGGCCGTCTGCTCAGACCTCCGCGCACGATCGGTGCGAAGGGCGGCGCCGGCACACCGTACGCCGATACGGCGAGCCGGCGCGGCCACGTGAGGACACCCACCGAAGGAAGACGATCATGTCGGAACCACGCGTCAGCACGCCGTTCGACGCTCAATCCACCGCCGCCGACGTCGTGGCCGGTGTCGACCTGACCGGGCGACGCGCCGTCGTCACCGGCGCCTCGTCGGGCATCGGGGTGGAGACCGCCCGGGCGCTCGCCATGGCGGGCGCCGAGGTGACAGTGGCGGTACGGGACGTGGGGGCCGGAGAACGGACCGCGCGGGAGATCGGCGCCGGAACCGCGAACGGGCTGATCCGGGTAGCGCCGTTGGACCTGTCCGACCAGCGGTCGGTCGCCGCGTTCGTGGCCGCCTGGGACGGGCCCCTGCACATCCTGGTCAACAACGCCGGGGTGTCGGCGACCCCGGAGATGCGCACCGCGGAGGGGTGGGAGTTGCAGTTGGCCACCAACCACCTCGGCCACTTCGCGCTCGCCAACGGGCTGCACCGGGCACTCGCCGAGACCGGTCGGGCCCGCGTGGTGTCGCTGAGTTCCATCGCCCACGTTCAGGCCCCGATGGTCTTCGAGGACGTCAACTTCCGGGAACGCCAGTATGACCGTCTGCTCGCCTACGGCGAGTCGAAGACCGCCACCGCGCTGTTCGCGGTCGAGGCGAACCGGCGCTGGGCCGGCGACGGCATCACCGTCAACGTGGCCAACCCGGGTGCGGTCGCTACCAACCTGGGACGGCACCTCACCGAGGAGGACTACGCGCAGCTTCCGGCGTTCGACTTCAAGACTCCGCAGCAGGGGGCCGCGACCTCGGTGCTGCTCGCCGCGGGACCACAGCTGGAGGGCATCGGCGGCCGGTACTTCGAGGACTGTGAGCAGGCGGTGCGTCACGACCCGGCGGACCCGCTGCGCGGCGTCGCCGACCACGCGATCGACCCTGCGGCGGCGGCGCGGCTGTGGCAGCTCTCGCTGGATCTGCTCGCCGGCGCTCAGCGCGCCTGACGAGCACAGCGGGCCTCAACGCCCGAAAACGGCCGTGGGATCCCCCACGGCCGTTTCCGACAGGCGCGAGACGCTCAGCCCTTGCGCAGCGGGGCGAGCGCGCTGCTCCAGGCGACCACCTGGTCGAGCGTGGCGGTCAGCGAGTCCTGGTGGAACTGGTTGGGCTTGAAGACGCTGAAGTTCTCGAAGTCGGTGAAGAGCGACAGCGCGACCTGCGAGCGCACGTCGGCCATCTGGAGCTCACCGGAGATCAGACGCAGGTGCTCCACGGCGCGCGTCCCACCGACCGAGCCGTAGCTGACGAAGCCGACGGCCTTGTTGTTCCACTCGGCGTAGAGGAAGTCGATAGCGTTCTTCAGGGCACCCGAGGTCGAGTGGTTGTACTCGGGGGTGACGATGACGAACCCGTCGAACGACGCGATGGTCTCGGCCCACCGCTTGGTGTGCGGCTGGGTGTACTGGCCCATCGAGGGCGGGTACGCCTCGTCGAGGTGCGGCAGCTGGTAGTCGAGCAGGTCGATCAGCTCGTACTCCGCGTCGGAGCGCTGCTTGGCGATCTCGAGCACCCAGCGGGCGACGGCCTCGCCGTTACGCCCCGGGCGGGTGCTTCCGAGGATGATCCCGATCCTGGTCATGTGTGGCGCCTTTCAGAGGTCCTTGCCTGACGACCGGAACGCTAACCGGTGCTTGATTGGTCAAGCAAATATGCGGCCTATGGGCGTGATCACACGGAGGGTAAGCACTTGCTCAGTCAAACAAGTATGATAAGAGGATGTCCAACCCCTCCGCAGCGACTCCGCAACCCCTCACACCAGACGAGGAAGCCCTGGTCCGTGCCCTGGGCCAGGTGATGCACGTCCTACCCCGCGCTATCGACGCGGACATGGTTGGTGACCGTCAGCTACCACTCACCGAGTACACCGCGCTGATGAACCTCTCCGAGACACCGGAGCGGCGGATGCGCATGAACGAGCTCGCAGCGCTCTGCCACCTCTCGCTGAGCGGCATGACCCGCACGATCATCCGGCTGGAGACGCAGGGCCTGGTCCGGCGCGAGCGGTGCGAGGAGGACGCGCGCGGCTGGAACGCCGTCCTCACCGAAGCGGGCTACGCCCGCCTGGAGGAATCCTGGCCCAGTCACCTGGCCGCCGTACGCCGCCGGTTCCTCCAGCACTTCGAGGGCTTCGACCTCGCCCAGTTGGCCGGCGCGTTCCAACGCGCCGGCACGGCAGAGCCGACCGACTGAGCCAACGCCGCCGAGTCGGTCGCCCATCCGGCCTCAGCCGAGCAGCCGGCCCTCTGCCACCAGCGCCCACGCCAGCAACCCGAAGGCGCCGGCCGACGCGACGGCGCGGACCACGTTGCCGCGTACCCAGGTGACCTCGAAGCGCGCCCGCAGCGCCGCGAGGTCGGTGGCGTCGTCGACGTCGCCGGCGCCGGCCAGCAGGTTGTTGAGCGGCACGTTGACCACGGCGGTGACGCCGAGCACCACCACGTACAGCAGCAGCCCGGCGACGATCCACGGCAGCACCGCCCGACGCTCGGCCTCCAGGTGCAGCGCCGCCGCCAGCAGCGTGAACAGCAGCGCGCCCCCGAAGCACACGGCGAACCACAGGTTCAGGATCGACTCGTTGATCCGCCGCATGGCGAGCACCAGCGTCCGGTCGTCGGTGCGGGCCAGACCCGGCATGACCGCGTACGCGAAGGCGGCGAACAGCCCGGCGGTCAGGCCGGTGGTCATTGTGGCGGCGAACAGGCTGGCGGTACTCAGAGCTCCCATCCGCCTATTGCACCCGTTGGCGTGCGCGCCGACCAAATGCCATACCGGTCACCGGGCCGGAGCGTGGGCGGCGAGCGGGTTGGTGAGGGTGCCGACGAACTGGAGCGCCGCCGACGGGTCGGCCAGGTCGATCATCTGCTGGTTGTTGCGCAGTTGCAGCCGGTTGAGGCAGGACAGCGTGAACTCCGGGGCGAACAGGTCGTAGTGGCGGACCCGCTCGGCCAGGTGGGGCACCCGGTCGAAGTAGTCGGCGGCACAGGCCGCGACGGTGCGCCAGAAGTCGTCCTCGGCGAGCACACCGGCCTCGACCAGGACCGCGTTGAGGTGCCGCAGGAAGCAGTCCACCACGTCGGTGAAGATGCTCAGCAGCTTGGTGTCGTCGGGCACCTCGACGCGGACCCGCTCCACCGCCGCCGGCAGCTCGACAGTGTCGCTCATCACCGCGATCTCCTCGGCGATGTCCTTGAAGATCACCCGCTGCACGGTGTCCTGCTCGTCGAGGACCAGGATCACGTTCTCGCCGTGCGGCATGAAGGCCAGGTCGTGGGCGTAGAAGCTGTGCAGCAGCGGGGTCAGGTAGGCGTCCAGGTAGCGACGCAGCCACACCTCGGGCGCCAGACCGGACCGGGCGATCAACGCCGCCGCCAGTGAGCCGCCCTCGTCGTCGACGTGCAGCAGCGCGGCCATGGTGGACAGTCGCTGCCCCGGTGCCAGCTCGGGCACCGGGCTCTCCCGCCACAGGGCGGCAAGCATCTTGCGGTACGGGGAGGTGCGCTCGGTGGCCGCCTCGTACTGCCGGTGCCGGTAACCCACAGCGGCCCGCTCCCGGATGACGGTCAGGCCGGTGCCGGTCAGCACCTCGTCGGCGGCGATCAGGTCGGCCAGCCAGTCGTTGATCGCCGGGGTGGCCTCCATGTAGGCGGCCGACAACCCCCGCATGAAGCCCATGTTCAGCACCGACAGCGCGGTCTTGACGTAGTGCCGACCCGGCTCGCTGACGTTGAAGAAGGTGCGGATGGACTGCTGGGCGAGGTACACGTCCGGCCCGGGGCCGAGGTGCACCAGCCGCCGCTCGGCCAGCTCCCCGGCGAAGGTGACCGCCAGCTTGTTCCACCACTGCCACGGGTGCGCCGGGATCAGGTGGTAGTCGGCGAGGTCCAGCCCGAGATCGGCCATCGTGGCCGCGAACCGGGCCCGGGTCTCGGCGTCCAGCTCGCTCTCGATCAGCGTGTCGTAGTCGAGGTCGGCGGCGCTGCTGAACGTCGAGTGGTCCCGGTGCGCGGCCAGCCACTCCAGCCGCACCGGCGCGGCCGCCTCCGGGGCGTACCGGTGGTACTCGTCGACGCCGAAGCCGAGCCGGCCGTTGTTCGCCACGAAGCAGGGGTGGCCCTCGGTCATCGAGGTCTCGATGGTCTGGAAGTCCGCCTCGGCCAGCTCGGCGGCGCTCGGCGCGGCCTGGGCCAGCTTGTACGCAGTACCCGCCAGCGTCGAGGTGATCTCCTCCAGGTAGACCGGGAGCACCCGCGCGGAGAGCCCGAGGGTGTCGCGCAGTTCGACGATGAGGTCCACCGCGTCCGGGGCCAGCGAGGTGCCGTCACGGTGTCGGGTGATGCTGTCCGCGTCGATCTGCCAGTGCGCCAGGGCGAGCACCCGCGCCGCGAACCGGTAGGTGACAGTGCCGTCGTCGCTGCGGATCTCGTACCACTGCCGGTCGTCGGGGCCGGCCACGGCCTCCGGGCTGAGCAGCCGCTCGTGCGTGAACTCGGCGAGCGCCTTGCGGACCAGCAGCCGGTTGGCCCGGGCCCAGCGCTGCGGGGTGAGGTGCCCGACCGGGTCGCCGGAGGCGTTGTGCGCGGTGGCGACTGGCGGGTGGGTGGGGACGGCGGTGGTGGTCACGCCGGGGCTCCTTCGGTTCGGGTGGCAGCGGCGCGGTCGGCGGTGGCGCTGTCGGCAGCGGCCTGGAACTGGGCTCGGGTGCAGACGCTGAGCAGCGCGTCCTTCTCGGGCTTGGCGATCGGGCCGACGACGGTGAAGCCGACGGCGGCGTTCAGCGCGTGCACTGCGGTGTTGTGCACGTCCGGTTCGACGACCACCCGTCGGGTCGTCGGGTCGTCGAAGAGCCACGCCATGACGGTGCCGATCACCGCCCTGGTGAAGCCGTGCACCGGCGCGTCGACCGGCGCGCAGAGGAAGTGCATGCCCACATCACCGGGCTGGTGGTCGTACAGGCCGACCAGCTCGACGTGGGCCGGGTCGTAGCACTCCGCGAGGAAGGCGGGAGTCCCCCGCCACAGGCCGAGGTACGCGTCGTGGTGCGGGTGCTCGGCGATGCGCCGGTACTCCTCGGTGACCTGGGCCAGGTCGGCGTCCTGCATCATCCAGAACGCCGCCTTCGGGTGGGTCACCCAGGCGTGCAGCAGCGCCGCGTCGGCGTCCGGATCGAGCGGCCGCAGCGCGAACTCACCGAGCCCCTCGTCGACCCGGGTGAAGACGGTGGTCACGACGACACCCCGAACTCCTGGAAGGTGATGCTCTTCTCGATCGGGTAGTGCTCCCGGCCGAGCAGCTCGCTGATGATCCAGGAGTTGCGGTAGGCGCCCATGCCCAGGTCCGGTGAGGTGATGCTGTGCGTGTGGGTGCCCGCGTTCTGCAGGAAGATGCCCCGACCGCTGTGGTCGATGCTGTAGTTGCGGGCCACGTCGAAGCGGCCGTGCGCGTCCCAGCGGATCCGGTCCGATACCGGCGCGAGGAACTCCGGCACCCGGTAGTGGTAGCCGGTGGCCAGCACCAACCCCTCGGTACGCAGGGCGAAGTCGCGTTCCTGCTCCACCTGACGCAACCCCAGCGTGTACTGCCCGTCCTGGTGCTCGGCGCTGACCAGCTCGGTGTTGGTGAGTAGGCGGGTGTTCACCGGCCCGTCCACGCTGTGCGCGTAGAGCAGGTCGAAGATGTCGTTGATCAGGTCGGCGTTGATCCCCTTGAACAGGCCCTTCTGCTCGGACTCCAGCCGGTAGCGGGTCGCCTCGGGCAGCGCGTGGAAGTAGTCCACGTAGTCCGGTGAGGTCATCTCCAGCGTCAGCTTGGTGTATTCGAGCGGGAAGAACCGCGGCGACCGGGTCACCCAGTTGAGCTGGTAGCCGTACCGGTCGATGTCGCCGAGCAGGTCGTGGTAGATCTCGGCGGCGCTCTGCCCACTGCCCACCACTGTGATGCTGCGCTTGGTACGAAGCGCGGTGCGGTGCTCCAGGTAGTGGGAGTTGTGCACGGCGCCGCCGGGCAGGTCGGCCACGGCCGGGGGCAGGTGTGGCGGGGTGCCGGTGCCGAGCACCAGGTGCCGGGCCCGGTACTCCACGGTCTCGCCCTCGCCGGTGCTGGCCCGCACCACGTACCGCTCGTCGGCGGCGTCGTACTCCACAGTGGTCACGCTCTGACCGAAGCGCAGGTTCGGCAGTTTCGCCGCCGCCCACCGGCAGTACGCGTCGTACTCGCTGCGCAGCGGGTAGAAACTCTCCCGGATGTAGAACGGGTAGAGGCGGCCGATCTCCTTGAGGTAGTTGAGGAAGGAGTACGGCGACGTCGGGTCGGCGAGGCTGACCAGGTCGGCGATGAACGGAGTCTGCAACCGGGCCGACTCCAGCAGCATGCCGGGGTGCCAGGCGAGGCTCGGCCGGGCCTCCAGGAACACCCCGTCGATTTCGTCGATCGGCGCGGTGAGGCAGGCCAGGCCCAGGTTGTACGGGCCCAACCCGATGGCGATGAAGTCGTGGGTGGACATCGAGGTCTCCAGGCGCGGGTTCGTGGTCACGGCGTCAGCCGACGGGGCAGGTTCACCGGCATCAGCCGACGGGGCAGGTCAGGTCGACGGCGACGTGGTCGTGCACGTACTGGCCGGCGTGGGTGGCGATCAGGTCGAGCACGTACCCGACGTCGTCGACTGTGGTTTCCGGATTGAGCAGTGTGAACTTCAGGAAGTGCCGGCCGTCCACACGGGTCCCGGCGACCACGGCGAGACCGGACGCCGCGAGGGCCTCCCGGGCGTGCAGGTTGGCGGCGTCGGCCAACTCCCGGCCGGGGCCGGTGGGCAGGTAGCGGAACACCACGGTACTCAACTCCGAGCGGGTCACCACCTCGAAGCGCGGGTCCTCGCTGACCAGTCGCCAGGCGTCGGCGGCCCGGTCGACCACCTCGTCGAAGAGCCCGCCGAGCGCGTCCGGGCCCATCACCCGCAGGGTGAGCCAGAGCTTCAGCGCGTCGAAGCGGCGGGTGGTCTGCATGCTCTTGTCGACCTGGTTGGGGATGCGCTGCTCCACCATCCGGGCCGGGTTGAGGTAGTCGGCGTGGTAGGTGACGTGTCGCAGCGTCCGCCGGTCGCGGACCAGCAGCGCGCTGGAGCTGACCGGCTGGAAGAACGACTTGTGGAAGTCGACGGTCACCGAGTCGGCCCGCTCGATGCCGTCGAGCAGGTGCCGGCGCGTCGGCGAGACGAGCAGACCGCAGCCGTACGCGGCGTCCACGTGCAGCCACACGCCGGCTGCCGCGCAGATCCCGGCCAGGTCGGTGAGCGGGTCGATCGAGCCGAAGTCGGTGGTACCGGCGGTGCCGACGACGGCCATCACCACCAGCCCGGCCTGCCGGCACCGGGCGATCTCCTCGCGGACGGCCGCCGCGCTGATCCGTCGGCGGGTGTCGGTGGCCACCGCGATCACCGCGTCCGGGGCGAGGCCGAGCAGCTTGGCCGACTTCTGCACGCTGAAGTGACCGGCGGCGGAGGTGAGCACGCGCAACCGAGGCAACAGTTCGGCGCGCTCCGCCGGGCCGATGGCGTCGGCGCACGCCTCCTCCCGGGCCAGCAGCAGCGCCTGAAGGTTTGACTGGCTGCCGCCGCTGGTGAAGATGCCGTCGGCGAGAGGGCCGAGGCCGATCCGCTCCGCCGTCCAGTCGATCAGCCGGCGCTCGATGAGGGTGGCCCCGGCGCTCTGGTCCCAGGTGTCCAGCGAGGAGTTCACGGCGGTGAGCACCGCCTCACCGAGCAGGGCCGGAATGGCCACCGGGCAGTTGAGGTGGGCCAGGTAGCGGGGGTGGTGGAACCAGACGGCGTCGCGCAGGTAGACGTTCTCCAGCTCGTCCAGTGCGGCGCCGGCGTCGCCCAGCGGACGGTCCAGGTCCACCCGGTCGACAAGGGGGGCCAGCTCGGCCGGCGTGATTCCGGTGCCGGGACGGTCCACTGTCGCCACCCGACGGGCGACCCGGTCGACGCCGTCGGCGATCGTCCGGCGGTACTGCTCGACCGAGCCGCCATGCAGCAGCTGGGCCCGCGCGGCGGTTGACGCCGGTGGCGGCGTGGTGGTCTCGACGGGGTACGTCGGCACGGTCACGGAATGTCCTTCCACGTTCTCGACGAGGGGCAGCCGAAACCCTCCCCGGCGCGGCGGTGCGCCTCGGGGCAGTGCTGCCGATCGGTTGGGGTCGTCAGTCAGGCGGTGACGCCGGCAAGCGCCTCGGCACGCAGGTCCTCTTCGGACAGTCCGCGTCGCCAGTAGCCGGCGAAGGTCACCCTCCGGCGGTCGAAGCCGCGCTCGTCGACGAGGTGCCGCCGTAGCGCCCGCACCGCGCCGGACTCACCGGCGATCCAGGCGTACGGGGTGCCGCCGGTGGAAAGCCGGGCGGCGCGAACGGAGCTGACCAGCAGGTCACTGCCGGGCGGTGTGCTGCCCCGCACGATCCACCTGATCTCGGCGTCGGCCTCGGTGGGCAGGTCGGTGATGTCCGCGGCGTCGGGCACCTCGATCCAGGCGCGGACCCGGGTGCCGGCGGGCAGCCAGGCCAGGATGCCCTCGGTGGCCGGCAGCGCGGTCTCGTCGGCGGCGAGCAGCACGAGGTCCGTGCCGTCCGGCGGGCGGAAGCAGACGCTGCGGTTGTCGGGCACCGCCGGGCCGAGCAGCAGCACCCGGTCTCCGGGGCCGGCCAGGACCGCCCAGCGGGAGGCGGGGCCGGTGTCGCCGTGGCTGACGAAGTCGATGTCGATCTCCGTGTCGGCCGGGCGGTGTTCCCGGATGGTGTACGAGCGCAGCACCGCGCGGACGTCCGCCGGCAGTGCTCGCCACCCGCCGAACCAGTCCTCGCCCTGCTCGACCGGAACCACCGGGGCGTGCTGCCCGGGGTGCGGCAGGAACAGCGAGACGCTCTGGTCCCGGCCGCCGCCGGCGAAGTCGGCCAACTCCGCGCCACCGAAGGTGACCCGGATCAGCGAGGCGCCGACCCGGTGGGCCCGGACGACGTGCGCGGCGTAGAAGCGGTACTGCGAGGTGATCGGTGCGGCGGCGCTCGTACTCATGGCGTCAGCTGACCTTCTTCGCGTTCCGGATGGCGGTGGCGAGGTTCTCCAGCAGCGGCGCGGAACCGGCGTACGAGAAGCGGGGTACCGCGTCCCACGGGCTCACCTGGTTGGCAGTGACCGCCGGCAGTTGCTGCCAGGTCGGCTTGGCGGTGAGGTCCTTGGCCTGCAGGGCGGTGCTGCGGTTGTCCAGCAGGATCAGGTCGGCCGGGAACTTGCCGGCGCTCTCCCAGCTCAGCGCCTCGAAGTAGTCGCCGGCTTCGAGCTTGGTGGGGACCACGATGTCGACGCCCAACTCGGCGAAGTACATCAGGTCGGTGCTGACCTTCGGGTTGGAGACGTAGAAGAGGTCGGGGCTGCCGGAGCAGGCCATCACCTTGATCCCGGGGTTGGCCTTGACCGCCTGCCGGACCGCCTCGGCGGCGGCGTCGAAGCGGGCCTTTCCGTCGGTGACCTTCTTCGCGGACAGGTCCGCGCCGAGCGACTCGGCCAGCGCCGCGTACCGCTCGATGGGCTTGGTCATCGGCACCCGGGCGGTGGTGATCGCCACACTGGGCGCCAGCGGGAGGATCTTGGCCTTGCTCTCGTCCGGCACGTACCAGAGCGCGTCCGGGTCGTACATGTGGGTGACCAGCAGTTCGGGGCGCAGCGCCGCGTACTTCTCAAGGCTGAACTCGCCCCACACGTTGCCGAGGATCTCGACGCCCTCGACGTTCAGGTCGCCGGCCTGCGGCTCGGCCGTGCCGTCGGCGCGCTTGGTCTCACCGAACACGCCCACGAGCTGCTTGTCGAGACCGAAATCGATCAGGGCCGCCGCCACACCGGTGAAGGCCACCACGCGAGCCGGACGGGCCGCCGCCTCGACCTTCGTGCCGCGATCGTCGGTGAACGACCAGGGACCACTTCCGTTGCCGGCGGCGGGTTTCGCGGCGTCGTCCTTGCCACAGGCGGCGAGCAGGGTGGCCAGCGTGGCAGCGCCACCGGCGGCCAGCAGGCCACGGCGGGAGAGGCGGCGGGCGGACAGGGCATCGGGCATGGTGTTGTCTTTCGATCAAGGGTTGGCCGGGGTCGACCAGGGCAGCGGGGTTAGGTTAGCCTAACCTCGGTCATTGTCAACAGCGGTACGTCGTGTCGCCACCACCCCGGAGCCCACACTGGACGCCACACCCACCGTCACCCGACCGGCACCACCAGTGCCGGTCAGGCAAACGGCCGCACCCCCGAGCCGGCGTGGCCGTCGGGCAGCCCGCGCCGCCGGCCTGGTCACCGCCGTGGCACTGCTCGCGGTGATCGTGGTGCTCAGCATCGCGGTCGGCGCGAAGGCCATGCCGCTCGCCGACGTCTGGTCCGGGTTGCTGCACCGTGACGCCACCGAGTACGCGGTGGTGCACCGGATGCGCCTGCCCCGCACCCTGCTCGGGCTGCTCGCCGGCACCGCCCTCGGTGTGGCGGGCGCTGTCATGCAGGCCCTCACCCGCAACCCACTCGCCGACCCCGGGCTGCTCGGTATCAACGCCGGCGCGTCCGCGGCCGTCGCCACCGCCGCCGCGTTCCTGGGCGTCACCGCCGTCGGCGGGTACGTCTGGTTCGCGCTGCTCGGCGCGGCGGCGGTGACCGCGCTCGTCTACGCCGTCGGCGGCGGACGCGGCGCCACCCCGGCCCGCCTCGCGCTGGCCGGCGCGGCGCTCAACGCCACCCTCTACTCCTACGTGAGCGCGGTGATGCTGCTGGACACCGCGTCGCTGGAGCGACTGCGCTTCTGGACGGTCGGCTCGCTGGCCAGCGCGGACTCCGCAACAGTCACCCGGGTGCTGCCGTTCATCCTCATCGGGCTGCTGGTCGCGCTCGGTGCGGCTCGTCCGCTGAACGCGCTGGCGCTCGGCGACGACGCGGCGCGAGCCCTCGGCGCTCGACCCGCGCTGATCCGCGCCGCCGTGATCGTCGCCGTCACCCTGCTCTGCGGCGCGGCGACCGCCGCGTGCGGGCCGATCGTCTTCGTCGGGCTCCTCGTGCCGCACCTGGTCCGCGCCCTGACCGGCCCGGACCTGCGCTGGCTGCTGCCGTACTGCGCGGTGCTCGCACCCGCGTTGCTACTCGGCGCCGACGTGCTCGGCCGGGTGCTGGGCCGCCCCGGAGAACTCCAGGTCGGCATGGTGACCGCGGTGCTGGGCGGCCCGCTCTTCCTGTGGCTGGTCACGCGCCGACCGGTGGCGCAACCGTGAGCGTTCTGCGTAGTGGGGGGTTGTCGCTGCGGTTCCGGCCCCGCGCGTTGGGCGTCGGGGCCGGCGCGGCGGTGCTCGCGGCCGGGTTCGGCCTGGTGGCCCTGGGCAGTGGCGACTACCCGATGGGGCCGGCGGACGTGCTGCGCACGCTGACCGGCGGTGGCACTGTGGCGGAGCAGTTCATCGTGCTCGAGCTGCGCCTGCCCCGGCTGGTCACCGCCCTGTTGGTCGGTGCGGCGTTGGCTCTCGCCGGCACTGTGTTCCAGTCGCTGGTCCGCAACCCGTTGGGCAGCCCGGACATCCTGGGCTTCACCCAGGGCGCGTCGACCGGGGCGCTGGTGGTGGTCGTCCTCGGTGGCAGCAGCCTGGCGTTGGCCGGCGCGGCGGTCGTCGGTGGTCTCGGCACCGGTCTGCTGATCTACGCGCTCGCCTGGCGGCGTGGAGTGCACGGCTACCGGCTCATCCTGGTCGGCATCGGGGTGTCCGCGATCCTGACCGGCGTCAACGGCTACCTGCTGACCCGGGCGCCCCTGATGGAAGCCGCCCGCGCGGTCCTCTGGCTCACCGGCAGCCTGGACGGGCGAGGCTGGGCCAACGCGGGGCCGCTGCTCGCCGTCCTGGTCGTGGTGGCGCCGCTGGTGCTCGTCGGCTGCGCCCCGGCGCTGCGGATGATGGAGTTGGGCGACGACGCGGCCAGTGCCCTGGGCGTGCCGGTGCGCCGGCTGCGCCTGGTGCTGCTCGCTGCCGCCGTGCTGCTGGTCTCGTTCGCGGCGGCCGCCGCCGGGCCGGTGTCCTTCGTGGCGCTCGTCGCCCCGCACGTGGCGAAACGACTGACCCGGGCCCCGGGTCCGAACCTGCTGCCGTCGATGGCCGTCGGCGCGGCGCTGCTGGTCGGGGCCGACCTGGTGGCGCAGCGCGCGTTCGCCGGGCACCAACTCCCGGTCGGCGTGGTGACCGGCGTGATCGGCGGCGGTTACCTGGTCTGGCTGCTGGCGATGGAACGTCGGGCGGGCCGGCTGTGAACATCAGTGACGCCCTCGAAGGAGCACCCATGCGACCCGGCGATTCCCGGCTCGGCGGCACCGCGCTGACCCTCGCCTACGACCAGCGGACCATCGCCGAGAACCTGACAGTGGCGGTGCCCGACAGGTCGTTCACCGTGATCATCGGGCCGAACGCGTGCGGCAAGTCGACGCTGCTGCGCGCCCTGTCCCGGATGTTGCGCCCCAGCGCCGGTGCGGTGCTGCTGGACGGACGCGACATTCACGACCTGCCGGCGCGCACTGTGGCCCGTACGCTCGGCCTGTTGCCGCAGTCGTCGATCGCACCGGACGGCATCAGCGTCGCCGAGTTGGTCGCCCGGGGTCGCTACCCCCACCAGGGGCTGCTGCGGCAGTGGTCCCGCGAGGACGAACGGGTGGTCGAGGAGTCGATGGCCGCGACCGGGGTCGACGACCTCGCCGACCGCGCGGTGGACGAGTTGTCCGGCGGGCAGCGGCAGCGGGTCTGGATCGCCATGGCGCTGGCCCAGCAGACGCCCCTGCTGTTGCTCGACGAGCCGACCACGTACCTCGACATCGCCCACCAGATCGAGATCCTGGACCTCTGCGCCCGGTTGCACGAGGAGCAGGGCCGCACCCTTGTCGCGGTGTTGCACGACCTGAACCACGCGGCCCGCTACGCCACCCATCTGATCGCGATGCGCGACGGACGCGTGGTGGCCGCCGGGGAGCCCGCGTCGGTGGTCACCGCCGACCTGGTGGCGGAGGTGTTCGGGCTGCCCTGCCGGGTGATCGACGACCCGGAGACGGGCACCCCGCTGGTCGTCCCCGCGGCCCGACGCCGTGCCACCACAGTGGTCCCGGAGCCGGCGTGAGCGAGCACAGCGAGCAAACCAGCAACGAGCGGCGTTTCCGCGACCCGTGGGGAGTGCCGCACCTGCGGGCCGACGACCCGCTCGCGCTGGCGGCGGCGCAGGGTCGGGTGACCGCGTACGACAGGGCCTGGCAGATCGAGGTGGAACGGCACCGCGCCCAAGGCACCAGCGCGGCGTTCCTCGGGCCCGACGCGCTCGGCTGGGACCGGTTCGTCCGGCAGGTCCGGCTCGACGACACCGCACGCCGCTGCCACGCGGCGCTGGACCCGGCGACCGCCGAGTGGGTGGGCGCCTACGTGGACGGCGTCAACGCCGCTCTCGCCGCCGGGGCGGCCCGGTCACCGGAGTTCGCCGCCACCGGGCTGCGCCCGGGTCGGTGGGAACCGTGGACGCCGCTCGCGGTCTGGCTGGGCCACCACATCCTGTTCGCCGGGTTCCCCGGCAAGCTCTGGCGCGAGCACGTGGCGCAGCGGCTCGGGCCGGACGCGATCGGCCTGTTCGCCACCGACGGGCCGGCCGTGGCCGGCAGCAACGGATGGCTGCTCGCCGCCGAGCGCACCGACACCGGAGCCGCGCTGCTCGCCGGTGATCCGCACCGGTTCATCGAGGATCCCGGTGTCTACCAGCAGATCCGGCTGGCCTGCCCGGAGTACGACGTGGTCGGGTTGGCGGTGCCGGGTGTGCCGGGCATCGCGCACTTCGGGCACACCGGCGGAGTGGCCTGGGCAATCACCAACGCGATGGCCGACTACCAGGACGTGTACGCGGAGCGGCTGCGCCGCGACGGCCCCCGGGTGCAGGCGCTCGGCCCGGACGGCTGGCGACCGGCGCACCGCCACGTCGAGACCATCGAGGTGGCCGGGGCCGACAGGGTCGAGGTCGAGGTGGTGGAGACCGACCGCGGCCCGGTGATCGCCGGTGGACCGGACGACGAGACAGCCGTCAGCCTGCGCTACCCGCCCCGGGTCCGGGGTGATCTCGGTTTCGCGACGCTGCCGGAGCTGCTGCGCGCCCGCACCGTGGCCGACGTGGACCACGCGCTGCGGCACTGGGTGGAGCCGGTCAACGTGGTGCAGGCGGCGGACACCGCCGGAGGGCTGTTGCACCGGGTCGCCGGGGCGGTGCCGGTGCGGCACCCGGAGAACGGCCGACGGGTGGTCCCCGGGTGGGACGCCGCCTACGCATGGCAGGGCTGGCACGCGCCGATGCCCCGTGCCGAGGTGGTCGGTCGGTCGGTGATGGCCAACGAGCGCGGTCTGGCGGCACCGCTCGGGGTGGAGTTCGCCCCACCGCACCGGGCGCGTCGCATCGCCGAGCTGCTCGACGCCCGTTCGGCGTGGACGGCCGACGAGATGGTTTCGGTGCACACCGACACGTACCTGGGCGCGGCCGGGCCGCTGCTGGCGGTGCTCGCCGAGTCGACGGGGCTCGGTCCGGCCGCCGCAGCGCTGCGGGAACGACTGCTGCGCTGGGATCGCCGGATGGCCGCGGACAGCACTGACGCGGCGGCCTACGCCATCCTGCGGGCGGCTGTCGTACGCCGGATCGCCGCCCACCCGGCGCTGGCCGAGCTGGCCGAGCTGCCCGCGTACCCCGAGGTGTTCGCGCCCTGGCTGGCGCTGACGCCGCGCGTCGGTCACGCGCTGGAGCACCTGCTCGGCGCGACGCCGCTGCCCGGTGTGGACATCGCCGCGCTGGTACGGGCGGCGGCCGAGGAGGTCGCCGACGCGGCGGCCGAGCCGGTGCCCTGGGGGGACCTGCACCGGCTGGCGGCGTGGCGGGCCCTGCCCGGCTCGGACACCGGGCCCGGCCCCCGGCTCGACGGTGACCACGACTGCGTGTTGGCCACCTCCAGCGTGCCCGGGGTCACCCACTGGTGCTTCCGGGGGCCGGCGGCGCGCTTCGTCTGGGACCTGGCCCGCCGCTCGGACAGCCGCTGGGTGGTCCCCCTGGGCACCTGCGGGGTGCCCGGCGACCCGCACCACGACGACCAGAGCGCCGCCTGGCTGGCCGGGGACCTGCTGCCTGTGGTGACAGACTGGGACCACCTCGCTGAGGAACTCCACTGACGGCGCCGGCCGCCGCTCGGGATGTTTCACCACCCCGAGCGGCGGCCGACCGCAGTGCTGTCAGCGCAGGCCGAACGCCCGGCTGATGCTCTGGCTCACTGTGTTGCCGGCGGTGTCACGCGCCGTGGTGCGCAGGCTCACGAAGCCGGCCTTCGTGGGTGCGGCCAGCGCGGTACGCCAGCCGTCGCCGTGCCGGGTCAGCCGCTGCTTCTGCCAGGTCGCCCCGTCGTCGTAGGACACCTCGACTGTCACCGCGCCGATCCTGCCGGTGACGTCGGGCAGGTGGGAGGCGACAACTGTCAACGGTGCCCGCCGGGACGCCTTGCCGGTGGAGTCGATGGCCACCCGGTAGTCCAGCTGGATCATCGGCAGCACCTCGGCCGACTCCTCCCCGGTGACCGCCGAGTGGAAGCCCCACTCGGTGCGAGTCTGCCGGGAGTACGGGTTCGTCCACGCGGCCCTGTCGTTCTCCACCACCAGCCGATACGGCAGCCGCTGCTGGGCCAGACCGGAAACCTGGAGGTACTCGGCGTTGCCCCAGTTCAGCTCCTTGTCGCCCTGGTAGAGGGTGGTCCGGTTGACCATGTCGTAGTTCGCGTACGCCTCACCGATGTGGCCGCCCCCGTCGCCCCACCCGGGCGCGGGCAGGTAGACGGTGTCCAGGTAGCGGACCGGCACGTAGTTCCCGCCCATCCGGGGTCGCTGGATCGGCCCGAACCAGGTGACGGCGCTCGGCTTACCGGCCGGGTACGTGGTCACCGCCATCAGGTGCTGACCGGTCTCGCCGGCGATGAACGCGTCGTCGATCCACCGCTGGTCGGCGCTCACCCAGTCGGTGCGTCGGCCCTGCGCCGGGGCCGGCTCCTGGTTGCTCGACGCCCAGCCGCGCCAGACGTCGGTACGGAACTCCAGCGCCTTGCCCTGCCGGTAGTTGCGGAACTCCACGTCGACCCGGGCCAACTGCCGCTTCGTGGGCCGGTAGGTGGGGTCGGCCGGCACCGTACCGGTCCAGTGGTGCGCCACGTCGTACAGGTAGCTGGTCTCCGGGTGCGACTCGACGGTGAGCCGCACCGCGCCCCGCTCCAGCGCGGCGATGAGCTGCCCACCCTCGTCGGCGCCGAGGGTGGCCACTGTCACCGGGGCCGGGCTCTCCGGGCTCCACGCCGCCTCGTCCCAGGGCTGGAGCCGACCGACGCCGTCGTTGACCACGAGCAGCAGCTTCGCTCCGGCCGCCGCGGCGGCCTGCGCCTGGGTGGCGATGTCCACACTGTCACTGCGGCGCACCACCACGGCCCGGTCCCGGACCGGACGCTTGACCAGCCCCGTCGCCGACGCGTCGGCGACGAAGACCGCGTCCAGCTGGCGACGACCGGCCGGCAGCGCCGGGGTCGCCCGCTTCACCAACAGATCGTCGTACGAGCGACCGCCCGCCGAAACGGTCAGGGCCGGCTGCTCCAGCCGCCACCGGGCGCCGAACTCGAACTCGCCGTCGGTCACCGGACGGGTCGTCGGCAACGCCCACATGCTGTCGTACGAGTCGTCGGGCAGCACCTGACTCTCGGTGAGCCCGTTCTTCGTGGACCGGTGGATGTCCATCCGCAGCGCGCTGGCGGTGGCCTCCTGCGGCACCCGGGCCTGCACCTGCCGGGCGGCGCGCGCGTCCAGGGTGACGGTGCGGTCGCGGTCCAGGTTCACGTCGGTGAAGCTGAGCATCGCCATGCCCTTGGAGTGCGGCCCGTGCGCGCCGCGCACGTCCGCGGAGATCCAACCGTTCCAGCTTCCCACCGGCAGCCGCAGCGTGGCGGTGCCGCTCTCGGGCAGGTCCACGGCGGTGAACAGGGTGTCAGCGGTGAGGATGACCTTGCCGACGAGCGGTTTGCCGTCGCGGTCCTTGGCGACCAGCGTCAGGTTCTGCCGCTGGCCCTCCTTGCCGGCGCCGATCAGGGTGCGCCCGCGCACCGCACCGGTGTCGTCGGTGGCGACGATCATGCCGCTGACCTGCTTCTCCACCGGCAGCTTGTCGTACGCGGCGGTCACCGTCACGGTGGCGGTGCCGCCCGCGGGCACGGCGACCCGGTCGGCGGAGAGCGCGAACAGTCCGGCCGGCGCGGTGGCCACGTCGAGGGCCAGCTTCAGGGCGACCGGCGCGCTGCCGACGTTGGTGTAGGTGACAGTGCGGTCGACGGTCATGCCCGGCTGCTGCGGCCACGCCTGGAAGCCGGAGTAGGCGCTCGGGGTGGCGAAGACCGTGGCGTGCGCGGCGGCGACCGCGTCGACCCGACCGGCACCCGCCTGGTACGGGGTGTACCCGGGGGTGGCCTTGACCGTGCTGACCAGCGCTTCCTTGATCCGCTGACCGGTCCAGTCCGGGTGCGCGGCGGCAACCAGCGCGGCCGTTCCGGCCACGTGTGGGGTGGCCATCGACGTGCCGCTCATCAGCGTGTAATCGCCGGAGCCACCCCGCACCAGGTGCGAGCGGGCCGCCAGGATGTCCACGCCGGGGGCGGTGATCTCGGGCTTGAGCCCGCCGTCGCCGGCGCGTGGCCCCTGGCTGGAGAAGTCGGCGAGGTGGTCGGTGGCGTCGACGGCGCCCACTGTGAGCGCGGAGTTGGCGGCGCCCGGGCTGCCGATGGTGGCCGGGCCGCTGTTGCCGGCGGCGATCACGAAGAGGGCACCGGTCTCGGCGCTGAGTCGCTCGACCGCCTGGCTCATCGGGTCGCTGCCGTCGGTGGCCTCACCGCCCAGGCTCATGCTGACCACCCGGGCCTTCTGCTCCCGGGCCGCCCACTCCATGCCGGCGATGATCCACGAGTTCTGCCCACTGCCCTCGCTGTTGAGCACCTTGCCGATGTGTAGGCGGGCACCCGGGGCGACGCCCCGCTCGGCGCCACCGGACGCGGCACCGGTGCCGGCGATCGTCGAGGCGACGTGCGTGCCGTGGCCCTTGTAGTCGAGGATGTCGGGCTCCTCGGGCACGAAACTGCTCGACTCGGCGATCTGCCCGGCGAGATCCGGGTGTTCCGCGTCCGCACCCGAGTCGAGCACAGCGACGTCGACACCGGCGGCGGTGTTGCCCTCGGCCCACAGCTTCGGCGCACCGATCTGCGCTGTGGACTCGGCCAGGTCCGCGTGCACCCGACCGTCCAACCAGACCTTCGCAATGCCGTTGGCCAGGGTCGGGGCGTCACCCGTACGCCGGGTCGAACCGGCGGTCAGAGCGGTCCAGAACCGGTCGGCGGTGGCGCGCTGGCGGGTCAGCGCCGCGCCCTGCACGCTGTCCAACGGTCGGACCAGCTTCGCGCCGTCGACTGTGGGACGGGTGCGGTTGCGGGCCGCCGCGTCGGTCATCGTGACGATCAGCGGAAGCGCGTCGGTGTGCGCGTCGTCGTAGCCGTCGGCGATGAGGTCGGTGACGTTGAACAGCTGCCGGTCCAGAACACCACTGGTCACATAGGACAGCGCGGCGTCCGGGTAGACGTAGGTGTCGCCGTCGCGCACCGTGCGGTGGAAGCTCGGGGTGCTGCCGTCTGGCCGGCGCACTGTCGACACAGTGCTGCCGTCCGGTGCTGTGGTGACGGTGACCGTGTCACCGGTGATCAGGGTGACGGTGGACGCGCGTCCGGCGGCGGCCGGGGGTTGACCCGCCGGGCGGTCGGGGTTGTTCGGCGGGGCGGCGGCCGCTCCCGCGCCGGGTGGGGTGAACCCGGCCGCCAGGGTGAGGGCGGCGCCGAGGGCGATCAGCCCGGATCGGCGGCGCCGGTGAGACAGAGCCACGATGACCTCTTTGTGTCGAGAAGTGGTACGCACCACAGCATCGACGCAGAGCCCACCCCAACCGCGCCCCCAACCTCGACGCACTTACGCCATGGCGCAACCCCGCCACCCACCCCGCTCTCCCCCGTCCCCGCCCCCGCCCCCCGCCCCCGCGCCCCGCGCCCCGCGCCGATCTTGCACTTTGTGTCGCGACCAAAGCCGCGAATCAGGGCGCATCGGCAACCGCAAGTGCAAGATCGGCGGGGTGGGGCGGGGAGGGAGGGCGGTGGGGAGGGCGGTGGGGAGGGAGGGCGGTGGGGCGGGTGGGTGGGTTAGGGGGTGGGGCGGGTTAGGGGGTGGGGCGGGTTAGCTTGGCTAGGGCGTCTAGTTGGGTGGGGTCGGAGAGGGCTGAGCCGACTGCTACGACACGTACTCCTGCTTGTAGGAACGCTCCCGCGTTGCCGGCGTCGAGGCCGCCGGTGGCGACGAAGCGCACCTGCGGCAGCGGGCCGGCGACGGCCTTGAACCAGGCCGGGCCGAGGGAGATCGCGGGGAACGCCTTGAGCCAGGTGAGGCCGTGCCGCAGTGCCTGCTGGGCCTCGGTGGGGGTGGCCACACCGGGCAGGTGCGGAAGGCCACGCGCGGCGGCGGCGTCGGCGACCGCGAGGTCCAGGCCGGGCGCGACGGTGAACCGGGCGCCCGCGTCGGCCGCCGCGGCGACCTGGTCGACGTCGAGCACGGTGCCGGCGCCGACGATCCGGTCGCGTGCGGCCCCCGCCTCGACGGCGGCCCGCAGCGCCGGCACCGCGTCGGCGGTGGCCACCGGAACCTCCACCACGTCGATGCCGAGGTCCCAGGCACGCTCGGCGAGTCGAACGGTCTCGGCGACCGGCAGGCCGCGCAGGATCGCCATCACCCGGGCGCCGCCGAAGATGTGGTCGAAGTCCGGTGTGGTCATGGTGCACTCCATCCGATGTCGCGGTGGGACTGTTGCTGCTGGTCGGGTCGCAATCCGCCGGCCCGGCTCAGGTCGTCGCGCCCGGGTCGGTCAGGTCGAGTGGCGACCAGGCGTCGGCGGGGGCGTCGATGAGTTTCTCGAACCAGGCCCACTGCGGGACGGGGGCGTTGTCGCCGCTGCTGGTCAGAGCCTGCGCGGCGACGAGGTGACCGAGGCGCAACCGCCGCACCGGGTCGAGGCCGCGGAGCAGCCCGGCCAGGTAGCCGGCGGCGAAGGCGTCTCCGGCGCCGACCGGCTCCACCACCGTCACCCGGGGCGCGGGCACGAAGACCGGTTCGGCGTCGCGGACCAGTGCGGTGGCGCCCACCGCGCCGTCCTTGACCACCACCGTCGCCGGATCCGGCAACAGCTCGCGTACGGCCGTCGGGTCGGTGGTACCCCAGAGGGTTTCCGCCTCGTCCTGCCCGACGAAGACGAGGTCGCAGCGGTTGGCGAGGTCGCGCAGCACCGGCGCGGCCTGCTCGGCGGGCCACAGCCGGGCCCGGTGGTTGACGTCGAAACTGACCAACGCCTGCGCCAGCGGTCGGTCGGTCACCGCGTGCTCGACCAGCGCCCGGCAGGACGCGGACAGCGCCGCTGTGATTCCGGACAGGTGCAGCACCCGGGCGCCGGCCAGCGCCGGGTCGGCCAGCGTGGCGGGGTCCATCCGGGCGGCCGCCGACCCGGCCCGGTAGTAGTGCACTGCGGTTCCCTCCGGGCCGGGGTCCTTGACGTACAGGCCGGTGGGGGCGGCCGGGTCCACGCACACCTGGTCGACCCGGACTCCGGCGGCGGCGACGTGCCGGACGACGGCCCGACCGAAGGGGTCGTCGCCGACCCGGCTCACCCAGGTCGTCAGGTGTCCCAGGCGGGCCAGGTAACCGGCCACGTTGGACTCGGCCCCACCGACCGAGACGGCGACCCGCTCGGCGCGCTCCAGCGGCTCACCCGGCGCGGGGCAGAGCACCACCATCGTCTCCCCCACGGCGGCCACCTCGATCGACGGAAGGCCGGCCGGAACACTCGGCTGGTCAGGTCGGGGGGCGGTCGGCATCGGGCACACGTCCTCGCGGCGGGGGTGCTGGGCGTCGCCGAGCCTAGGTGTCCCGCGCGGGGTGGGCAACCCGTCGCACGTCACACCTTGACGCTCAGGGCAACGTCAGCCCATACGCGGCCAGCACCTCCGCGATCGGCTGGTAGTAGGTGGTGCCGCCGGCGGTGCAGTTGCCGGTGCCGCCGGAGAGGATGCCGAGGATCCTGCCGGTGGAGGCCACGTAGAGCGGTCCGCCGCTGTCCCCCGGCTCGGCGCAGATGTTGGTGCGGATCAGGCCGTAGATCACGCCGGTGGCGTAGTTGACGGTCTGGTTGAGACCGGTGACGGTGCCGCAGCGCACGCCGGTGGTGCTGCCGCTGCGGCACACCGCCTGACCGATGTACGCGTTGCCGGGGCCGTTGATGGTCAGCAGGCCCGGGTAGGTGTAGACCGCGCTCGGGTGGGCGATCCGGCCGGTGTAGCGGATCAGCCCGTAGTCGTTGGTGGGGTAGCTGGTGGCGGTGCGGGTGCCGAGCACTGTGGTCTGGGCGCTGTCGGCGTACCAGGTGGCGGCGGCAGTGGTGCAGTGCCCGGCGGTGATCACGTAGTAGGTGCTGCCGCTGCGCGCGTTGGCGCCGAGCGAGCAGCGCGCGCCACCGCCGCCGTAGATGCCCTGCCCGCCGGCGATCAGGGGGCGCAGCGTTCCGGGTTCGCGGCGCAGCAGCACGCCGGCCCGGTCGGTCACCGCCCGCAGTGCGGCCAGTTCGCCGGGGGCCACGGTGTCGTCGACGGTGAGGGTCATCCGGCCGGTGGCGGGGTCGAGGCCCCAGGCGGTGCCCGCGGTGCGTACCCCGGTCAGCGTGGCCGTCGGGTCGGCGGCGGGCGCGGCGGCCCGGTCGGGGACGGCGGCCTGCGCCGCGCCGGGCGCGACGAGCAGCAGGGTGGTCAGGACGAGGGCGACCAGCGGGGAGCGGCGCATCCGAACCTCCGAAGAGATCGAGATTGATGGATGCGGTAAAGCATCGCCCGGCGCCCGACGCCGTGGCAACCTCCGGACGCCCTCTTCCCCGACCGGCGGGAATCGCCGATCCGGGGACGGGCCGCGCCGGCACCGCCGATAATCCTCGGAGACACGGCGGGAGGCCGGGCATGACCACCGGAGGCACCGCGGCGCTGGTACGCCGGCCGGACGGTTCGACGCGGGCCACGCTGCTGGAGTTGCTCTTCGACGTGGTCTTCGTGGCCTCGCTCGCGCTGACGTCGACCCTGCTCGCGGAAGTCCACAACTGGTCCGGCGCCGCGATGGTCCTGCTGATGCTGACGGCGATCTGGTGGACCTGGTCGGTCACCTCCACCACCACCGAGTTCTACGACCCTCAGCAGCGCCCCATCCAGGCCATCCTGATGGTCGCCATGGTCGGTTCGGTGGGGATGGCGGCATCGTTGCCGATGGTCTCCGACGGGCACGCGATGGTCTTCGCGATCTCGTACGTCGGCACGCACGTGATCCGCGGCATCATCCTGGTCACGACGTTGTACCGGAAGCGACATCGGGCGGCCATGGTCCGGGCCAGCCGGTTCTTCTTCTGGTTCGTGGTGTCCGGCGTCTTCTGGATCACGGGCGCGGCGTCCGGCACTGTGAACTGGGCCCTCTGGGCCATCGCCATCACGATCGACCTGATCTCCGCGGCGGCCCGCTACCCCACGCCCTGGCTGGGCCGGGTGCCCTCGGAGCAGTACGAGCGGACAACCGCGCATCTCGGCGAGCGGTACCAGCAGTTCATCATCCTGGCCCTCGGCGACATCATCCTGGTTCCCACGCTGCAGGTCAGCCGGGGCCCGCTGGCCGGGCTCCGGGTCGCCGCGCTGCTCTGCGCGTTCGCCATCATGCTGCTGCTCTGGCAGGTCTACGTCTTCCGGGCCGGCGAGTTGCTGGAGGCGGGGGCCGGGCCGAAGTCGGGCCGGCCGGCCCGGGTGGCTCCGTACACGCACCTGGTGATGCTGGCCGGCGTGGTCGCCACGGCGGCCTCGTTCGACCTGGTCGTCACCCGGCCGACCGGCACGACCCCGGTCGGGTGGCTCTTACTGATCATGGGCGGTCCGGCGCTGTTCGTGATCGGCCGCGCCCTGTTCACCCTGCTGGTGTCCATGCTCGTGCCGTGGCGGCGAATGCTCTGCCTCCCCCTGCCGCTGCTCACGCTGCCGTGGGCCGGCCGCTGGCCGCCGCTGCTGGTCACCGCCGTCGTGGCGCTCACGCTGGCGGCGCACATCCTGATTCCCGGAGCGGCCCGGGAGACCACACCGGGCCTGCGGATGCGGCAAGCAGACGACTGACCCTTACCTGTTCAGACGATGTGTCGAGCGGCCCACTCGGCGAGGTCCCGGGCGCACGCGTCCACCGACTCCTGCCAGGTTCGGGCCGCGCCCTCCCCCGCCTCGTCGCTGACCTGCTTCACCAGCCGGCACGGCACACCGGCCTGCGCGGCGGCCCAGGCCACCGCGTACCCCTCCATGTCGACCAGGTCGGCGCGCTGCGCCAACCGGTCCCGCTCGGCGTCGTCGGCCACGAAGGTGTCACCGGTCGCGAGCACCGCGCCCTCGGCTGCCAGCGGCAGCGGCGCCCCGTAGGTCTCGCCGGTGAGCGTGCGCAGCAGCTCGGTGTCCAGGTCGTGCTGGAGCACTGTGGCGACCTCGTGGATCCCGGCCCACCCGGGGCGCAACGCTCCCGCCGTACCCAGGTTGAGCAACAGGGCGGGGCGCGGCCCGGCGGCGAGCACCGCGGCCACCGCGCTGGCGGCATTCACCTTGCCCATGCCGGTGAGCAATACCGGCAGCTCGGGCGGCAGGTAGCGGGCCTCCTCACCCACGGCAAGAACCACCAACGGACGATCGGCGCGGACCGTACCTCGAAGATTCACCGGAGCATCGTACGAGCCGACCGGTGGGCCGGTGACGTCAGTCGTCGGTGAAGCGGTACAGCACGAAGTCCTTGTCCGCGCCACAGGCGATCACGTGGGTGTTCCACGAACAGGAAGAGCTGCGCACGTCCTTCAGCTCACCCAACTCGTCGACCTCCCCGGACTCGGCCCACACCCCGGCCAGCACCCGGTTGTCCGCGACCACGCTGGGCGCCTTGGCGAAGACCAGCAGGTTGCCCGCGTCGAGGCGGACCGCCACTCCGCCCCGGTCCCGCAGCACCGGTTGGCCGGCGGCGTCGAAGACGGTGACGGTCGGCTCCGGCAACTCCCGTTGGGCGAGCACCTGCTCACCCAACGGAACCAGACCGGTCACGCCCGGCGCCGACCATTTGATCATTTGCTCACCCTCGGTGGCCGCCACCACCTCGGTGCGCGCGACGTCGTTGTTCGGCACCTGCAACAGGCAGGCCCGCCGCTCACCGCAGGCCATCAGCTCCTTCGGGCGGTACTCGTCGTTGCCGGAGCGGTGCAGCACCACCGGCTCGGCGTCGGAGCCCAGGTCGTACGCGAGGAGCTGGTAACCACCCTCGTTGGCGGCCACGTACAGGCGGTCCTCGTGGGCGACCACCAGGTCGTCGAGGTCGGCGACGCTGCCCCACTGGCGCAGCACCGCGCCGGATGCCATGTCGAGCAGCCGCACCGACCGGTCCGCACCCACCTGGACCAGTCGCCGCCCCTTGCTCGCCCACGGGTTGCGGGGCGCGCCGTCGAGGAAGGCCGGCCCGCCCGCCGCCGCGTCGGTGCCGACCGGCCGGACCACGGTACGGCCACCGGCGTACTGGCCGCGGGGGTTGGGCTGCGTCCACTTCGCCGAGCCGTTGCTCAGGCGCAGACCGACCAGTTCGTCAGCGGTCCGGTCCACCAGCACCGCCGTGTCGTCGGCGAAGTAGACGTCGTCGTCACCACGCAGAACGCGCTGCCAGCGCTGCTCGCCGGTACGACCGTCGAGGACGGCCAGCGGTCGGGGGGTGCTGTCGCCCGGTGCGTCGGCGAGGACCGCGACCGCCCCGGGGACGGCGATGATCGCCTCCCAGTCGTCGGCCCGCACGTCGGTCTGCTTCCGCCACAACTGGTGGCCGTTGCCCGCGTCGACGGCCACCACCTCCAGCCGGTCGTCGGGCAGCGAAAACGCCAGGTAGGCCCGGTCGTCGAGCACCGCCGTCCACATGGCGACCGGCCGTTCGGCGCCGGCCGACGGCCGGGACAGCTCGCGCAGCGAGTCGAACTTCAGATCCGGATAGCGGTCCCGGGTCAGGTAGAGCGTCGCCGCGGTGGCCACCCCGACCAGGGCCAGCACCGCGCCGAGCACCACCCAGCGCGCCCGCCGCCAGCCTGTCGCGCCGCCGGGCGGGGTCGGGGTGGCGCCGGCCAGACCCGGCCCGGGGGGCGGGCCCGCCGGCGGGGTGGATCCCCGCCAGGGCTGCGACGGTACGACCGGCGCGGGCGCTCCCGCCGGGGCGGGCGGGCTCACCGGCGCCGCCGCGGGTGGCGCGAGCGGCGCTCCCGCGTACGCCGGGGCGGGTAGCGGCTTGCGCAGCGGCAGGTCGGTCAGGGCGCCCTCGGCCACCGGCAGCTCGGGCTGGTCCAGCACCGTCGGCGCGATCCCCAGCTCGGCGTGCAGCATGCGGGCCACCAGCGGGATTCGTGACGACCCGCCCACGAGGAACAGCCCGTCGAGCTGATCGGGGCGCAGCCCGGCGGCGGCGATGACCTCCCGGGTCCGCTGCACCGCCCGGCGCAGCAGTGGCGTGGCCACCCGCTCGACGTCCGCCCGGGTCAGCTGGATCGTCTCGGCCACTCCCGGCACCGCGACCGGGGCGACAGCGGAGCGGGACAGGGTCTCCTTCGCACCACGTACCTCGTCTGTGAGCCGGACCTGGTCGCGGCGCTGCTCCGGATCCGCCGGTCGGGTGAGCCGGGCCCACTGATCGGCGTGCCGCTCACCGACCAACTCGCCGACCCGACGCACCAGCGCGGCGTCGAGGTCCAGACCGCCCAGGTCTGGCAGGCCACCGTCGGCGACCACGCTGAAGCCGGAGTCCCCCCAGGGATCCGCGCCCTCGTTGCGCAGCACAGCGACGTCGAGCGTTCCGCCACCGAAGTCGAACACCGCTATCGCCCCACCGACCGGAACCGGACGGTGCAGCACCTGCGTGTAGTAGCGGGCGGCGGCCACCGGCTCCCGCAGCAGCCGGGTGCCGGGCGGTGTCGGCCCGGCGAGGGTGTGCTCGGCCGCCTGCGGCCAGCCGGCCCGCAGCAGCGCGTCGGCGAGGACCTGCCGCCGCGTCGCGTCCCAGGCGGCCGGACAGGTCACCACGGCCGGCGGCAGGAAACCCACAGCGCCCACCGCCGCCCGGCCGACCGCCGCCAGCACCGCGGCGAGCAGGTCGGCCGGCGGGTACGCGCGGTCGCCAAGCTGCACTGTCGGCTCGTCCACTCGACGCTTCGGGTTCGCCTCGAACCGGGCCGGGTCGGCCTGCGCCAACCGGCGGGCGTCCCAGCCGGTGTGCAAAGTGCCGTCCGGGTCGGCGTAGACGGCGGACGGACTGAGCGGTTGACCGTCCATCAGCAGCGGACGGGTCCGCCCGTCCGGCCAGCGCAGCACCGCGACAGTGTTGGACGTGCCGAGGTCGATGCCGAGGGCGAAACCCTCGTGCTGGCCTGCCATTGCCCGATACCTCCGCCGCGACGAGGGGAACTCGACCCCGCATCGTACGCAGGCCCCGCCGCACCGCTGATCACTCGGTCCGGGGTGGTCGGTGGCGTCCGGTCAGTGGGTGGAGTGGACGCCCACCACCTCGTCCTCGCTGGTCTCCCCGGTCAGCTGGAACCCGAGTTTCAGGTAGAACTGCTCCGGGCCGTCCGGCCCCGGCTCCCACGTCGTGTAGACCCGGTCGTGCCCACGTCGGCGGGCCTCGTCGCGGACGGCCTGTACCGCGAAGCGGCCGTACCCACGGCCCTGGTGCTCGGCGGCGATGTTGAGCCGCCACAGCCCCGAGCGCCTGTCGTCCGGGTGGGCCGGATCCCACACGATGTCGAAGAAGCCCATCAGGAAGCCGACGATCTCGTCATCCTCGACGATGAGACGCGGCCACGCGATCTCGGGCTGGGCGTACGCCTCGGCGAGGGACCAGGCGACCGGAGACGAGAACTTCTCCTGGTCGGGCCGCACGCTCACCCGGCACGCGGCCTCCACATTATCTTTGGTGATTGTCTCCAGTCGCAGCACGACGGCCACCCTACCGAGCGGGGTCGGGCAACAGGCCACCGAGCAGCCCGCGCAGGCCGAACTGGAACCAGGTGTCCAGGTCGGCGTCGGGTCTGGTCTGCCCGGCCGCGGCCAGCCACTGTCGGTCCCGGGTACGGCCGGTCCGCTCCAGCCGGGTGCGGGTCGCCGACCACCAGGCGTGGTAGGTGGTGTCCCCGGGGTCACGCCGGATGAGCAGGGCCATGCCCTGGACGTAACCGCTGAGTGCCAGGTAGGCGCGGAACGCCTCGGCCGGTTCGTACCCGGCGCTGGTGAACGCCGCCACCACCCGGTCGACCATGGCGAGTACCGCCGGCCCGGTCGGCGGCCGATCGGTGGCGAGGATGGCCAGCAGCCAGGGATGTCGGCGGTACATCGCCCACTCGTCCCCGGCCAGCCGTTCGAGCCGTTGGCGCGGATCGCGCGGTGGTGGCGCGGTGCCGGGCGGTCGGGTGGCGGTGATCTGCTCGGCCATCGCGGCGAGGAGGTCGGCCCGGTTCCGGACGTGCCGGTACACGGCGTGGGCGGGCAGGCCCGCGCGTTGGGCGAGGACCCGCAGGGAGACGGCCTCCAGACCGCCCGCGTCCGCCAACTCGACAGCGAGGGCGACCAATCGGTGGCGCGGGTCGCCGCCGGTCGGCGCGGGCAGGTCCCGAATCCGACGAGGGCTGCTGGTGGGGCCGTGCTCACGACGCCTGCGGTACGCGCGGGCCTGGCAGCGCCGGGAGCAGTAGCGGCGCGGGCGCCCCCGGCCGGTGCCGACGGGCAGGTCCGCCTCGCACTCGACACACCGGACACTGAGCACGCGCCGCCTCCAGTTTCGTCACGGCACTCCCTGCGACGAAAATACTACGGTCGAGCGGCCGGGCCGTCCCGATCGGTGCGTGCGGCGCGCAGCAGCCGGAGCTGACCGATCTCCGCGACGTTCTTCATCAGCTCCGAGTTGACCCAACCGATCGTGTGCGTGACGGTGTGGTCGGTCCCGTCCGGCCACGGGAACGTCGCGAGGCGGTCGAGGGCGCTGTCGCTGTCGCTGTCACTGTCGCCGAGCTGGTCGAGCAGATCCAGCCATTCGGTGCGCAGGCCCCGCAGCCAGGCGACACTCGGCTCGCCCGCGCCCGGCCAGACGACGGCAGTGCGCTGTCGCGCCGCTCCACCCCGAAGATGGTCCATCGCCACTGTCCACCACCAGCCGACGTGCCAGGTGAGCCAGCCGATCGTCGGCACCGGGACCGGGTCGGGTTCGGTGTCGGCCCAGTCCGGGGTCCAGGTGCCGTCGGTGCTCTGCCGCACCGACCAGCAGTGATCGGCCGGCTCCCAGAGGAAGTCCGTGGGATCGAGTCGCTCGAGGTGGTACTCGAACAGCGACCACGTCAGGTCGAACTGCCAGCGCAACAAGGCCAGGCTCGGTACGGACATCCGGAGATCCTGTCCCAACCGACCCCCGCCGTCCACAAAATAAACCCACCCCACCCGGGGTGATCATGGGTTTGGCGGGTTCCGCGGAGATTGGATCACCCGCCAACGCCATGATCAACCGGTCGGGCGGCGGGGTTGGTGGGGCAGCGGTCGGAGAGGGCGTAGCGGAGCAGGACCACGTCGCCGATCTGACGGGCCTCGGCCAGGCGCGCGCGGCGACCCGGGTGCCAGGGGAAGCGGCCCTCGCCGACGAACCGGGGTGCCCGGCCGTCACCCACGAAGAACGGGGCGACCACCAGGTGCAGTTCGTCGGCGAGACCGGCGGCGAGGAACTGGGCGTGCACCGTCCCGCCGCCCTCCACCATCAACCGCTGTACGCCCCTCGCGGCCAGGTCGGTCAGCAGCCACCCCGGGTCGACGGGCTCACCCGCGTCGATCACGGTGGCCAGTCGGCCGACCCGCTCCTCGGTCTTCTCCCGCGCGCCAGTGGCGCAGTAGACGAGCCGGGCCGAATCACCGGCGGTGAAGAAGCGGGCGATCGGGTCGAGGTCGCCCTGGGCGGTCAGTGTGACCTTCGTGGGCGAGGCGGGCCGACCGGCCGCCACCCGCTCGGCCCGACGGCTCGGGGACCGCACCAGCAGCCGAGGGTCGTCTCGTCGAACAGTGCCAGCGCCGACCAGGATGGCGTCACAGCTGGCCCGGACCGCGTCGACGCGGTCCAGGTCCTCCTCGTTGGACAGCAGTAACCGCTGCTCGGAGGCGTCGTCGATGTACCCGTCGATGGAGGCGGCACAACTCAGCAGCACGTACGGCCGTGTCGGGCCCGGCCGCCAACTCATCGGGAGACGGGCCGCTCAGGAGCACGACCCGCGAGCACATCCGCCGCCTCGACCGCCTCGGCCGCCTCGACCTCCGCCGCCTTGGCCGCCTTCGCCGCCAGGTATTCGGCGTTTGCCGGCGAGAGGAAGACGCTGGTGAGCACCCGTTCGGCAACGTCCACGCCCAGCCGGGTCAACTGCTCGGCCTTGTCCGGGTTGCTGCTCAGCAGCCGGACCCGCGGCACGCCCAACGTGGCCAGCATCTGCGCGGCGGCGGTGTAGTCCCGCTCGTCCTCGCCCCGGCCCAGCGCGACGTTGGCCTGGTAGGTGTCCAACCCGGCGTCCTGCAACGCGTACGCGTCGAGTTTGGCGTACAGGCCGATGCCACGGCCCTCCTGCCGGAGGTAGAGCAGGAAACCGCCGGTCTCGGCGATCCGCTGCACCGCCTCGCGCAGTTGCGGCCCGCAGTCGCAGCGTTGGCTGCCGAACACGTCGCCGGTCAGGCACTCGCTGTGAGGACGGACCAGCGGGGCTACTCCCCCGGCGGCGAGCCGGTCCAGGGCGCCCGCCCAGTCGCCGAGGCCGAGGGCCAGGTGCTCCCGACCGTCCACCAGGCCCTTGAAGGTGAACACCCGGGCGGTCGTGGTGTAGCCATCCGGAAACGCCAGCGGCACCGTGACCTGCGTGCGGATCGTGGCAACCGGCAATGCTTCGGGCATGGGACTCCTTTGTCCGGCGCCACCGCCGTCCGGCGACGCGTACCGTCTCACAACCGACTCAACATCCGCCGCCGGAGGCGGCTTCCCGAGCGGCGACCGGAATTCGACGCCGACGGGCCAGCAACACGGCGGCCCCGGGCAGGCTGGCCACCAACACCAGTGCGCCGTAGACGGTGGCGGTGGCGATGCCCTCGGCCGCGCTGAGGCCGGCCGCGCCGAACACCCACGCCGCCACCCCCTCGCGCGGCCCGAAACCGGCCACGTTCAACGGCAGGCCCATGGCGAGCAGGGCGAGCAACGTCAACGGCAGCAGTCGGGACAGCGGGGCATCCGATCCGGCGGTACGCGCCGCCACCAGGAAGGTGGCCAGGTGACCGGCGACCATCACGGCCGAGGCGACAAGCACACCGAACCAGGTGCGCCGCGCCAGCAGGCCCGACCGTACGTCCGCCACGGCGGTACGCAGTGCCGTCGCCCAGCGCGACCCGCCACCGTTTGGGAGGACCCGGGCCAGCAGCACGACGACCAGCCCGCCGGCGACGAGCAGCGCGGCGGCGACCGGCAGGTACGGCCGGACCGGCGACGGGAAGGCGGCGAGCACCACCAGCGCGACCCCGACCAGGACCACCTGCCCGGCGGCACGCTCCCAGACCACGGCGCGGATGCCCCGGCTCACGTCGCCGGCGTCGCGGCCGTGGCGTACCGCCCGGTGCACGTCGCCGAGCACCCCGCCGGGCAGTGTGGCGTTGAGGAACACGGCCCGGTAGCAGTGCGCCACAGCGGTCGCCAGTGGCAGGCGTACGCCGAGGCCGCCGGCGACAAGGCTCCACCGCCACGCCGCGCAGACGGTGGTGAGCACCCCGATGACCAGCGCCGCAGCCAACGCTGACGCGTCGATCAGTCGTACTCCGGCGAGGAACGGGCCGCTGCCCACCTGCCACAGCAGGACGGCGAGCAGACCCACCCCGCCGACCACTCGTGCCCAGGCCCAGAACATCGGCGCCGGCCTCCCCTTCGAAGATCGTCCACTTGCCCTAGTGCACGTACCCAGGGCGTGAACGGTTCATCCACCGGCGAGCAGGTCAGTGTGTTCGACAATCACTGTGAGTCGGCCGGCCGCCGCGTCAGCCAACCGACGGCGGGCGTACGCCTGGGCGGGTTCGGCCAGGTCGGGGCGCTGCTCGCAGGCGGCCCCGACCCACCCTCGGAACCATTCGGCGGTCAGGTCGGCCTGCTCCGGGCCGAGACGCCACGGGCTGGGCCGTTCCCGCACGTCGACGCCGCGCCGGGCGAACGCGGCGGCGGTGGCGGCGACGGCATCCGGGCCGAGCAGCCGCCGGCCCTCGACGGTACGCCGCTGGTGGTCGTTGAACGCGGCCTCGACCGCGTCGTCGAGCGGGTCGGCCGGGGTGAACCGGACCCGCCCGGTCACCGAGATGGCGAACAGGGCTGGCCGGCCGACGCAGGCATCCGCCACCCGTTCGATCTCCTGGGCGGTGAGCATGTCCAGCAGCGCGGACGCGGTGACCAGGGAACCGTCGGCGAGGTCGGCGGCGGTCAGCCGGGTGAGGTCGCCGCAGCGGGTGTGGACGGTGACCGGGGCGCCGTCGGCGGCGGTCACCCCCCGCATGCCCTCGGCGGCCCGGGCCAGCAGGTCGGCGTCCCGGTCGTGCAGCACCCAGTGCTGTGATCCGGGTAGCCGGGCGGCCAGCCAACGACTCATCGACCCGGTACCGCTGCCCAGGTCGTGGATCACTGTCGGGGCGTCCCCGGTCAGCCGGGCCCGGATGGCGTCCAGCAGGTCCTCGGCACGTGCCGCCGCGTCGGCCGGCTCACGTAACCGCAGCCAGTCGGCGAACGGCAGGGTCTCCTCGGCGGTCATTCCGCCACCTCCTTCAGCACGCCGGCCAGCAACGCGGTGGTCACCGGCCAGTCGGTCAGGGTGTCGCGCCGGGCGAGAGCGGCACGCCGCAGCCGAGCGCGCAGCGCGTCGTCGTCCAGCCAGTGGATGAGCGCGGCGGCCAGCGCCGCCGGGTCACCCGGCGGGACCAGCAGTCCCGGGCGCTCACCGCCGGGCGCGTGACCGAGTGCCTCCGGCAGCCCGCCCACCTCGGTGGTGACCACCGGCAGGCCGCGGGCCAGCGCCTCGGTGACGACCATGCCGTACGTCTCGCCTCTCGACGGCAGCACCAGCAGGTCGGCGGCGGCGTACGCGTCGTCCAACGCCGCGCCGGTCAGCGGGCCGACCAGTCGTACCCGCTCGGTGAGGCCCGCGCCGGTCAACCGGTCACGCAGCCGGTGCACCAGATCCGGTTCCCGGGCCAGGGTGCCCGCGCAGACCATCGTCCAGGGCCGGCCGACGAGCGTGGCCAACGCGTCGACCAGCACGTCGTACCCCTTGTGCTGGGTGACCGCCGCGACGCAGAGCAACCGGTCGCCGGCCACCGAGCCGGCTGCCGGCGGCGCGGGCCGCACCCCGGGCGGCGCGGCCCGGGCCCGGCCGGCGAGGGCCGGGTGACGGGCCAGCAGGGCGCGGCGGGTCCACTCGCTGGTGGTGACGACGGCGCGGGCGGTGGCCAGGGCGCGGGCCTCCGGTTCGTCGTCCAGCGGCAGGTGCACGAGCAGCACCAGGCGCAGCCGACTGGCGTGCGGGGCGAGCAGGTCCGGCACGGCCGACGCGATCAGGCCGTCGACCAGCACCACGGCGTCGTCGGGCGCGGCGGCGAGCACAGCGCCCAGCGTCGCCCGGTCGGCCGGGTCGGGGTGCGGCCACGCGCCGGGCACCGGATGCTCGTGCACCGACCAGCCGCGCTCGCTCAGCCCCGCGCAGATCCGCCGGTCGTAGGAGTTGCCGCCGCTGGGAGTGGCCGGATCGTCGATGTCACCGGGCAGGACGACGTGCACCGCCCGGCCCGCATCGGTCACAACGACCGCTCGTAGCTCGCCCAGGCGATGTGCGACTCGTGCAGAGTGACGGTGATGCCGGTCAGGTCGCGCGCCCCCGCGCCCAGCTCACCGGCGTGCACCCGCTCGACCAGCCGGTCCGCGACAGTACGGGCCAGCACCTCGGTGGTGGTGTTCACCCCGGCGAAGGCCGCCTCGTCGTCGAGGTTGCGGTAGGTCAGCTCGCTCAGCACGGCCCGAAGCTGCTCGGTGGCCAGGCCGATGTCCACAACGATCCCGTCGGCGTCCAGGTCGGGCCGGCGGAAGGTCGCGTCCACCACGAACGTCGCGCCGTGCAGCCGTTGGGCTGGCCCGAACACCTCGCCTCGGAAACTGTGGGCGATCATCATGTGGTCCCGAACTGTCACGCTGAACACTGTCACTCTCCGTCTTCGTAGGTGATGAGGTGGCAGAGCGCGGGCAGGTCGCCCGAGGTCAGTCTGGCGAGCACGTCGGGCAGCTCCGCGAAGCGCGACGCGCCAGTGATCAACGCGTCGAAGGCCGGGTCGTCGAGCAGGTCCAGGGCGAGCGCCAGTCGGTCGGCGTAACTGCGCCGTCCCCGTCGGGCGGGTGCCACCATGCCGACCTGGCTGCTGCGCACGCTGAGTCGACCGGAGTGGAACGCGCCGCCCAGCGACACCTGCACCGGGCGGTCGCCGTACCAGCTCAGCTCGATGACGGTGCCCTCCGGGGCGAGCAGGTCCAGCGACTGTTGCAGGCCGGCGGCGCTGGCGCTGGCGTGCACGACCAGGTCCCGGTCACCGCGGGCGTCGGCCGGGTTGGCGAAGTCGACACCGAGGGCCCCGGCAACGCCGGCCCGCCGCGCGTCGGTGTCGACCAACTCGACGTGCACGCCGGGGAACCGGGCCAGCAGCGCCGCGACGCAGCAGCCCACCATGCCCGCGCCGATCACTGTGACCCGGTCGCCGACCAGCGGCGCCGCGTCCCACAGCGCGTTGACGGCGGTCTCCACAGTGCCGGCGAGCACCGCTCGGGCGGCCGGAACCCCCTCCGGCACCGGCACCACCGCACCCACCGGCACGACGTACGCGCTCTGGTGGGGGTGCAGGCAGAACACCGTTCGCCCGAGCAGCTCCGGCGGGCCCTGCTCGACCACGCCGACGCTGAGGTAGCCGTACTTCACCGGGCCGGGGAACTCGCCCTCCTGAAACGGCGCGCGCATCGTGGCGTACTGGTCGGCGGGCACCCGACCGGCGAAGACCAGCGTCTCGGTGCCCCGGCTGACCCCGGAGTAGCGGGTCCGGACCAGCACCTCGTCGGGGCCCGGGGCGGTCAGCGACACCGGCTGGATCTCGGCCACTCCGGGTTCGCGCACCCAGCAGGCGTACGCCTCGCGAATCACCGTCGCGCACCTCAGCTCTGCTCCGGGCCGAATCGATCGGCCGTGTCGGGTCCCCGGTCGGGGGTTGTCGATCATAAACACGGAAGTTCGGTGCGCACAGTTCGAAGCCCGCCCGGCAGGACCGCCATTCGGACAAACCCGGCATAAGGGTGTTTTTGCCCCTATAGGCTCCCCTGGCACATTCGAACCAACGGGGGCGTGATGAAGATTTCGTGGTGGGGTAGCCGCAGGTCACGAGCGACGGCGCTGGCCGCCGTCGCGGGCGTGCTGGCGGTCAACGGTCTGCTGGTGCCGGCACCCGGCGCGCCCACCCCGATCAATCCGGTGTTGGCCGCCGTCGACGACGCCATCGGCCCTGTCGACCCGGTCGCCGAGGCGCTGAGCTTCGGCGTGATGACCGAGGGCAACGCCACAGTGAACAACGACGAGAACGAGGGAACCCTCGCCGTCGGCGGTGACCTCACCTTCGGCAACTACCAACTCGCCGGGGCGACCGCCGGATCGTTCGTGGTGCCCGGCGACGCCAACCCCAGCGCCCTGGTCGTGGGTGGACGGGTCAACTTCGCCGGCAGCGTCGGCGGCAGCCGCCTCCAGGTGCTCTCCAACGGCTACGCCAAGGTCGGCAACCTGACCGGCACCTTCGTCCGCAACACCGACAACAACGGCGCCCAGGTCAACACCCGGATCCTGCCGGCGAACGACTACGACGCCTCACCCCGGGTGGAACTGGTCACCCGGCAGCCGGTTGCCAGCGTCGGGCCGACCTCGCCGATCAACTTCGCCGGGGCGTTCGCCGCCTTCCGCGACACCACGGCCGGCCTGGCCACCTGCGACAACACCGTGGTGCTGCGGACGCCGAACGGCGACGTGCTGCCCCGCCCGATCCCGCCAGGCAGCAACGCCGTCGTCACGTTGACCCCGGGCGTGACGAATGTGCTCAACCTGACCGCCGCCGACCTGGCCAACATCCAGACCCTGACCTTCGCGAGCCAGCCGACCGCCGACACGCCACTGCTGGTCAACGTGGACACCAGCGGGGTGGGCAACACGTTCGCCTGGACCGCGCCGAACTTCGCCGGGATCGGTGGGCCGCAGGCGCGCTACATCCTGTTCAACTTCCCGACCGCCACCGCGCTCACCCTCACCCCGAACGCCGCCACCGTCGAGGGCACCATCTACGCCCCCAACGCCAGCCTCACCGACCTCTCCTCCAGCAACACCGAGGGCAGCGTCATCACCCGTACGCTGGACCACCGCGGCGGCGAGATCCACTACTTCCCGTTCAGCACCACACTGTCCTGCGCGGGCGCAACCCCGGCCGATATCGCCCTGATCAAGTCGTCGACCACCACGCTGATCACCAGCGTCGGTCAGCAGGTGCCGTACTCGTTCCACGTGGTCAACACCGGCGGCGTCCCTCTGACCAACATCTCGGTCAGTGACACGCAGACCCCGCCGTCGTCGAACGCCAACCTCGGCCCGATCACCTGCGCCGCCACCACCCTGGCGCCAGGGGCGCAGACGGCCTGCACGGCCACCTACACGGTCACCCAGGCCGACCTGGACAACGGCGGCGTCACCAACGTCGCCACCGCACAGGGCAGCCCACCCACCGGTGCACCGGTGGTCTCCGATCCGAACTCGCTGACCATCCCGGCGCCGGTGCTCACCGCAGCCGTCACCGTGGTGAAGTCGTCCACCACCACGTCGATCACGACGGTCGGGCAGCAGGTGCCGTACCGGTTCCTGGTCGCCAACACCGGCGGTCTGACCCTGACCAACGTGGCCGTCACCGACGCGCAGACGCCGCCGTCGTCCAACGCGAACCTCGGCCCGATCACCTGCCCGGTCACCACACTGGCGCCCGGCGCGAGCACCACCTGCACCGCCACCTACACCGTCACCCAGGCCGACCTGGACAACAACGGCGTCACCAACGTCGCCACCGCGCGCGGCACCCCGCCCGGCGGCGGTACGCCGGTCACCTCACCGCCGTCGACGCTGACCATTCCCGAGGCCGGTCTGATCGCGGCGATCGCCATCCTGAAGACCTCGACCACCACATCGATCACCACTGTCGGGCAGCAGGTCCCGTACCAGTTCCACCTGCTGAACATCGGCGGATTCACCCTGACCGGCGTGAACGTGACCGACGTGCAGACACCGCCGTCGTCAAACGCGAACCTCGGCCCGATCACCTGCGCCGCCACCACCCTCGCCCCCGGCGCGCAGACCCTGTGCACCGCCACCTACACGGTCACCCAGGCCGACCTGGACAACGACGGCGTCACCAACGTCGCCACCGCGCACGGCACCCCAACGGTCGGCGCACCTGTCAACTCGACGCCCTCGACACTCACCATTCCGGAGACCGGCCTGGTCGCGTCCATCGCCATCCTGAAGACCTCGACCACCACGTCGATCACCACTGTCGGGCAACAGGTCCCGTACCAGTTCCACGTCGTCAACACCGGTGGGTTCACCCTCACCGGGGTGACAGTGACCGACACGCAGACACCGCCGTCGTTGAACGCGAACCTCGGCCCGATCACCTGCGCCGCCACCACCCTCGCCCCCGGCGCGCAGACCCTGTGCACGGCCACCTACACCGTCAGCCAGGCCGACCTGGACTTCGGCTCGGTCCGGGACAGCGCGACAGCGCAGGGCACACCACCCGGCGGCAGGCCGCCCGTACAGTCGCCGCCGGCCACCCTGACGATCCCGAGCGACGTGGTCGTCCCCGGCATCTCACTGGTGAAGTCGTCGACCACCACGTCGATCACGGCGGTCGGTCAGCAGGTGCCGTACCGGTTCCTGGTGGCCAACACCGGCGGCGTGACGCTCAACGACGTGAACGTGACCGACGTGCAGACACCGCCGTCGTCAAACGCCAATCTCGGCCCGATCACCTGCGCCGCCACCACCCTCGCGCCGGGCGCGAACACCATCTGCACCGCCACCTACACGGCCACCCAGGCCGACCTCGACAACGACGAGGTCACCGACGTCGCCACCGCACACGGCACACCGGCCGGCAGTGACGACCCGATCGACTCGACACCCTCGACGCTGACCATTCCGGCGGCCGACCTGATCCAGTCGATCTCGCTGCTGAAGTCGTCCACCACCGTCTCGATCAACACGGTCGGGCAGCAGGTGCCCTACCGGTTCCTGGTGGCCAACACCGGCACCGTGACGCTGTCCTCGGTGAACGTGACCGACGTGCAGACACCGCCGTCGTCCAACGCCGACCTCGGCCCGATCACCTGCGCCGCCACCACCCTCGCGCCCGGCGCGAACACCACCTGCACCGCCACCTACACCGTCACGCAGGCCGACCTCGACAACAACGGCGTCACCGACGTCGCCACCGCACACGGCACACCGGCCGGCAGTGACACGCCGATCGACTCGACGCCGGCGACGCTCACCATTCCGGACGCGGGGATCGTCGCCGCGATCCAGGTCGTGAAGACCTCCACGACGGCGGCGATCAACGCGGTCGGGCAGCAGGTCCCGTACCGGTTCCTCGTGGTCAACACCGGTGGTCTCACGCTGAGCAACGTCAACGTGACAGACGTGCAGACACCGCCGTCGTCAAACGCCGACCTCGGCCCGATCACCTGCGCCGCCACCACCCTCGCGCCCGGCGCGAACACCACCTGCACCGCCACCTACACCGTCACGCAGGCCGACCTCGACAACAACGGGGTCACCGACGTCGCCACCGCGCACGGCACACCGCCGGGCGGGGGCGCTCCGGTCGACTCGCCGCCGTCGACACTGACCATCCCGGAGTCCGGCCTCGTCGCCAACATCGAGGTGATCAAGTCGACGACCACTGTGGCGATCGCCGCGCCGGGCCAGCAGGTGCCCTACACCTTCCTGGTCGTCAACACCGGCGGCTTCACCCTGACCAACGTGACAGTCAACGACACAGTGCTGCCGCCGTCCGAGCGCGGCGTGCTCGGGCCGATCACCTGCGGTCCGCAGGACATCCCGAACGGCGCTGTGACGTTGTCGCCGGGCGCCTCCATCCAGTGCCGGACGACCTACACGGTGACCGCTGAGGACTTCACCGGCTCGTCGCTGCGCAACGTCGCCACTGCCACCGGTACGCCACCGTTCGGGCCACCGCCGGTCTCCCCACCGTCGCCGGTGGACATCCCGATCCCACACCCGGCGATCGCCATCACCAAGTCGGTGACGCCCACAGTGGTGTCCGCGGCCGGTGACGTGGTCACGTACCGGTTCGTGGTGAGCAACACCGGCACCACAGCGCTCAGCGCGGTGACTGTCGACGAGACCGACTTCTCCGGCACCGGGACGCCCGGGGCGATCACCTGCGGCACGCCGCCGGTCGCCAACGGCGCTGTCACCCTGGCCGTCGGGGCGAGCACCACCTGCACGTCGACCTACACGGTCACCGCGGCGGACATCGAGGCCGGCCGAATCACCAACACGGCCGTCGCGGCCGGCACGCCGCCGACCATCCCCGGCCAGGCCCCACCCGCACCGGTACGCTCTGCGCCGGCCTCGGCCGAGGTCACAGCCACCCGCGGAGCGGCGATCACCGTGGTGAAGTCGAGCAGCACCAACAAGATCGTCCGACCGGGGCAACACGTGCCGTTCCAGTTCGTGGTCACCAACACCGGTCAGGTGCCGCTGACCGGCGTGACGATCACCGACACCCTGACCGCGCCGGCCTCGGCGGCCAACCTCGGGCCGATCACCTGTGGTCCGGAGCGGACCCCGAACGGCGCCGTCACCCTCGCGGCCGGTGCCGCAGTGACCTGCACGGCGACGTACACGGTCAGCAAGGCCGACTACCACAACGGGTCGGTGCGCAACACCGCGACGGCGACCGGCACCCCGCCGGACGGCCCGGCGCCGATCTCGCCCGAGTCCACCATCACCATCCCGGTGAAGGGCAAGCTCCCGGTTACCGGTACGTCGTTCCCGGCCGGGCTCTGGATGGGCGCCGGCGTGCTGGCGGTGCTCCTGGGCGCGGCGCTGCTGCTGGTCGTCCGGCAGCGCAGGATCCGCGCCTAGCGCGGACCTGATCGCGGGGGTCGGACCGGAGGGGAACCGGTCCGGCCCTCGCGGCACGTCGCCAAAGGGCTACCCGCCGCCCATCTCCGACGGGATCCAGTCGCGTCCGGGCCTAGCCTGCCCGTCGACGAGCAACGTGCGTTCTTCGCTCACCTTCACATGCTCGCCGATCGCGCCGCAGCCGCACGGCATCGCAACCTACTGCCGCACCGGCAAGCGTGCTTCCTTGCCGGTGCGGACCCCACCAAGCCAGCAGCAGGTTGGCTCACCCAGACCACCGCCCGAGCACGCCGCACGACCACCTTTCGCACGTGGTCACCGCTGTGGCCCGACGCCCGCTCCGTTGTCACGTCCCTCGCTAACCAGGGCGACCCGGACCCGTTACGAGACTTCATCGCTCGCGCACACCCCGACGACGCCTGCGAGCGAGCGGCCCTCAACTACTCGGCCTACTGGGTGGGCGAGATCCCGCACCGCCACCGCGACGACTCCTTCATGCCCGAAGCGCTCGCTGACTGGCACGACTCAATCCTTCTTCGACACCTGGTCCATCGCCTCGAACCAGAGCGTCCTTTCGTCGACCTCACCATCCACAACGTCCGGGCTCTGCTGGCCGCACGACGCGGTCTCGCTCTCGACAACCCCGCCGCGACTCGGGCGCTCCTCGACCGCAGCGTCCCGCTCCTGGACAGTGACCGGATCTCCGCGCAGTCGCGGCAGGAACTAACCTCTATCGTCTACAGCCTGCGGGCGGACGGGCTCACCGGCACAGGGACGGGCAGATGACCGACGACCACGACGCCGCCGGAGCGATGAACTTCATCTTCGAAGCTGGCGTCCTCAAACGCGCCGCCCGGACCGGCTGGTGGTTCGCCGGCGTCAAGCAACCCGAAACCATCGCCGAGCACTCCTTCCGAACGGCGCTCATCGGAGTGATGCTCGCCGCCATGGAGGGCGCCGACCCAGCCCGAGTGTCGATGCTCTGCACCCTGCATGACACCCAGGAAACCCGAATCACCGACATCCCACACATCGCCAAGCGCTACCTCACCGCCGTACCAAACACCGCCGTCACCGCCGACCAGGTCGCCGCCTGCCCACCGGCCGTCGCCGACGTCATCACCGCCGCAGTCGCCGAATACGAAGCTGGCGAGACACTAGAAGCTGTCGTCGCTCGTGACGCTGACAAGCTGGAATGCCTCGTCCAAGCCGTCGAGTACCGCCACCAAGGCGTCGACAACGTGCAGCGCTGGATCGACAGCTCGCGAGCCGCTCTGAAGACCGCCAGCGCCCACCGCCTTGCCGACGCCGCCCTCAACGGACAACCCCTGGCTTGGCTCACACCCCCGCCACAGGAGTAAGCGTTCAACACTTGGCGTTGTATTGATCCCGACGATGAGCACAGCCGATCAAAGTGGACGAGACGCCTCGTGACCTAGGCTTGAAGAGGTCATAGCCGGTCATCGGTAGTCACTGCTGGTCTACCTAAGACGGCCTGGGAACGGCATGATCTTGGGTCTGCCGATGCCGGACCCCAGACGTGCCCCAGGCGGCATCAGACGCACACGGTTTAGGAAGGGGCTAGCGCCGGCAGGCGCACCCCTCGTCCTACCAGGACGTACGCTCGCCGACTTCCAAGCGGTGCGCTTGATCATTCCGCGCATGTTCCGGATCTTGCCGGTCACACCCGACCCGCCCCGCCGATGCCGGGCGGAGGTCGCCAGCAGGCGAGCAGGGCCAGGGCAGGGCCAGCGCTTCACAGAGCCGAACGACGTTGATCGAGCAGCTGACGTGCTCGGGTGAGGGCGTCATCGAGCCTGGTGCGATACCAAGTCGTTCTGCGCGATTCACCGATGTGGCGCATCACCGCTTCGCCGACACCTGCATGACGCAGCATGGATGCACGCGCCAGCGAGAACACAGACTCGGCTAGCCAATATAGTAGGGAGCCATCAAACGCATGCATCCCGGGGCGATCTTGATGCACTAACCTATTTCTGACCTCGGCAACAGTTATCGACCAACTCCTAACGTCAGGAACTAGCCCATCCAAAGCGGGTTCAACTTCGCTGGCAAGCGACTGCAGCCGATCGGCTAGAGTTGGCTCGTTGTACCGCAGTCTGCCTTTAATCCATGCTCGATCCTTTCCGTTCGGCATGCTCTCAATAGCCAGCTTCCGCAAGGTTTCAAACCGCGCTGGGGATATTTGAGTACCCCCGTAAATCAGGCGATGGAAAGCCTCCGCCGCAGCACAAATGTTCAGAAATCGGTTTTCGACATACACGCTTCTGTTTGTTCGGCCCGTCATCAACAAGCCCAAGACGTATCCCAAATCATCTGCATTATCGAGCCACTTGCATATGGTCTCGATTCCACCAACATCATCCAATCCGACCAGCATGCGATGACTATGAACAGTCTTCAATCCGTTGGGCGATTCGACCGGCTCATTGAAGTATTCAATCGGGTCTTGCGAGTTGGGAAACGGTTTCCCAGCCAGACTTATCTGCGGTAGGTCCGGTCGTTGCAATCTGATCGAGTTGATTTGACTAGGCGCATCAGTGCAAAGTGTGACTAGGTCTTGAACGTGCCGAAGATCCCTCAGAACTTCGCCGAGTGGGGTGGGGTGGGGATAGGCAACTCGGACGCTGGGCCACTCGACAATTCGTCTTTCGCGAAGATCTTCTCCATCGGATCGCCAGCTGAAGTCTACATAGACGGTCCCGCGAGAAAATTGGCCTGTTAGCGCATCAGGCTGCTTGTATCGGATTGTGATCTCGTCCAGGCTATCGTGACGATCAAAAATGAAGCCAGTGCGATTGACCCATTGGGGAAGGTTATGATATCTCGCGTGAGCGGTTGTGAAAGATGGCTCATCTTCAGGTATGAAAGATTGGCCCATGAACAGGTGCTGGGGACGATATCTGCTGTACGCCAGGCCAGCACCGTAAACCGTTTCGGCGAATCGCCCGGAATCAAGTAGCGTTACTTTCTTATTTCTCACTTGCCCGAGGATGCGCGGAACGGCATCTCCTGATTGACGCGGGACGGCAAAACCTTCGAGTGCAACCAGCGACGCTCCGCCCTCAGCACTAAACTTCAGGTGGCCAACAAATGTTTTTTCTGGTGAGCCAGGCAGCCAGAATATGCCGTTTTCGTCAATGTCTTCCATTGGTACGCCTCCCCCGATGAAATTGTCTTCCCCTAAGGCAGCGACGCACGGAGCCAGCATCGACGGTCTTACGTGACGTTGGCCGAGAATAACCCCGTTGGTCTCTCGCCCCATCCCGATGCTCCTATGGATGTCAACCCCGCGACCCCTTGACCCCCAGGCAACCAACACGGCTCGCTGACCTGCGCTGTCCTGGGCGTGTACCTGCGACAACGGTCCACGATCGTCCGTGCACGTCCGCCGCCGCTCGTGCCCGTCGTCACCCAGATAGTCACTCAGCCATTGCTGGGGCTGGAAATCCCTCGTTCCGCAAAGGACGCCGCGACCTCATCGAAGGCGCTGACGGCAAGCTCCATCTGCGTGACGGCATCCGACAACGGCAACTCCAGCTGGGGGTCGTACCCGGGTAGGCCCGTGACCGCCTGGACGGCTTCGCCGAGTTGATACATCGCCGTGACGACCGCCCGAGCATCTCCGCCTCGGTACCAGTAGGGAACCGTGATCCCAGCCTCTTCTGCGTAGTAGCTGACCTGGATGCCAGTCGGCTCGTGGGTTAGCTCGTAATTGTGGGCCCCCTCGAAGACAGAAACCTCACCGAGCACCTGTCGCGCCGCCGCCACCAGTCGGGCCCAAGCCTCGCCGCTTGGCCGCTCGTCGCTGTCGGCGTCTTCTGCCGCGTCCAACGCATCATCCCAGGACTGCTCGTCGCTTCGAGGCACAAAGATCAGGTCATAGCTCATGGCGATGGACCGTACATCCACCTGGTCTCGCCGGGGAGGTCTCCACGGTCGTCAGTTTGGAAGGTGCTTAACCTCAGCTTGGGAATCGCCTTGATTCGTACGGTGGGTAGTCACGTCACGCGAGACACAGCTACAGGGCGTCGATTGCAGGACCGGCTGGGTATCGGTGTGGCCCCGTGTTGACCGCTGCGTCGGGCACAGATCGGGCACGCCAATCGCACGCACGTTTCTCGGTGGGCGACGCTAGCCCTCCGCTGGCGGGGACGTCATTATGGTGGGTATGAGGAGAAGCCTCCCGCTGGTCGGCCTGGTCCTGGGAGCGCTCGGTGGGGCGCTCTGGGGCTGGTTGGGCGGCGACGGGTACGAGGCAGGAGACTCGGCGCTGGGCACCGGCCTGATGGGAGCCATCGTCGGGCTGCTGATCGGGGCCGTCGCCTACGGCCTGGCAGGTCGCGGCAACCGGAACAGCCCCGGCCGGAACCGCTGAGAGAGAGGAGCATCATCGACTGCATCTGGCGGGCCCACGGACGGACTCACGTTGCGGTCGGGTGCGGGCTGTGCAGTTCAACAACTACAGGTAAGGAGGCGGTGGCTGGCCTGGTCAAGAGGCGCATCACGCCTTGTCACCTGGGTAGACGTCGTCACCAGTGGTTGTCGTTAGTCGCTCATGATCGGCCTCCGACGGCCTAGGGACGGCCTGAGCCTGACCCTCGTCGACGTGGGCTCGATAGCACCAGTCGGAAGGCATGCCACATGCGCCCCAGCAAGCGTGAGCAAGAGGCAGTCCGTGCCTATGTCCGGGACCAGGCCAAGGAAGAGGTTGTCCACCTTGAGAAGGCCGCTTCCGAGCTGGTAGGACGTGTGCGGCACGACATCTGGGATGTGCACTGCACCGGTAGTCGCTGGTGGGTTGTCACGGAACCCATGTATCTGTACAGCCAAGTCGACTTCAAAAGCCGCGATGTTGTATTGACATTCCATGTCGGCTTGGCTCTACGACTGTCCTATCAGCAGGAGCGTGAAGTTCCAGTCGCCGAACCTCACGCTGAGCTTCTGCCGGGATCATGGCGACGTTGGCAGCAAGCATTTGATGCCTATGATAGCGGCGATGAGGCCGAGAACTTTCAGGCCGTCGGCATGCGGCTGCGGGAGTGCCTCGTATCATTCATCGACGAGACTGCCGATGAAAACCTGGTGCCGGACGGCACCCCGCCGCCGAAAAAGGCCGATTTCAAGGGCTGGGTGGAACACTTGGCCAATCGCCTTGCACCGGGCGATTCGTCCGCGAAACTGCGATCTTATCTAAAGGCTATTTCGATAGAGACGTGGTCATACACCAACGGCTTAACACATGCCAAGAACGCCGCACGGATAGATGCGGAGATCGCGCTCAAGATGGTGGAGCACTTGCTTGGCATGTTCAGTGCTGCACGGTTGCGTCACGCTCGACTGAGCGTTCGATGCGAGTCCTGCCAGTCGTACCGGGTGGTCGCTGGCGTCTGTGGGCACTGTGGCTGGGTCGATGCTGAGCACGTACCACATCCACGACGTGAGATCAGCGAAGACGAACGAGCACGACGGCTGGCCGAGCCATGCACGCCGAGTTCAGATATCTCGACATTTATGACACCGATCGACTTTAGCGCTTGAGCCGCGAGCGGGGTCCCGCCCATCCGGCAAACCCTCACTCTCAGCTTGCATATCGAGTTGGCCGACGGCCAGGGGCTCAGACAGTCAGGCCATTGCTCGCGCATCAGTGCTCCTTAATCGACAGCTCCGTCAGTTGACCGCGTGTGTTGCGCCGCCAGCGATATCCCGCTGCGTCAGTAAATTCGATCGCTACGGCAAAGTCTTTAGTTGTTTCCGAAACCACAGGTTCACCGTATGCGTCCAGCTCGCCCCCCTCACGGGTCAGGTCACCGTCAGGCAAAACAACCGTCGGCTCACTTGCGGGTGGAAGAACGCTCATCAACTTCGTATCCCGCAAGTCCGGCTCCCCCTCCGTGCCAAACTTGCGGAAGTAGAATTCGACTTTCACATCGTGAACAGGAACAGGGGAGGCGTTCTGCATCCAAGCACACCAGAACCCGCCCATAACCCCTGATCTCGGCGTTCTGCCGAACCATCCGCAGACCTGCACAGCTTGGGCTCTCCGCTGCTCCTCCGAGCGCTCACGCCGGTCTTCCTCCGCGCGCTGATCGCGTGCTGATTCTCGCTCATAAAGTCTCCGGGCTGTCCTGCCCGCCCAGATAGCGGCTACGAACGCACCTAGAGTGGTGACGAATGAACCCCACGCTGGGACATCTCCTAAGTCAAGGTCACTGATCAGCGACATACTGCCAACAAAGCTCACAGCAGGAAGATAGGCGGTTGCCGCAACCCCTGACGAGAGCTGCGCCATCCCGTCCGCCGTCGACCCGCCCTCTGGGGAGCGGGCCGCCTCCCGGCCCGCCACGTCAAGACGGCCTTGACGCACGTTCGGACGCTGGCGGGTCGGGTGGCGGTCTGCTCGGCTTGCCCGGGTCGTCGGCTGGCGGGATGGCTCGCGCAACCACCCACGGACCGCAACCCGCCGACGGGGTTGCAACCATCTCGGAGCCCGAGCGCCCCCGCCGGAGGCGCAGTAACCGCAACCCCGCGACCATCGCCAGCTCGCCGACGCGGCCGGCGTGCGCTCCCGTGCGTCGCGCGGGCTCGTGGCCGCGCGGCCCGGCCGGCTGCCGGCTCACCACCTGGCCAACGCTCCCTGTCGTTCTGCGGCGGCCCCTTGGGCTTCCCGCTTCCGCGCCAGCCGCCGGGCGTGTTGCGTGGCCGGAGTCGGAGCGTCAGCGGAGCGACGGACGCGCGCCCAGGCGGCGGCGCGTGCGGCCCGTTCAGGGCCGCCTTGAAGACGTACAGAAACTTTGCACAACATCGCCGGCAGTCCGGTGTCCGGTCTCGGGACCTGCGTGACACATCGGTATCAGGACCTGGGTGACACTCCGCCGAGTGTTGGTGGAGATGAGCGTGATGGAACAGCGGTACCGAGCCGTCCAGGACGTGCTCGCCGGGTCGACGGTCACGGACGTCGCCGAACGGTTCGGAGTCTCCCGCCAGGCCGTGCATCGCTGGCTGGCCTGGTATCAGGACGAGGGCCTGGAAGGGCTGGCCGATCGGTCCAGCCGTCCGCGTTCCTCGCCGGGGCAGACTCCGCCTGAGGTGGAGGCGCTGATCTGTGAGCTGCGGCGGAACCACCCTCGCTGGGGTGCTCGTCGTCTGGTCTTTGAGCTGGGCCGCCGCAACTGCCCTGGCCCGATTCCGTCTCGGGTCACGGTGCATCGGGTGTTGATCCGGCACGGGCTGGTCAACCCGACGCCCCGCCGTCGTCGTCGGGAGGACTACAAACGGTGGGAACGGGGCCGGCCGATGGAGCTGTGGCAGCTGGACATCGTTGGTGGTATCCGGCTGGCTGACGGTGGTGAGGCGAAGGTTGTCACCGGCATCGACGACCACTTCCGGTTCTGCGTCATCGCCCAGGTCGTCAGGCGGGCCACCGGCCGGGCTGTCTGCCTCGCCTTCAGCGAAGCGTTGCAGCGGTTCGGGATCCCCGAGGAGGTCCTGACGGACAACGGCAAGCAGTTCACCGGCCGGTTCAACCAGCCCCGCCCAGCGGAGGTGATGTTCGAACGCATCTGCCGCGAGAACGGCATCGTGGCCCGCAACACCAAACCCCGCACCCCGACTACCACCGGCAAAGTCGAACGGTTCCACCAGACCCTGCAACGCGAACTCCTCGACGAGGTCGAGGTCTGGGCCAACCCGGAAGAAGCCCAAGCCGCCATCGACGCATTCCGCCACGAATACAACACCCAACGGCCGCACCAGTCCCTGAGCATGGCATTCCCCGCCGACCGGTTCATCGCCCCACCAGCCGACGAGCAGCTGCCGCTGCTGCTTCCGCGAACGCTGACCACCACCGTTCCTGAGCCCCGCCGCCGGCTGTCGGCGCCGCCACCGGCGCCCGCACCATCCGCCGAGCAGACCACCGTCCCCGCCGCGCCGGTGGCCACCAGCAACGTGGGCCTGGCCGTGGAGGTCACCCGGATCGTTCCCGCCTCGGGCAACCTCACCGTCTGCGGGCAACAGTTCTGGCTCAGCCCCACACGCGCCGGACTACCGGTCGCCCTCTGGGTCGACACCACCGTCGTCCACCTGCTCATTGACGGCGTCCGACTCAAGACCGTCCCGTCTCGGCTCACCCCCGACCACCTGCGCCAACTCCTCGCCGACGACGCCCGACCTGCCGGGCCACCACCGATCACCACAGGCACCGTCCAGGCCGGCGCCCCGATCGAAGTCGAACGGCTCGTCAACGCCACCGGCCTGATCAGTTTCGCCGGCCGCCAACACCCCGTCGGCTACCACTTCGCCGGACAGCGGGTCACCGTCCGACTCGACCGTGGCCTCATGCAGATCACCGCCGACGGCGTCCTACTACGCAGCCTGCCCAACCCGCTGGCACCGGCCGAGATCGCCCGCATCCGCGACGCCCGCCCCGCCGGACCACCACCAACCCCGACACCCGAACCGATCCGGGTTCAACGCCGTGTCAGCTGCCGCGGAGCCCTGGTCATCGCCGGTCAACGCATCCACGTCGGCATCGCCCACGCCGGATCAACCTTGACCGTCGAAGCCGCCGACACCACCTTCCGCGTCCATGACGGCGACCAACTCGTCACCGAGGTCACCCGCACCACCGTCAAACCGATCGCCCGGTTCAAGGTCCGCAAACCCGAGCCTGCCCGAAGGACGCCACGATGACACCGCGTTCGGGCCGTCGACCGGAGAGGCAGCGGTGTTCTAGAGGTAGCGGAGCTGACGCGCAAACTCCTGGTGAACCGAAACGAGCTCAGCAAGCCGGATCGGCTTACGGGACACCACCGAGAGATCCTTCCCCTCCCTGGTCCACGGCGGCGGCAACGCGCTGATCCCCTCATCCAGAGCGACGCTGGCCACCTCGGCTTCCCACCCCGGCCAGCGCAAACCCTCATAGAACTGCGTCACCGCGCCAGCGAGCATCGCATGCAGCCAGTCGCCGTACCCGAGCTCAAGATCATGACACGCCAGGTCCTCCGGGCCGAAGTAATGCACCGTCGGCCTCGCGCCTGGCTCTGCCGGCAACCACGCGAACTGTCCGCCCATCACGTCGAAGGCGACGACCAGACGACCATCATTGGCATCCATCTCGGCAGCTACATCCGGCAGCCCGTCCTGCCCACCGCCGAGCACCCGAAGCCAACCGTGATCGATCACCAGCCCGCCACTGTTGGCCACCACCGCGCCGAGCCACGACCTCGTCGTGATTTCCAGGGCCGCCAGGCAGGCCGCCGCCCGCTCAGAGTCGGCCGGCAGCACCTCCACCGGATACGGAGCCGCTGCCACCAGCGCCGATATCTCCGCCCACGCAGACTGTTCCACCCCCTCAGCCTCCCAGGGGCATCAACCATGCGACGCTGAGGGCCTGCTACATGGGAAACAAGATCGTCTAGCCGGACGTGTCACGCAGGTCCCGAGACTGATCTGTCACCGACGTCCTGAGACCCGACATCGCCGGCAGTCCTGTGTCCTGCGCCGGTTCATGGTTGACACTGCGGCCTCGGTTGACGTTTGACACCCGGTCGGCTTGGTGCTCGTTGCGCCTGTAACTCAGGCGGGAGGAGCACCGGGTGGGACTCGCGGAGTTGAGCGTCATGGAACAGCGGTTTCACGCCGTCATGGAGTGCCTGGGTGGGACTCCGAAGACGGAGGTCGCCGCCCGGTATGGAGTGTCGCGGCAGACGATTCACAACTGGCTGGCCCGGTATGCCGCCGAGGGCGTCAGGGGCTTGGAGGACCGATCTCACCGTCCGCATGTCTGCCCGCACCGGGTTGACCCGTCGACGGAGGCGTTGGTGTGTGAGCTGCGTCGGGATCATCCTCGGTGGGGTCCGCGTCGGCTGCGGTTCGAGGCAGGGCGTCGGGGTGTGACTCCTGCGCCAGCTCGGGCGACGGTGTATCGGATCCTTCGCCGGAACAACCTGGTTCCGGCGGTGCCGCGGAAGCGTCGGCGGGAGGACTATCGGCGGTGGGAACGTCCGGAGCCGATGGAGCTGTGGCAGATGGACATCGTCGGAGGGGTCCTGCTCGCTGACGGCACGGAGGCAAAGGTGGTCACGGGGCTGGATGACCACTCTCGTTACTGCGTGATCGCTACCGTTGTTCGTCGGGCCACCGTCCGGGCGGTCTGCGCCGCGTTCGCCGCCGCGCTGACCCGGTTCGGGGTGCCGGGTGAGGTGCTGACCGACAACGGCAAACAGTTCACCGGCCGGTTCACCAAGCCCCGCCCTGGTGAGGTGCTGTTCGAGCGGATCTGCCGGGAGAACGGCATCGTCGCCCGCAACACCAAACCCCGCTCCCCAACCACCACCGGCAAGGTCGAACGGTTCCACCAGAGCCTGCAGGGCGAGGGCCTGGACGGACGGGTGTTCGCCACCATCGAGCAGGCGCAAGCCGCGGTGGACGTGTTCGTCGCCGAATACAACTACGACCGGCCGCACCAGGGCATCGACGACGAGTATCCCGCCGACCGATTCCACCGACCCACCCCTGCCCGGAACCGTTCCGGAACAGAGGCCCTGCCGCTGCGCCTGCCGTCCGGGCTGCTGCCCACCGCACCACCGGCCCCGAGAACGCCACCCGTCGTCGAGGTCGACGCCGGATCGGTGACCGTGTCCACCGGCCGTTCCCAGCCGGTGCAACTCGTTCGGGTCGTGCCACCGTCGGGCAACCTGACCGTCGCTCAACAACAGGTGTGGCTCGGCCCCGCCCTCGCCGGCACCCCGGTCACTATCTGGGTCGACACCGACCGGCTGCACGTCCTGACCGCCGACGGCACCCGCATCAAGTCCAGCCCCTCCCGGCTGTCCCAACGCGACCTCGCCCGGCTCCTGGCCGACGGCGGCACTCCCGCCGGACCGCCCCCACTACCTCAGGTCGAACAGCAGACCACCGCCGTCAAGGTCGACCGGGTCGTCAACGCCTGCGGCGGGATCAGCATCGCTGGCCGGCAGATCAGCGTCGGCATGCCACTGGCCGGCCAACGGGTCCGGGTCCGCCTCGACGGCACCCTCCTGCACGTCATCGACGAGACCGGGCAGCTGCGCCGCACCCTGCGCTGCCCCTTGCCGCCCACCGCCTGCGGCCGCATCCGCGACGCCCGACCCGCCTCCCCGATCCCACCACCGGCCACCACGCCCACCGTCGAACGGGTCGTATCGGTCAACGGCAGCATCCAAGTCGCCGGGCAACGCATCCAGGTCGGCGTCGTGCACGCCCGCAAGCTTGTCGCCGTTGCCTTGGACGAGCACACCGTCACCGTCTACGACGCCGACACTCCAATCAAAGCCGTCCCCCGACGCAGCACCACCGACCTGAACCGCACCAAGGCGCACCACCGCATCAGCACCACTGGCTGAACCTTGAGCCTGAGGCTAGGCGGTGAACCACCCAACAGCCGGGGCACCGCGATAATCCGGCCGGCTCGCCCACACCTGGCCCCACGCTCTCTCCTGTGTCGAGTCCAAGCGTCCGTGGCGGGATGCCTCAGCGTATGCGCCCAACTGACGGTGCAGCGCTGACGCGGCCTCGACGCCCGCGGCCCTGATCTCATGCAGGACATAGCGCCGGGGGCGATGGCCCAGTGGATAGACCCCCGCAAACCAGAACTCCCGCCCATCCCACCGGGCCAGCCCGTCGATCGCTCCGTCGTAGAAGTCGTCGCACCACAGAATCTCGACGCCGGACAGCTCGACCAGACTGGCCAACACCGACTCCTCGTGCATCATAAAATATTCGTCGGGTTCCTCAGGCACGCGGAACACGCTAGCCCTTCCGCCTCACGCGGGTGACCAGCCCTACCATCGGCCGTAGGCAGTAGACCTAATCGATCACGACCTGGCGTCAAGGATCCTCCGACGCCGGTCCGTCAAACATCATCCGAGACCAGGCATTGCCGGCAGCACTATTGTCGTGTCCCGGCTGACGCCTTACATCTGCGTCCCACCAGATGCTTGACATGATCGACATTCGGTTTCTCATGCCAGGTGGTGCAGTGGCATATCCGCCGCCCCGGTTCGGCGCTGATCAGAGACGATCCCCGCGTGAGGGCTTCGGGCGCAGCGACTCCACCCACATGTTCGGACGGTCGTCGAAGTGGTCGCGCAGCCGGTCCTCGATGTGCTCGGGGCTCCAGATGGCTTCCCGTTCGAGGCCCTCGCAGTCCTCGACTGTGGCTGGCCGTTCGCTGAAGTACACCGAGGGAGGGTGCGATCGGGAGGCGATGCTCAACGCTCCACTGAACATGTCCTGCCGGAACTTGACGTCCAGGCGCTGCCGCTCCCGCTTCAGGAGCGGGACCGTTTCGAGCAGGACCCAGCGGCCGTTGCGTTGGAGACATCGGTCTGTCACCCAGGTCGTGAACGCGACCGGTTTCGCCACCAGTTCCAGAAGGTCAGCAGCCTGCCCAGTGGCGTCGACGTGGTCGTAGAACTCCGCGTTGATCGACCACAGTTGCCGACCGTAGGCCCACCGACCGTCGCCCAGGTCGATCCGCACTACTCGCCCAGGCGCGCGATTCTTTCGCGCCTTCCGGATCACTCGCTGTTCCAACGACGGCTGCTCCACACCGCGGATCGTCTCAGACCGCCCCCTGGGTCTTCCGACGTCCCACCGCAACAGCTCGACGCCTCCCAGCGCCCTGGAAGGCTTGAGGCGAGCCGTTGCTGCACTTCGCTGCTTTACAAGATCAGAAATGGCCATCCGGAAGGTTCCGAATGGCCTCTGACCTGCGTCGGGACGGCCGGATTTCGAACCGACGACTCCTTGACCCCCAGGCAACCATCACGACGCCCTGACCTGCGGCTGCTGTCCGCTGCGCTGGGCCAGATCGTCCGCCAGTGTCCACTCGCGTCAAGCGTTGTGCTTCTCGATCGTCACTCAGCTAGTCACTCGGAAAGGTGCCCGTGGCGCGGTTCCCGCATGGCGTCGAGCCCGCTCCGTCGTGTCTCGGAACGGTGACCCTACATGAGGGTGACTCGACGGAGTGCAGCCGACAAGATTGCCCGGCGACGGGCAACATCCATTGGGACGTCGAGGCGTGCGATACGACAGGCTGCGCCCGTTGTCCGTCGGGACCGACGTGGAGCCACTGGACGTCTTCGGTGTGAGCGGGCGATCACCCGGCGATGAGCTGCGCGAGTAGCAGCGCCGAACTGCCCGAACGGATCATCAGCGTCCATGGGCGTCCGGCCGCGGTCGCGTCCGTTGTCACCCAGTTGGTCACTCAACCCGGCCGTCAAACGTCGAAGCGGAACTTAGACCGGCCGATTCGCGCAGCAGGGCGGGCAGGTCGCCAAGGGTAGCGAACGCGCGTCCGCCCCAGCTCGGGTCGGTGTCGTTGTGCTCAGTGGTACGAAGCGCTGTCATACCGACCGCTGCCGCGCCGGCCAACTCGCCGTCTGCGCCGTCACCGACGAAGACGCACTCGGCCGGCGCGACGCCCAACCGCTCAGCGGCATTGCGGTAGATCGCCGGGTTCGGCTTGGCCAGCCCGACTTCGCAGGAGAAGACCGCGACGTCGAAGCAGCGGGCAAGCGGACTCTGCGGCCATGCCTCGGCGGTCTCCGAGGTGGCGTTGCTGATGAGGGCTAGCGGGCGCCCGTCACCGCGCAGCGCGTCGAGCACGTCCAGAGTGGCGGTCGAGACAGTGCCCAGCACCCGGCGCGCGAGGGCTCGTCGATGTCCACCGGCCCGTATCACCTGTTCGTCGGTTGGCCTGCCGCCAAGGCGTGCGGCGAGAATGCGGACGGTCTCCTCCACGTCCCACCGGACCAGCCGGTCACGCCACGTGGCGTGGTACGCAGCGACCAGCGCGGCCGGAGCCACCCCGACTATGAGCGCCATCTCGCCAACTACCCGGTCACGCTCGCCATCAGCGCCGTGAACCAGGGTGTGAAAGAGGTCGAAGATCACTGGCCGAGACACGTGCGCATCCTACTGAGATCGGTCAGACGGCCTACTGACAGCGGTCGAGTATCGCCAGCGCGCACCGCCCAACCAGCGGCATGAGCAATGCCGGCGAGGACAGTGCGTCAGGCAGCCAGGATCCGGGTGAAGAACGCCAGGCTGCCGCGGATCAGCGGCTCCAGCGGCACTCCGCCGAAACAATGGTCGGCGCCCGGCACCACCGACAGCTCGACCTCGGCCCCCACCGCGGTCAATGCCGCGGCAAGCTCCTCGCTCTGCCCGACCGGTACGATCACGTCCTGGTCGCCGTGGATCAGCAGCATGGGTGGGGCCTGGTCGGTGACGTAGGTGATCGGACTGGCTACCCGGCCCAGCCCCGGGTTGTCGGCCAACGGGGCGCCGATCAGAAGGGACTCGGGCGAGTCCGCCGCGTCGTGGTCGATCGTTCCGGACGGGTGTGCCTGCGACTGCATGGTCAACAGGTTCGATGGCGCGTACCAGCAGACCGCCGCCCGGACGTCACTGTCGTCCTGGTCGTTCCCCGTCAGCGCGACCATCGAGGCCAGGTGTCCACCGGCCGACTCGCCCCACACCCCGATCCGCTCGCGGTCCACGCCCACCTGGTCGCCGTGTCGGCGCAGCCATCGCACCGCCGCCTTGACGTCGTCGAGTTGAGCGGGAAAGTGCGCCTCGCCGCTGAGTCGGTACTGCGCGGAGGCGACCGCGAACCCGGCACGGATGGCGGCGGTGAACGGGTCCGCCTCCATGAGCCAGTCCGCCGGTTGCTTGGGCGAGCCGAACAGCCACGCGCCACCGTGGATCCACACCAGAACCGGGACGGGTCGGGGTGCCTCCACCGGCACGACAAGATCCAAGGTCAGTGGGCGGAAGCCCGGCACCTCGTTGACGATGATGTCACGGTGCTCGATCCGGTCGCTCCAGCGCTTGGATGCCGCATCGGTCATCGGGCCATCCTCGCATCGACGTCGACCGGGCGGACCGGACGCGGACCTGCCTATTTGATCACCCCTTTCCCTGCGCGGCGGCGGGGCGGGCCCGGACGTGCAGCCGCTCCCCCTGCCGTCCGAAGAGGCTGAGGCCTCGGCGGTGCCGGGGGCCGGAGTTGACGAAGCGGCGGACCGTCCCTGGGATGCGCCGGGCGGGCGTCCGTCGGACAGCGACCGCATTGATACCTTGGGTCACGAAGGGCGTGCCGCTGCGGCTGCCCTTCGATGGGCTTCGGCCTGCGCCGTGCCGGCGCGCGGAGGTCCGCTCCGGCTTCGGTGACCGCAGGTCACCGGTGTCCGAGTTGGTGTGAGCCTTGACGTCGTCCGCCGCGGCATTCGCGGCCCAGGAGCGGGCCGAGATGAGAAGGATGGAGCAGTACATGATCGTTCCCCAGGGGTTCCGCGCGGTGGTCGCGAACGCCGGGCTCAAGGAGGACGAGGACGACTTCACCGCCCTGGTCTCCGAGGTGCCCGCGGTCAGCGCCGCGGTGTTCACCCGCTCCCGGTTCGCCGGCCCCAGCGTCGTACTCAGCCGTTCGGCGGCGTCGACGTCGTCCGCCCGCGGCGTCGTGGTGCTCTCCCGCAACGCGAACGTGGCCACCGGCAAGGAAGGGCTGGAGAACGCCCGCGAGGTTCGGTCCACAGTGGCTCGCGCCGCCGGGCTGGACGACGAAGAGCTGCTCATCGCGTCGACCGGGGTGATCGGGAAGCAGTATCCGATGCCGAGGGTGCGACAGCGCCTGGCCGAGCTTCGGTGGCCCTTTCCGCCTGCCGATTTCGACCGGGTCGCACGGGCGATCATGACCACCGACACCACACCCAAGGTAGTGCGGGTCAGCTGCGGAGCGGCAAGCATCGTCGGCGTCGCGAAGGGCGTTGGCATGATCGAACCGAACATGGCGACCCTGTTGACGTTCTTCTGTACAGACGCCCGCATCGAGCCGGTCGACCTGGACCGGGTGTTCCGGTCGGTCATCGCTCGCACCTTCAACGCGGTCAGCATCGACACCGACACCTCCACCAGCGACACCGCGGCGGTCTTCGCCAACGGTCTCGCCGGGCCCGTCGATCTCGACGAGTTCGAACAGGCGTTGCACACCGTCGCACTGGACCTGGTGCGGATGGTTGCCCGCGACGGCGAGGGCGCCAGCAAGCTCATCGAGGTCCGGGTCAGCGGTGCCCGGGACGGCGAGCAGGCCAAGCGGGTGGGCAAGGCCGTCGTCAACTCGCCGCTGGTGAAGACAGCCGTGCACGGCGCGGACCCGAACTGGGGCCGGGTCGCCATGGCGATCGGCAAGTGCGAGGACGACGAAGACATCGACCAGCAACGGGTACGGATCGGCTTCGGCGGTATCGAGGTCTATCCGACACAGGCCACCGAGGAGACCCTGGTTCGGCTGCGGCGCCACCTCGAAGGCGACGACGTGGTGATCGAGGTCGACCTGGGAATCGGCGCCGGCGCCTTCACCGTGTACGGGTGCGACCTGACCGACGGATACATCCGGATCAACGCTGACTACACCACCTGAGCGACGACGCACCCGGGCTATGGCTGCTTGTCGGGTCTGGCCGGGCGGGCGCGGACGTGCAACCGCTCCCCCTGCGGCCCGAAGAGACTGAGGGCTTCGGCGGTGCCGGGCCCGGGGTTGAAGAAGAGGTGCGGGATGCGGGTGTCGAACTCGGCCACCTCCCCCGGGGTCAGCGTCAGATCACGGTCACCCAGCAGCAGGCGTAGCCGGCCGGAGAGCACGTAGAGCCACTCGTACCCCTCGTGGGCCTGCGGGATTCGGCCCCCGGCGGACGGGTCCGGCGGGAAGATCTGCTTGAACGCCTGGACACCGCCCGGTCGGCGGGTCAGCGGCAGGTACGTCACGCCGTGGATGACTATCGGTTTGGGGCGTACCCGGGGGTCGCCGGTGGCGGGGGCGTCGACCAGTTCGTCCAGCGCCACCTGGTAGGCCCTCGCCAGCGGAAGCAGTAACTCCAGGGTGGGGCGACGACTACCGGACTCCAGCCGGGAGAGGGTGCTCACCGAGATGCCGGTCAGGTCGGCGAGCTGGGTCAGCGTGGTCCCGCGTTGGTGACGCAGGGCACGCAGCCGGGGGCCGACGGCCGCCAGCGCGGCGCTGTCCTCGTTTGCCATAACGGCAAGGATAGTTGCCACCCCGCCGACGGCGACGGATGGTGGGCGCAGCCGACAGAGCAAGAGGGAGATACCGGTGGACGAGACATACGACGTGGTGGTGGTGGGTGGCGGCGCCGCAGGGCTCAGCGGAGCCCTGGCGCTGAGCCGGGCCCGACGGTCGGTGCTGGTGATCGACTCCGGTGAGCCGCGCAACGCGCCGGCCGACCGGGTGCACAACTACCTGGGCCGGGAGGGGACGCCGCCGGGCGAGCTGCTCGCGATCGGACGGGCCGAGGTGGCCGGGTACGGCGGGCAGTTCCGCACCGGGCGGGTGCAGGCCGCGACCCGGGACGACGACGGGTTCCGGCTGAGCGTTGGCGGGAGTTCGGTGCGGGCCCGGCGGCTGCTGGTGACCACCGGTCTGACCGACGAACTGCCCGACGTGCCCGGCCTGGCCGAGCGGTGGGGTCGCGACGTGCTGCACTGCCCGTACTGCCACGGCTGGGAGGTTCGGGACCGCCGGATCGGCATCCTGGCGACCAGCCCGCTGAGCGTGCACCAGGCCGAGATGTGGCGACAGTGGAGCTCCAGCGTGCTGCTCCTCCTGCACGACGCCCCGGCACCCGACGCGGAGGCCGCCGAGCGGCTCGCCGCCCGCAGCATCGCTGTGGTGCCCGGCCCGATCGCCGCCGTGGAGGTGACCGACGACGCGCTGACCGGCGTACGGCTCGCCGACGGCCGGGTGGTGGCGCTCGACGCGATAGTGGTGGGGACGCGACTGACGCCCCGCTCCGATGTGCTGGTGGGGCTCGGTCTGGCCCCGGAGGAGGTGATGATGGGCGAGCACGTCATCGGCGCCCAGATCCCCGCCGACGCCACCGGCGCGACCACCGTCCCGGGTGTCTGGGTGGCGGGCAACGTGGCCGACATCCGCGCTCAGGTGATCACCTCCGCCGGGGCCGGCCTGGCCGCCGCGGCGGCGATCAACGCCGATCTCATCGCCGAGGACACCCGCGACGCGGTGGCCGCGTACCGGCAGTTGGTGGCCACGACGTTCGAGGAACCGGCGTGGGAGGAGCGCTACCAGTCCCGGCCGTCGGTCTGGAGTGGCCGGCCGAACGCGCAGCTGGTCGCCGAGGTCACCGACCTGGCCCCGGGGCGCGCGCTGGACGTGGGCAGCGGCGAGGGCGGCGACGCGGTGTGGTTGGCCGAGCGCGGCTGGCAGGTGACGGCGGTGGACATCTCCAGCACGGCGTTGAGCCGGGCCGCCGCCCACGCCGAGGCCGCCGGCGTGGGCGACCGGATCGAGTTCACCCACGCCGACCTGCGGGACAAGCCGCCCACCGAGGAGGCGTACGACCTGGTGTCCGCGCAGTTCATGCACCTGCCCCCGGCGCAGCGGAAGGAGTTGTTCGACCGGCTGGCCGCGGCGGTGGCACCGGGCGGTGTCCTGCTGATCGTCGGGCACCACCCGTCGGATCTGTGGGGGTCGGCGCACCGGATGCACATGCCGGACATGATGTACACCGCTCAGGACGTGGCCGCCGATCTGGAGCCGGCCCACTGGGAGGTGCTGGCGGCGGAGGAACGCTCCCGCCTCGTCACCAACCAGAACGGCGAGGACATCACCCACCACGACGCCGTCCTGGTCGCCCGCCGACGCTGACCTCGCGCCGAGGTGACCTGCGTCGATCATGGAGTTGTGGTGGATGACAAAGGTGGTGGAGCACCATCTTTCCGGCACCATGAGTCCATGATCGGCGCGGGAACGGGGGAACGCGGGGCGGCAACGTGAGAGGTGGTGGGGCAGGACTTCGCATGAGGTCCGCTCGGCGGTAGCGTTGCGCCACACTGACGGCCCGTGGGGCAGGCGACAGCCGACCCTGACGCCCCGATCGTACGGAGGATGGTGCATGTCCATCGGCGCTGAGCCGCACGCAGCACGCGACGATGCGGCCTCCCGGCCGAGCTTCGAGCTCGCCCTGCGCGGATACGACAAACGCCAGGTGGACCGGCACCTGGAGCAGCTCGACGGCCAGATAGCGATGCTGAGCGGAGAGCACGGGCGCTCCGCCGTCCGCGTCCGTGAACTGACCGCCGAGGTGCAGCGGCTGCGCGCCGAACTGGCCGAGCTTCAGGAGCAACCCGTGCAGGTGGACCGCGCTTCGTTCCACGATCTGGGCCCGATGGTCGGCGAGATCATGGCGCTCGCCGAAAAGCAGGCCGGCATCATCACCGAGTCGGCCACCGACCGGGCCAACGAGCTGCGCAGCGAGTCCGAGCGGATCCTCGCCGACACCCGTGAGCGGGCCGCGCAGGCACGTCAGGATCTGGCCGAGGAGCTGGCCGCCCGGCGGACCGAGCAGGAGCAGGCGCACGAGGAACGGCGCACCCACGCCGAAGCCGAACTGACAGCGATCCGCGAGCACGCCGAGCAGTTGCGGGCCGACGGTGAGGCCGCGCACGAACGCGCCCAGCACGAAGCCAAGCGGATCACCGAGCAGAGCGCGCAGCAGCTCAACCAGACCCGGGTGGCCGCCGACGCGCTGATGAAGTCGGCCCGTACCCAGATCCAGCAGGAACTCCAGTCGACCCGCTCCAAGCACCAGCAGGAGATGGCCCAGTGGCAGGCCACAGTGGAGCGGGAAGTCAACGAACGGCGTACCGCCGCCGAGCAGGACATCGCCGAACAGCAGGCCGCCGCCGAGCAGGAGCTGGCCGAGGAGCGCAGCGCGACCGAGCAGCAGATCGCCGCGCTGCTGGCCGAGGCGCAGCAGCACGTGACCGAGCTGCGCAACCGCGCCGACGAGCAGGCCGCCAGCCATCAGCAGCAACTCGCCGCCCTGCAGAAGGAGCTTGAGGAGCGCCGGCAGGAGGCCGCCGACCTGAACGCCGAGCTGGACACCGGCCGCCAGCAGCTCGCCGAGATCCGCCAGGAGGGCGAGACGCTGGAGAACGAGCTGTCCCGAATGCAGCAGCGACTCAGTGAGGTCCGTCGGGACCTGACCGCCGAGAGTGCCCGGTTGGACGAGGCCCGGCGTGCCGGGGACTCCGCCGAGCGGCACGCCAAGGAGGTCCGCGCCCGCGTACAGCGGGAGGCGAAGCGGGTGGCCGACCTGGCCGCCGCCGCGGTCATGGCCGCGGCAGCCGGCGGTACGGAGACCGCTGAGTACCCGATGGTGGGTTCCCGCTCCAGCGCTGACCGGCCCGCCCCGGAGCGGGTAGGCGTCGAGCGGCTCACCGTCGACCGCGTCGGCGTCGACCGGTACCCCGTCGAGCGCCCCGCCGTGGACGACGCGGACGCCGATCGCGCCGCCGTCGACCGCGCCCCGCTCAACGCCGCGCCTGCCGACCGGAGCCCGGTCCAGAACGGCTACGCCGACCTCACCCCGGTAGGACAGGCCACTGGCGACCGGTCCCCGGCGGAGCAGGCGAACGACGAGCATGCGGACGCACCGGCGGTGGCGGACGAGCCGACGACGTCCGAACCCACGGTGGCCCGAGAAGTTGGCGCCGACGACGCCGAGCGAACCTTCCCTCGGCACATCGGCACTGACGCACCGACACCCGTGCCGTTCCTGGCCTTCGGGCAGCCGGTCAGCGAGAACGGCGCCGCCCGGCACTGACCTCAGCCGCGGTCGCTTCCACACCCCGCCCCGCCGATCTTGCAGTTTCGGTCGCCGGGATGCGCGGAATGCCCCCTACGTCGCGACAGTAAGTGCAAGATCGCGGCATGGGGGCGGCCCGGGCGATTCTGCGCGGAACCGGGTCGCCGTGACTGGTTGAGCTGGCAGGCTGGGCTGGCCGCCGCGTACCAGCGGTGGCCGCCGGCCTGGCCGGTGACCGAGAGGAGCGCCCGGTGACCGACCAACCGGAGGAGTTCGACCTGCTCGTCGTCGGTGGCGGCAAGGCCGGCAAGACGTTGAGCATGGACGTCGCCCGATCCGGGCAGCGGGTCGCCATGGTCGAGCGAGGCATGATCGGCGGCAGCTGCATCAACGTCGCGTGCATCCCGACGAAGGCGCTGGTGACCAGCGCGCGGGCCGCCCGCCAGCTGCGGGACGCGTCGGCGCTCGGCCTGACGGTGGAGGGCGGCCGGGTCGACATCGACCTGTTGCGCGCGCACAAGCAGGACGTGGTCGAGGGGATGGTCGCCGCCAATCGGCAGCAGTTCCTCGACTCCGGCCTGCACCTGGTGATCGGCGAGGCCCAGTTCGTCGGGCCTCGAACCGTACGGGTGGCACTCGCCGACGGCGGCGAGCGACTGCTGTGTGGCAGCGACGTGGTGATCAACACGGGCACCCGCCCCCATCTGCCGTCGGTGCCCGGGATGGCCGAGGCCGGGGTGCTCACCAGCGACGAGTTGCTACACCTGGACCGGCTGCCGGCCCGGCTGGTGGTGCTCGGCGGCGGCACCGTCGGGGTGGAGTTCGCGCAGATGTTCGCGCTGTTCGGCAGCGCTGTGACACTGGTGGAGGGTGGTCCACGGCTGCTCACCCGCGAGGACCCCGACGTCAGCGACGCGGTGATGCGCGTCTTCCTCGATGACGGCATCGACGTACGGGTGGGTGTCGCCGTCGCGCGGGTCGACCGGGAGGCCGACGGCTCGCTCCGGGTGACGCTGGACGACGGCAGCGTGGTGATCGGGGACGACGTGCTGGTGGCGGCCGGGCGGGAACCGGTCACCGACGGGCTCGGCCTGGACGTGGCCGGCGTACGGCTCAGCGAGCGGGGCTTCGTGGAGGTCGACGAGCACCTGCGCACCAGCGCCGAGCGCACCTGGGCGGCCGGGGACGTCGCCGGCAGCCCGCAGTTCACCCACGTCTCGCTGGACGACTACCGGATCATCCGGGCGAACCTCGCGGGTGGCCAGCGCAGCACCGCCGACCGGCTGATCCCGTACACCGTCTTCACCACCCCGGAGCTGGCGCGGATCGGGCTGACCGAAACCGAGGCGCGCCGCGCCGGGTACGACATCCAGGTCGCCCATCTGCCGGTCGCCGCCATCCCCCGGGCACGCACCCTGCGCCAGACCCAGGGCATGTGGAAGGCGGTCATCGACACCAGTACCGACCGGATACTCGGCGCGGCGCTGCTCGGCGCTGAGGCCGGTGAGGTGATCACCTCGGTGCAGCTGGCTATGCTCGCCGGGATGCCGTGGACCGCCCTGCGGGACGCGATCATCACCCACCCGACCATGACCGAGGGTCTCAACCTGCTCTTCGCCTCGCTGAAGTCCAGCCCGGTCCGCTGAGCGCCGCGAGGCCTGCCCCCGCAGCGGCGAAACGACTACCCGGCGATCTCGTCGCGTACCCGCCGTTGGAAGGCCCGGGCCTGCGCACCGGTGGGCGGCGGCCCGCCGTGTCGCGCGGCGACCGCTTGACGGATCACCTCGGCCGGGTCGCCGGCGTCGATCAGCCGCTGCCCGGCGGCCACCTTCGCGAGCCAGACGCCGTCGCGGTGGCGCACCAGTGACCGGCAGGCGCCGAGTACGGCGTCCTCGGCGCCGGGCGCGGGTTGGTCGGCCGGCGGTGTGGGCAGGGCGAGCCACCAGGACGCCGCCTCGAGGAGCAGCCGGCGCAGGTCGGCCGGGGCGAGGTCGGTGAAGGCCTCTCCGGCCGGCGGGCCGAGCAGTGGGAGTCCACTCTGGTGCAGGATGCTGCGATCGAGGCCGTACCAGAATCGGCCGTCGGCGGCCGGGCGGTCGGCGGGGTCGAGGGTGCGCCGGTACGGCATGCCGGCCCCGGTGTTCAGTTCGACCTCGAAGCCGGGCTCCGGGGTGCCGGAGGCGGCCACCGCCCGGTCGTAGACGACCAACTCCAGTCCGCGTGCGGGGCAGGGCAGCGCCTCGTGCCGCAGCCGGGCGACCAACGTCCGCTTGGCGGTGTCGGTGAGCGGCCCGGCGCTGAGCAGCGCCACGTCCACGTCGCTGCGGCCGGGCTGGTACGCCCCGAGCCCCACCGAGCCGGCCGCGTACGCGCCGACCAGGTCGTCGCCGAGCACGTCCCGGGCGGTGCTGACCAGGTCGTCGAGGTAGCGCTGGAGATCGGAGTCCACGGGCCATCATGACGCACGGGTCGGAGCCCGGGCGGGACTACCCCGCGTAGAGCAGCAGCAGACCGGCGACGGTGTAGGCGACCATCAGCGCCAGCAGGGGTAGTTGGCCGGCCACCGCTCGGGCCCGGGGGAACAGGTACAGGGCACGGTCGTGGGCGAGCAGCGTGCCGAGCAGGTGCCCGAGGATGATGACGGTGATCTGGAGGGTCGCGACCCCGGACGGCGTGATCAGCGCGGTCCGCGGCTCCCAGTCGGCGGTGCCGAGCCAGTTGGCGCCGGTGCCCAGGGGGTCGGAGAGCAACGCGACGGTGCGCTGGCCCTCCAGGATCAGCAGCGAGTAGTAGTGCGCGACCACGTACCCCACTGCGATCGGCACGATGGAGTGGGCGATCTCGCCCGGCACCCCACGGGCCTCGGCCGCGTCGGCGCGACCGATGCGCGCCGCGGCACCGGTGGCGGCGAGATACGCCACCGCGACGGCGGCGATGACGAGGCTCAGACCGGCGCTGCCGGTGACCGCCGGGTGCAGGCCGTTCTCCTGGCTGAAGCGCAACCAGCCCGGCGCGTTGGAGAGGCTGTCGTACATGGTCGAGCCGAGCAGCACGATCACCACGGCGACCAGCCCGGGGCGGGGTCGCAGGCCGGCGATCCCGTCGAGCGGGTTGCGCCAGACCAGCACGCCGTCGGCGGCCCGGCCGAGCGGGGCGAGTTGACCGATCAGTGTGCTGTACGCCTCGAACGGGTCGGCGTTGTCGAACCAGCCGGCGCCGAACAGCACAGCGCCGGCCAGCAGGACCACCGCGTACCCGACCAGCCAGGCGGTGATGACCGGCAGGGTGGCCCGGTCGGGGGCGACCAGTTCCAGCCAGACGAACCCGAACACTGTGGCTGCGGCCGGCCACCAACCGACGCTGTCGGGCAGCTCACGGAGCCCACGGTTCGGGTCGCGCCGCGCCGCCAGCGCCGTGAGCAGGTGCACGGTGCGCAGCGGGTTGACCGCCCGCCAGATCGGGCCGAGCAGCAGCGACAGCGGGGCCAGCCCGACCCAGAGCAGCACGTAGAGCGCGCCGGCGGTCGGGTTGTCAGCGGTGTCGCGCCCGCCCAGCAGACCGAGGCAGAACCAGGCGGCGGCGAACAGGCCGAGCCCGCGCAGGGCCCACCGGAACGCGGGCGCGTCGACGAGTCGGGCGAGCCAGCGCGGCACCGGGCGACCGCCGGTGGCGTCCCGGTCGAGCCGGGGTTCGCGCCAGAGCAGGCCCAGGGCCACGAACGTGACGACGAGGGTCAGCGCGGCGGCGACGACGAGCTGCGGGAGCGTGATCGGCAGGTCCTGGCGACCGCCGACGCCGTGTGCCAGCAGCGTGGGAGCGGCAGTCATCTCGTTCAGCGGACGACGAGCTGGAAGAGCACCAGCTCGGATTCGTGCGTCTCCACCTCGAACAGCCCGGTCTTGTCGGCGCGGAACTCCACCGAGCCGGGCGTGCCGGCCGGCAGCCGGGCACCCAGGTCGTAGCCGTGCACGTGCAACTCGTCGGCCACGTCGGAGGTGACGGTGATCCGGACCAGCTGGCCCTTACTGACGGTGACCCGCCCGGTTGGCGGATCGACCCGCTTCTTCGCGATCGTCACGGTGATCTGTTGGTCCACCGCGGCGGTGCTGGCGGAGGCGCTGGGCGTGCTGGTGGCCGTCGGGGTCGGCGCGGTGGGGGTGGCGCTCGACGGGCCGACGGACGTGGGCGCCGACGAGGGGGTCGCCACCGAGGGGTCGTCGTCCTGCCCGCAACCGGCGAGGAGCAGGGCGCCGAGGGTCGCGGCGGCGAGGGTGGCGGCGGTCCGGGCGGCGGGGGTACTGACGAACACGGGCGGACTCCGAACGACGCGAGGGGGACGGGTGTCGGGTTGATCGTCGGGGAGGAGAACTCTACGTCTTGTTCGGTGCGGGGGAAATGACCATGATGAACGAATGCGATCGAAGCTGGTCACTGTGCGTGAGGTTCTGAGCCGTGTCGTGGCGGCGCTGGCGGCGACACTGGTGGTGTCGCTGCTGCTGCCGGTCGCCCCGGCGTCCGCGCACGGCCAACTGGCGACCTCCACCCCGCTGAAGGGCACCGTCGTACGCGAGCCACTGACTCAGTTGGCGTTGTACTTCACCGAGAAGCCGGCGTCCAACGCGCACTTCGCCATCAGCGGTCCGGACGGGTCGCGGGTGGACAACGGGTGGTCCTACGGTGAGCCGAAGCGACTGGACAAGCCGGTCACCGAGTACTTCATGGTCAACGGCGTGTTCGAGCCACGGCTCTACCACACCGGCTTCCCGGCCATGGTGACCGTCGCGCACTGGCCGGCGAAGGGCCGCTACACCGCCAGCTACCTCTCGGTCGCCTCTGACGGTGAGGCGGTGCGGGGCGAGGTGACCTTCGACTACCAGGGCCCGGGCACGCCGGCTCCGGCTGGCTGGTCGGCGCCGACGGCGGGGCCGGATCCGGCGCTGCTCGCCCAGGCCGAGGGCGAGGGCTCGGCCAGCCCGGGGGCGACCGGCGCCCCGGCGGACGCCACCGGCGACCCGGCGAGCGACCCGGCTGGCGCCACCGAGGAACAGAGTGACGGCGGATTCCCGGCCTGGTTGGTCCCGGCCCTGATCGTCGTCGTGGTCTCGGCGATCGTGCTGGTGGCGGCCCGCCGTCGGCCCGCAGCGCGCGGAGCATCTACTGGGGACCGTCGGCCCGCCGGCGGCGCGGGCCGAGGCGGAGCCGCAACCCGCAAGTCCGCCAACCCGACTCGGAAGACCGGCAATCGGAGCGGTGGCCCGCCGCGGCGCGGACGGCGGTAGACGGTCGCCATAGTCGGGCATTCTTCGCGTATTATCGCGAACTTTCGCACGGACATTGGGAACTTTTGATGTATCGAGGCGAAGCCATGGACACTCCAATCGAAACGCCTTAATGTTCCGAGCCATCCACCCGGTGTTTCCGCAATGTCACTCGTCGGCGTCGAGGACGTTACGGAGCCGGGCCGACGGTCATCCTCACCACTGATCCACGCCGGCCGTCGGACACTCCACTGCCTCCTGGAGGAACGATGGGCACACGCCTGCTACGCCGACTCCACCATCCCGTCCTGGGTGCGCTGACACTCGTCCTCGCCGCCGGTCTCTGGGCCGTCCCCGCCAACGCCGCCCCCGCGCAGGAACCGGGCGTCACGCTGCGCGTCTTCGACGTGCAGGTGCCGCTGTCCGAGTTGTGCACCCTCAAGCCCGCCCAGACCCCCAACGTGGACAAGCTGATGTCCACCATCAACTGGACCTCGGCGGCCGACTTCGGCTTCGAGGACAACTTCGTCTCGCAGGTGCTCGGCAACATCACCACCACCCAGGCCGGCAGCTACACCTTCCGGCTCAGCAGCGACGACGGCTCCAAGCTGTCGATCGACACCGCCGTGGTGATCAACCACGACGGGCTGCACGGCGCGACGCCGCCAAAGGAGGGCACAGTCACCCTCACCGCCGGCCTGCACCCGCTACGCATCGACCACTTCGAGCGTGGGGGCGGGCAGCAGATCACCCTGGAGTGGAAGACCCCCGGTTCGTCGACCTTCGTGGTCGTACCGAACTCGGCGCTGAGCACCGACGCCGGCGTGGTCCGGGTGACAGCACCCGGACGCAAGGAGTGCGAGGGTGTCTCCGACACCCCCGGCGACGGCCTGCCGCTGACCGGCGTGCACCCCGGCTACACAGTGACCAACCTGCGGCCCAGCGGCTTCCAGCCGAAGGTCACCGGCATGGACTGGCTGGCCGACGGCCGGCTGGTCATCAGCACCTGGGGCGGCAGCGACCAGTCCGGCAGCTCGCAGGACGGCGAGGTCTGGATCCTCGGCAACACCGGTGGGTCGACGACCCCGGGCAACGTGACCACCAAGAAGATCGCCGGCGGCCTCAAGGAACCGATGGGGCTCAAGGTCGTCGACGGGGTGGTCTACGTGACCGAGAAGCAGCGGCTGACCCGTCTGGTGAACACCGGCGGTGACGAGGTGGCCGAGCGTCTGGAGACCGTCGCCACCTGGCCGTACGGCGGCAACTTCCACGAGTTCGCGTTCGGCCTGCTCTACCAGGACGGGTTCTTCTACCTGAACCTGTCGGTGTCGATCAACTCCGGCGGCGCCACCACCAACCCGCAACCCGCCACCAACCGCGGCACCACCCTCAAGGTCAACAAGGACACCGGCGCGGTCAGCTACGTCGCCGGCGGCCTGCGGACGCCGCACGGCATCGGCTGGGGCCCGGAGGGCGGCATCTTCGTCACCGACAACCAGGGTGGCTGGCTACCCTCGTCGAAGCTGGTGCACGTCAAGCAGGGCCGATTCTTCAACCACTTCACGAACCCGGCGGGTCCGTTCGACACCGCACCGGTCACGCAGCCGGTGCTCTGGATGCCGCAGAACGAGATCGCCAACTCGCCCAGCACGCCGCTCTACCTGACCAGCGGTCGCTACGCCGGCCAGTTCGTCATCGGTGACGTCACCTACGGCGGCCTGCAACGGGCGAACGTGGAGAAGGTCAACGGCGAGTACCAGGGCGCGCTGTTCCGACTCACCCAGGGCCTGGAGGCGGGCGTCTCCGAGGTCAACGTCGGCCCGGACGGCGCGATCTACGTCGGTGGGCTCGGCGCGGGCGGCAACTGGGGCCAGACCGGCAAGCTGTCGTACGGCCTGCAGAAGCTCACCCCTAACACCGCCACCACGTTCGAGATGCTCGCGATGCGCGCCACCACGACCGGCTTCGAGGTGGAGTACACCCAGCCGGTGTCGACGGCGACCGCCGCCGAGCTGGCCGCGCGTTACAAGCTCAAGCAGTGGAGGTACGTGGCGACGTCGAGCTACGGCGGTCCGAAGATCGACGAGGAGACGCTGACCGTCACGTCGGCCACCCTGTCGGCGGACGGCAAGAAGGTCACCCTCACGGTGCCCGGTCGCAAGGCCGGCCGTGTGGTGCACCTGCGCTCGCCGCGCCCGTTCACCTCCACCAGCGGCGAGTCTCTGTGGAGCACCGAGGCGTGGTACACGCTCAACTCGATCCCGGGCAGTCCCCCGCCACCGACCGGCGGCACCATCACCGGCGTCGGCGGCAAGTGCCTGGACGTCGACAACTCGGGCACCGCCGACGGCACAAAGATCCAGCTGTGGACCTGCAACGGCACCGCCGCGCAGTCGTGGACGAAGGTCGGCGACACGTACCGGGTGCTGGGCAAGTGCCTGGACATCGACAACGCCGGCACCGCCAACGGCACGAAGGTCCAGCTCTGGACCTGCAACGGCACCGGCGCGCAGGTCTGGCAGCCGCAGGCGGACGGGTCGATCCGCAACCCGCAGTCCGGCAAGATCATGGAGGCCGCCGGCGGTAGCAGCGCCGACCGCACCCAGATCCAGCTCGGCACGTACGCGGGCGGCGCACACCAGAAGTGGGTGGTCAGCAGCGGGGTAATCGGCTGACCTCGGGCGAAGGGGTGCGGCCTGACCGGCGGGTCAGGCCGCACCCCGCCAAGTCCGTGGTGCGAGGAACGCCGCTCAGCGGAACAGCACCGGCCGGTTCCCCCGGGCGCCGACGAGCTGGCCCCGAATGTTGATGTCCACGATCGAGTCGGTCTCCCACACGCCCCGGGTGGTCAGGTCGGTCATCACTCCGTTGCGCCAGAGGAACGGGCGCCACGCGGCGGTGGTGGTGCTCTGGCCCACCACGTCGCCCCGGTCGTTTATCGCGGTGGCTCGGCTCCAGTCGCCACCGAGCGTGCCGAGGTCGGTCAGTGTCCCGTTCTGCCAGCGGAAAGCCCGCCCGTTCGCCGCACCCACCACCTGGCCCCGGTTGTTGACCCCGATGGCCTCGCTGCCGATCTGGGTGAAGACGCCGTTGCGCAGGAGACCGCCGACGCAGGTGCACGGGTAGTCCTGCGGCGGCACGTTGAACCCGCCCACCACGTCGCCCGCGTTGTTGAAGTCGGCGGTGAACTCGTAGAAGTACTCCAGGCCCAGGTCGGTGAAGACACCGTCGCGCCACAGGAAGCGGTGCGGCATCTCGCCGGCCGGTTCGCTGGTGCCGAGCACCTGCCGCCGGTCGTTGACGCCGATCGCCACACTGTTCTCCCCGCCCAGGGTGCCCAGGTCGTGGAGCTGACCGTCGCGCCAGAGCACCGCGCGGGTCAGGTAGTCCGAGCCGAAGGAGGTGATCGCCACGTCACCGAACTCGTTGACGTCCACGGCGCTGGAATCCGTGTCGCCCGGCAGCACGCCCAGGTCGGTGATGACACCGTGGCGCCAGAGCACGGCGTGCCGGGCTCCGCTGGCGACGGTGCTCCAGCCGACGATGTCGCCGCGGTCGTTCATCGCCGTCGCAGCGCCGTCACCCCCGCTCAGGGTGCCGAGGTCGACGACCCGATAGCTGTGCGGGGACGCGGTGGCGGGAGCGGGAGCGAGGGTGATCAGCGCGACGACTGTCGTCGCCGCGGTCAGCAGGGGACGTGGGGACACCATGGACGCCAAGGGGGACGCTCCTCGGATCGGAGCGGCGACGACCCGGCGGACGGGCGCGGGGCCACCACCACTGTGCGTTCGATCGGTAACGCACAGTAGATCCGGTGCCGTGGCGGCACGCCACTGACCGAACGGTCACCGACGCCCGAGGCGCGCGGCGGTGGGCGTTGGTCAGGGGCCGTGCGGCAGCGGTTGCGCCAGTGCCCGCAGGTCCGCCGGGAGTTGGGCCAGGGCGTCCTCGAACTCCCGGTGCCCGACCACCCGGTGCATCGTCTGGAGCACCGCGCGGGTGCCCCGCTCGGCGGCCGCGCCGTCGATCCCGGCGCGATCGGCCACCCGGCGCAGGAACTCGTCGTAGCCGAACGATTCCGGCGGCTCGGCGGCCTTGACCAGCAGCGGGCTCAGCTCGTCGGCCAGGTGGGGGGCCAACGCGCCCGCCTCCCCACCACTGAGCCTCTCGGTGAGGGTCCGCAGGACCGCCTCGGTGAGCGAGCGCGCCTGCTCCGGCGGGAGACCCGCCCGTGCCGCAACCTTGTCGACGAACGCCAGCTCGGCCATGCCCCCGCCCTTCGCTGTCGGAAACGCGTGGCTACCCGGGCCCACCGGCAGCAAACCAGGCAGCCGCAGCCTGGATGGTTCTGCTGGTTGCTCCGCGCGGTGCCGTCGGCTTCTCGTACGGTGAGGTCGGACCGGGAACCCGACGGCTGCCCGACGGCGGCCCGTGCCGCAGGAGGAGCAGATGGCCCTCGACCTGCCCGACGTGATCGACAGGTACTTCCGGGCCGTCAACGACCGGGACCTGGACGCCTTCGTCGCCTGCTTCGCGGACACCGCGAGCGTCGCCGACGAGGACCGCCTGTACGACGGGCGGGCCTCGATCCGCGCCTGGCGACAGAAGACGATGGAGGCCTACTCGTACACCGCGGAGCCGGTCCGGGTCACGTCGCAGGCGGGCGACTCGTACCTGGCTATCACCCGGGTGTCCGGTGACTTCCCCGGCAGCCCGATCGAGCTGCGGTACCGGTTCACGCTGCGCGACGGGCTGATCGGCGCTCTGGACATCCGACCCTGACGACGAGTAGGTCCACCGACACGAGGGGAATGCCGTGCCGCGAGTCTGGCTCATCACCGGCTGTTCGCGTGGTCTCGGCCGCGCCCTCGCCGAGGCGGTTCTGGCCGACGGCGACCACCTGGTGGCCACCGCCCGCAACCCGGCACAGCTCGACGACCTGGTCGACCGCCACGGTGACCAGGTCCGCACGGTGGCCCTCGACGTCAACGACCCCGCCGCCGCCCGCGCCGCCGTCCGCACCGCTGTGGACACGTTCGGGGCGCTGGACATCCTGGTCAACAACGCCGGGTACGCGGACGTCGCCGCGATCGAGGACATGTCGGAGGACGACTTCCGGGCGCAGGTTGAGGCGAACTTCTTCGGCGTGGTCAATCTGTCCCGGGCCGCCCTGCCGGTGATGCGCGACCAGGGGCGCGGGCACATCCTACAGATCTCCAGTGTCGGCAGCCGGGTCGCGAGCACGGGTCTGGGCGCGTACCAGTCCGCCAAGTGGGCGGTCAGCGGCTTCTCCGCGGTGCTCGCCAAAGAGGTCGAGGCGTTCGGGATCCGGGTCACCTCTGTCGAGCCGGGTGGGCTGCGCACCGACTGGGCCGGCTCGTCGATGAGCGCCCTGCCGATCAGCGAACCGTACCGGCCGGTCATCGACCCGGCCGTGCAACGGCTGCGCCAGGCCAGCGGCGCCCAGCCGGGCGACCCGGCCCGCGCCGCCCAGGCGATCATCCGGATTACCCGGGTCGACGACCCGCCGCTCCGGTTGCTGCTCGGCGCCGACGCGGTGGCCGCCGCCCACGCGGCCGCCGAGGCCCTCGCCGCCTCGGACGCGCGGTGGCGGGAGTTGAGCGAATCGATCGCCTTCGACGCGACACCCTGACCCGGCTCCCCTGCCGGACCGGCCAGGCTGCCCGGCCCGCCAGGCTCATCTCATTGCTCTTGGGGCCGCGACGCTGGTCGGGCCGGTCCGCAAGTGATCAACCGCCGAACGGACGAGACAGTCAAGCGGGCAGTGGGTGACATGATGTGGCGACAACAGCTGTCGCTACGAGAAGGGTTCCTGCTGCCCGATGGCGCACTTCGAGGCTCGCACGCCCACGGCACCCGCACGGGACGCGGTGCCGCTGGCCGGGCAGCCGCATCGGGCGGGCTGATGCCGGGCGAGCGACGGGAGACCGTGGCCGAGCAGAGTGTCCCCACCCACGCAGCGGACACCATGGCGTATCAGGTCGCGACCGACATCCGAGCGCTGCGCGCGTTCGTCAGCGCCGGGGCGCTGGCCCGTGGCCTGTCGACCGAGCGGGCGGAGCTGTTGACGTTGGCGGTCAGCGAGCTGGCCACCAACACGTTGCAGCACACCGCAGGCGGCGGCTGGGTCCGGCTCTGGGCCGAGCCGGGTCAGGTGTTCTGCGACGTGGTCGACCAGGGGCCGACGCGGGCCTTCGGCCGGAGCATGCCGGCCGCAGACTCGGTACGGGGTCGCGGGCTGGCGATCGTGGAGCAGATCTGTGACGAGGTCGCGGTGCTCACCGGTCCCGGGGAGACCGTCGTACGGATTCGCCTGAGTCTGTGAATGTCAGCGGCGATCCCTCCCCACCCGGGTCGGGTTGGCTGCCACAATGCGGACAGCCCGGGCCGACTGTGGCACCGGGTCGGACCCGAACGGGAGGACGGCACGATGCCGGACAGCGCACGCGAGGCTGAGCTGCTCGACGCCGAGCGCACCCTGCAGGCAGCCCAACGGGCCGGCGACGTCGCCGCCCTCGATCAGCTGCTGGTCGACCAGTTGATCGCCATCGGCCCGGACGGGCGTACCCACAGCAAGCAGGATGACCTGGCCGCCCACCGGGACCGCCGCACGGTCGTCGAGGAGTTGGTGGAGGAGGAGTTGGACCTGCTCGTCGTCGGCAAGACGGGGGTCACGTTCTTCCTGGGCCGGGTGTCCGGCTTTTCCGAGGGGGCGCCGTTCGCGGCGCGGCTGCGCTACACCAGGACGTGGGTCCACGACGACCCGCACGGCTGGCGGGTCCTGGCCGCACACATCAGCCCGGTCTGACTCAGCTGCCGTCCTCGTCGTCCTCGTCGAGCAGGCCCTGCTCGTCGAGGAACGCGAACCACCGGTCGTCGGCGGGGGTCAGGTCGGCGTAGCCCGGCCCGAGCAGGTAGTAGTCCACGAAGGATTCCACGTCGGGGGCAAGCTCCTCGAACGCGTCGGACATGAACCACTCGGTGCCGGTGGGTGGGAAGTACCAGATCGCTCCCGTGCCACGATCCATGAAGATCGGCTCGTCGCTGCGGACGCCGACCACCAGCCAGCCTGCCCGGTCCTGTGGAATGGACGAGAAGTCCGGAGCGTAGTCCAGGTGGTACTGCATCCCCGCGAGGGTCGACGAGGACGCCAGCTCGACCCGGCCCGCCCGCAGCCCGTCGGCCACCAGCAGGAGGTCCCGCAGGTCGGCCGGGAGCCCCACCGGCACGGCGTCGATGGCCGCCCCCTCGCCGAAGTCAGCGTAGGCCAGGCTGTCCGGCACGTCGGCCAGCTCAGCCCGCAACTCCTCGATGAGCTGCCGCAGCTCGAGGTTCAACGCACCACCTCTGTTTCGGATGAGGTCCCGTCCGGCATTGCCCCCGGCTGCCCGGAGACCTGCGAGCCGATGCGCGGTTTGGTTCTACCACGCACCGGCTCGCCAGAGCGTCACCTCGCCGAATCGACCAGCCGGGCCGTCACCGTCGAGCCCTTTCCTCAGCTCACGACGGCGTCGATCGCGCCGATGCGCAGGGTGCCGTCGTTGAGCGGTGTGCAGCGGATGCCGCCGGTGGTGCGCAGCGCCTTCCACGTCCCCGGGCCGACTGTGACGTCCATCCAGGCGCACGGTCGGGCCGCCCGGTTGACCCGCAGGCTGACCGGGCCGTCGCCGGAGTCCAGCACCAGCACTCTGCCGATCAGCTCGTCCACGGCGATCCCGGTGGTGAGGATGTTGCGCCGTACCTCGGCCAGACCGATGCCGACCGGCAGCGACTCCTGGGCGATGACTGTGACGCTGGCGTCGCGGTGCGCCGGCTGGCCGAAGTATCGGTCGCCGACGATGCCGAGGCCGGCCCGGATCCGGACGGCGTCGACCAGCTCCCCGGGCGGGGCCGGTGCCGGGCCGTCGGCGGGCCGACCCAGGAAGCGGTGCACGGGCGAGGCCAGCAACTCGACGATCTCCGGCATGGCAGGAATTCTACGAACCGGACCGGCACCGCCGGGGCAGGTCGACGGATGAGCCGGTGGGGACGGCGGCGCGAGCGTCGCCGTCCCCACCGTGACCCGGTTCAGGCAGGTGTGCCGGTGACGGTCAGGTTGCGCAGTCGGCCCACGTTGTCGAACGAGCCGAAGCCGACCCGGCCGGAGCCGAACGTGGTGTCCTTCGCGGTCAGCAGCGGGTCCCGCTGCCCGTCGACGTAGACGGCGATCTCACCGGTGGTCGGCAGGTGCACCACCCGGACGTGGTGCCACCTGGCATCGGTGATCGCCGGGTTGGCGCCCCGGGACCGGCCGTTCCACTGGTGGTCGATGCGCTCCCGGTCGGCGTTGTTCACCTTGAAGATGCCGTTGTGCGGATAGATCGTGTTGTCGGTGGAGAGGTGGGCGTAGTAGTACTCGGTGTCCGAACGCCAGCCGAAGACGATGATCACATCCCGGTTGGTGATCTCCACCGGCGTGTCGAGCCTTACCTGGGCGTCGACCCGCACCGACGACCACGCCGGACCGTTGGTCAGCACGGCGTACTCGAAGGGCCGGCGCGGGCCCGGCCGGCTCTCCCCGGCCTCGGCCAGGATGACCTGGTCGTGTGTGAACTGCCACTTCGCGGGCGTGACCGGCGCCCAGTTCGCGGCCCCGGCGGTGCGGCGGAGTGTGACGTCCCCGACGTCACCGCTGGCGAACTCCCGGGTACCGGTCACCTTCCAGACCTTTCCGTTGGCCTTCGCGACGACGTAGAGCTCACCGGCGGCGTCGGTGCCGAAGCGCAGGTCCACCCGGTTGGGGTCACCAGGCGCGCCCGGTGCGGACAGGTCGCGCATCCGGACCGGGGTGCCCGCCGTGTCGAAGAGCGCGAGCTGGTGGATCGTGGCCAGCCCTCGGCCCCGGCGCATCTCGTTGGCCTCGGTGTAGAGCACCCGGCCGTCGACAAGGTCGCCGAAGACGTACGTGCCGCGCAGCGCGGGCAGCGTCCGCCCCCGGTAGACGAAGCCGCCGGCCACCGCGACACCGACGTCGTCGGTGCAGTTCCAGCCAGCCGCGGGGTCGTGGTCGTACGCGGCGACCGGATAGGTGTAGCCGTACCTGTCGTCGTCGGCGGGCAGCGGGAGCAGCCGGTCGCAGGGGTTCGTGGCCGCCTTGTCGAAGACGAACGAACCCTCGCGCTCGCTCCAGCCGAAGTTGTCCCCGGCACGGACCTCGTAGATCGCCTCGACCGCGTGTTCACCGATGTGCCCGAGGTACATCCGGCCGGTCGCCCGGTCCCAGCTGAACCGGTGCGGGTCCCGGAAACCCACTGCGTAGAGCTCGCCGAGCGCGCCGGCCCGGCCGACGAACGGGTTCCCGGCCGGGATGCCGTAGCGCCCGTTCGCGGAGTTGGTGCCCCGCGGGTCGATCCGCAGCAGCTTGCCGTGCGGCAGGGCCAGGTTCTGCGGATCGGTGTTGCGGGCGCCCTGGCCACCGTCGCCGACGGCGAGGTACAGCAGGCCGTAGTCGCGGTCGTGGCGCTTGGCGGTGGGATTGAAGTTGATCTCCTGGATGCCGTGCACCTGGCCGCCGAAGCCGATGCGCAGCACCTCCCGGTGGGTGCCGGCGAAGGTGGCGGCGGCCGGATCGGTCGCCGTCCATTCGGTGATGACACCGTGGAAGAGCGTGTTGGGCTGGGCGTAGTCGGGGGCGACGGTCGTCGTCGACGCCAACTCGGTGTGGATGGTGTAGAACCGGCCGTTCACCCCGAACTCCGGGTGGAACGCGACGTACCCGAAGCCCTGGCCGAGCCCACGACCGGAGAAGAACCGCGGCGCGAACGTCGCGGCCACGTCCAGGTAGACGTGCGGCACGCCGCCCTCGACCAGGTAGAGGCTGCCGTTGAGGTCGGGCACCGCCCGCCGGCCGGAGCCGTCGGGCACCTCCATGATGGTGTTGATCCGCGCGGTACGCATGAGCCGCGCGTCGGTCGGCGCCGGCGTGGGGTACGACTGCGGGAAGCTGGCGTACTCGCTGAGGACCAGCCCCAGTCGGGACTGGACCGGCATCTCGGGGATCGGGTCGTCGACCGCGTCGGCGGCCCGCGCGGGCGTGGCGACCAGTGTGGACAGGATCAGCACGAGGGCGGTGAGGCCGGCCCTCACTGTGGGCCGGCGGACGGCGCCGGCGCGGCGGTGCAGGGTGCGCACGCGTGTCTCCTTCTCGGTGGGACGGTGCCGAGGGTGGTCAGCGGGCAAGGTGGCGGTACTGCCTCCGCACGTCGTTCGCGGAGACCACACTGTCGAGGAACATCAGGCCGTCCATCCGGCAGTCGCACGGGTTGCGTTCCAGGGTGTCCTGGGGGAAGCTGCCGCCGATCTTGATGCCCCGGGGGTCGGACGCGGTGGTCACGTGCGGGCCCGGCCCGGACACCAGCCACGGGTCGTCGGCGCGGGTGTAGAAGCCGTCCACCGGTTCGCCGTTGCGGTAGAGGGCGAGCGCGCCGGTGGCGAAGTCGAAGGTGGCGGCCAGGTGCACCCACTCCCCCACCGGCAGCAGCTCGCGCCAGTCCCGGGTGGCGGCGAAGGTCTGTGAGTTGCCGCCGTCGAGCCGCCGGCCGAGCGCGACGAGACGCAACTGCCCGTCGACGTCGATCAGCTCCAGCAGTGCGCGGACGCCGTGGCCGTCGGAGTCGCCGGTCAGCACTCCGGCCAGCCCGATCGCGTTGTACCTGTCGTCCGGGTCGGCGGTGGTGGAGTTGGGTAGCGGGCTGTCCATGTTCAGCTTGAACCAACCCATGACCGTGGTGCCGGCGGTGGCGCTGAAGGCACGCAGCGTCCGCACCCCGCTGGCCGACCAGGTGCCGGCCTTCCAGTCGTCGTTGCCGGCGACGGCGGGCGCGACCTGCCGGGTCTGTACCGCGTTGCGGCTGCCCCGGTAGGCGCGGTCCGGCACCCGCATGGCGGCGCCGCCGTTGATCAGCTCGATCTCGGTGCCGGAACGCGCCTGGTCGCGTTCGAGGGCGCTGTCGCCGGGCACCGGGTGGTCGAAGTCGTACGCGGCGACCAGGTGCACGCGCAGCGCCGGGTGGACGTCGTGCGAGAGGCCGCGATCCGCCTGCGCCGGTGGCGCGCTGGCGCCGGTCAGTGCGCCGATCGCCAGGAGGGAGACGGCCGCTCGTCGGGCCCTGGACATGGCTGTCACCTCGTTTCGCGGCATGCCGGATGCCGGTCACGTAAGCGCTTACGAAAGCGCTTACGTACCCTAGGCTTCGATCGATGTCGCTCGCAACAGATCGGGTGACATGAATGTTTTCGGAGGGTTGCCGATGCCCAGGGCCAGCCAACGGCCGCGCCTCGTGGACGTCGCCGAACACGCCGCCGTCTCGCTGGCGACCGCCTCCCGAGCCCTCGCCGGCCGTGAGGGGGTCAGCACCGAGGTGGCCGACCGGATCCGGCAGATCGCCAGTGAGCTGGGCTACGTGGCCAACCCGTACGCCCGCACCCTGGCCAGCGGGGCCACCTCCACTGTGGGGTTGATCGTCCACCAGGTCGACGACCCGTACTTCTCCGAGATCGCCGCCGGGGTCATCCAGCTCGCCGCCGAGCAGGGGCTGCTGGTGCAGATCTGCCAGTCCGGCCGCGACCCCGGCTACGAGCTGCAACAACTGCGCCACCTGATCGCCCAGCGGGTCGGCATCGTGCTGATCAGCGGTTCCGGCTACGACGACCCACGGATGGAGAGCGCGGCCCGCGCCGAGCTGGCCGCGTTCCAGGACCACGGCGGACGGGCCGCCGCCATTGGACGGCACGCGCTCGGCGTCGACGCCGTCCTGCCGGACAACGAAGCCGGCGGCCACGCGCTCGCCCAGCACCTGATGGATCTCGGCCACCGGCGGATCGCTGTCGCCGCGGGCAGCGCCGGCCTCACCACGGTCGCCGACCGGCTGGCCGGAGTGTCGTCGGCCCTGCGGGAGCGCGGGCGGTCTCCCGCCGACCTCGCCGTCGTGCACAGCGACTTCACCCGCGGCGGTGGGCGCGCCGCCGCCGAGCAGATCCTCAACGAACATCCCGAGACGACGGCGATCATCGCCCTCAACGACGTGATGGCCATGGGCGTGCTGTCGACGCTGCGCTCCCGCCGCGTGCCGGTGCCCGCACGGATGTCGGTCGTCGGCTTCGACGACGTCTCCGTGGCGGCCGACCTCGCCCCCAGCCTCACCACCATCCGCCTGCCCATGACCGAGATGGGCCGCACGGCACTCACCCTCGCGCTCAAGCCGCGCACGACACGCCCCCGCCGCCGCCCCACCGGGCACCTGCTGGTCGTCCGCGACTCGACAGGGCCCGCACCGAGGACCTGACCGACGCCACCCCCGCTCACACCGCCAACGCCGCGCGGACCTCCCGTTCCGCCGTGACGCCCCCGTCGCCGTGCGAGGTGACCCGCCCGGACTCCAACACGTGGTAGCGGTCCGCCACCCGCAGCGCGAAGCCCAGGTGCTGCTCGACGAGCAGCACACTGAACCCGGACTGCCGGGTCAACTCGACGATCCGCTCCTGGATCTCCGCGACCACCGACGGCTGGATGCCCTCGGTCGGCTCGTCGAGCATCAGCAGCCGCGGCCGGGTGATCAGGGCGCGGGCGATGGCCAACTGCTGGCGCTGACCGCCGGAGAGCAGCCCGGCCCGACGCCGCAGCAGCGCGCGCAACGCCGGAAACAGGTCCAGCACCTCCGCCGTGGCCACCGCACCGTCGCGCCGGCCGTCGGCGACCAGCCGCAGATTCTCCGCGGCGGTCAGGTGCGGAAAGCACTGCTGACCCTGCGGGACGTACGCCATCCCCCGCGCCACCCGCTCGTGCGGCCCGGCGCGGGTGACGTCCTCGCCGTCCAGCTCGACGGTGCCGGCACTCGGGCGCAGCAACCCCGCCGCGACCCGCAGCAGGGTGCTCTTGCCGGCACCGTTGTGCCCGAGCACGGCGGCCACCCCGTCGGGCGGGACCGCCAGATCGACCCCGTGCAGCACCCGAGAGCGCCCGTACCCGGCGTGCACCCCGCGTAGCGTCAGCATCATGCCTCCAGGCCGGTGCGGGCCGACCCGGCGTCGACCGGGTGGCCAAGGTAGACCTCCTGCACGCGCGGATCCGCCTGGACCTGCGCGACGGTGCCCTCGCTGAGCACCCGGCCGGCGTGCAGCACTGTGACGCTGCGCGCGAACCGACGGAGGAAGTCCATGTCGTGCTCGATCACGACGACGGTGCGATCCCGGCTCACCAACTCCAGCAGCGCGCCGGTGGCGTCGCGTTCCTCATGGCTCATCCCGGCGACCGGCTCGTCCAGCAGCAGCAGCCGCGCGTCCTGCACCAGCAGCATGCCGATCTCCAGCCACTGCTTCTGGCCGTGCGCGAGCGTCCCGGCGAGGTCCGCGGCCCGCTCGGCCAGACCGATGGTCTCCAGCGCGGCGGCGATCTCGTCGGGCACACCCCGACGGCGGCGGGCCAGTGTCGTCCAGCTACGCCGGGCGCCCGCCGCGATGTCGAGGTTCTGCAACACCGACAGCTCCTCGAAGACCGTCGAGGTCTGGAAGGTCCGCCCGATACCGAGCCGACTGATCCGGTGCACCGGCCGGCCGAGCAGTTCCTCGTCCCCGAACCGGACCGAGCCGGTGGCCCGGACCAGACCGGTGATCGCGTCGACCAGAGTGGTCTTCCCGGCGCCGTTCGGCCCGATCAGGAACCGGATGTCGCCGGCTGGCACCTCCAACGAGACGCCGTCCACTGCGGTGAAACCGTCGAAGCTGACCCGCACGTCACTGACGGACAACCCGTCCAACCGCTCGCCGCTCATGCCGCCGGCACCTCCGTCCGCTCAACGCGTCGTCGGCCCAGCGACAACCGCCCGCGCCACAACGGCGGCGCGGCGGTGTCGCGGCGGCGGGCCAACGCCCACAGCGACGCCAGGCCGCCGGGAAGGAACGCCACAACGACCACGAAAAGCAACCCCTGCAGGTACGTCCAGGTGCCCGGGAAACGCTCGGAGAGCGCGGTACGCGCCCAGGCCACCGCCACCGCGCCGAGCACCGGACCGAGCAGTGTCGCCCGGCCGCCCACCGCGACGCCGATGACGAACTCGATCGACGGGACGATGCCGATCAGCGCGGGCGAGATGATGCCCACCGCCGGCACGAACAGCGCACCGGCCAGCCCGGCCATGCCCGCCGCCACCACGTACGCCACCAGCTTGACCGACGCCGGGTCGTAGCCGAGGAAGCGGACCCGTTCCTCACCGTCGCGAACCGCCACCAGCAACTCGCCGTAGCGGCTGTGGATGAGCTGGCGGGCCAGTGCGAGCAACGCCAGCAGCGTCCCGGCGATGATGAAGTACACCATCCGCTGGTTGACCGGGTCGTCCAGGTCGTAGCCGAAGAAGCCCTTGATGTCGGTGAGCCCGTTGGTGCCACCCGTGGTGCCCTGCTGGCCGATCAGCAGGATCACCATCGCGGCGGCGAGCGCCTGACTGAGGATGGCGAAGTACGCGCCGCGCACCCGGCGACGGAAGACCAGCGAGCCGAGCCCGAAGGCGACGATCATCGGCAGCAGCACCGTGGCGGGCAACGCGAACCAGGGGCTGGCGAACGGCCGCCACCACAGCGGCAGCTCGTCGAGTTGCCCGTACAGCTGCATGAAGTCGGGCATCCCACCCGGGCCCGCGTCGGCGAGCTTGAGGTGCATGGCCATCGCGTAGCCGCCGAGGCCGAAGAAGACACCCTGGCCGAGGGTGAGCATCCCGCCCCGGCCCCAGGCGATCCCGATGCCGACCGCGACCATGGCGACGCAGAGATACTTGGCGAGCAACGCCAGCCGGAAGTCCGACAACACCAGCGGGGCGACGGCGAACAGCAGCGCCGCGCCGAAGGCGAAGCCGGCCAGGGTCCGTAGTCGCGAGCGGCCGGCGGGGCGGCCCGGTGGTACGGCGCCGGCGGGCGCCGGGCGGACGGCGGTGTCGGGTGGCGCGGGGGTGACGGCTGTCATGCGAGGCTCCTGGTCCGCAGGGTGAACAGGCCCTGTGGCCGCCACTGGAGGAACGCGACGATCGCCACGAACACGATCACCTTGGCGACGCTGAGGGTGGTCAGGTACTCCCCGGTGGCCTGGAGCACGCCGAGGGCGAAGGCGACGATCACACTGCCCTTGAGTTGGCCGATCCCGCCGACCACGACGACCAGGAAGGCGTCGATGATCAGGTTGGTGCCCATGGTCGGGCCGATCGGGCCGAGCAGGGTGAGGGCCACCCCGGCGAGCCCGGCCAGGCCGGAGCCGAGGAAGAAGGTCGTCCGGTCGACCCGAGAGGTGGCGATGCCGGACACGGCGGCGAGGTCGCGGTTCTGCACCACAGCGCGGATACGACGCCCGAGCGGGGTGAGTCGCAGCGCCAGGGTGAGCGCCGCGACGGCGGCCAGCGCCAGGGCCAGGATGAACAGCCGGTTGTTGGCGATGGTCAGCCCGCCGGGCAGCGCCACGTTGCCGGTGAGCAGCTCGGGCGCGCGGGTCTGCACGTTCGGGCTGCCGAAGATGTCCCGGGCCAGTTGTTGCAAGATCAGTGACACGCCCCAGGTGACCAGCAGGGTGTCCAGCGGCCGGGCGTAGAGCCGGCGGATGAGCAGCACCTCCAGCAGGACACCCATGGTGCCGGCGACCACGAACGCCACCGGTAGCGCGACCGCCAGCGACAGGCCGGCGCCGGTGATGCTCTGTTGCAGAACGTAGGTGGTGTACGCGCCGGCCATGATGAACTCACCGTGCGCCATGTTGATCACGTTCATCTGGCCGAAGGTCAGCGCGAGGCCGAGCGCGATGAGCAGCAGCACCGCGCCGATGCTGATGCCGGTGAAGAGTTGACCGAAGAGGACTGTCACTGTGGGTACTCCGAACTGCTGGTCGGGTGGCCCGGGCGGAGCGCGCGGCAACGCGTTCCGCCCGGGCCGGCGTCGTCAGCTCAGGCCGCTCGCCCACGGGTAGGTCTTGAGGTACGGGTCCGGCGCGACCGGCTTGCCGGAGTTCCACACCTCGGTGATCAGGCCGTCCGCGCCGATCTTGCCGATCCGGGCGGTCTTGGCGATGTGCTGGGTCTTGCCGTCGACGGTGACCAGGCCCTCCGGCGCGTCGAAGGTGATTCCGTCCGAGGCGGAGCGGACCTTCTCCACGTCGAAGGCGCCGGCCTTCTCGACCATCGCCTTCCACAGGTGCACGCCGACGTACGCGGCCTCCATCGGATCGCTGGTCGGCTTGTCCGCGCCGTACTTCGCCTTGTACGCGGCCACGAACTTCGAGTTCGCCGCGCCTGGGGTGGTCTGGTAGTAGTTCCAGGCCGTCAACTGACCCTCCAGGTACTGGGTGCCGATGCCCTTCACCTCTTCCTCGGCGATCGACACCGACACCACAGGCATCGCGGCGGCGCTCAGGCCCGCGGACTTGTACTCCTTGAAGAAGGCCACGTTGCTGTCACCGTTGAGCGTGTTGAACACCGCGTCCGCGCCGGACGATTTGACCTTGTTGACGATGGTGCCGAACTCGGTGGAGCCCAGCGGCGCGTAATCCTCACCGAGCACCGTCATCCCGTTCGCGGCCGCGTACGCCTTGATGATTTTGTTGGCGGTCCGCGGAAAGACGTAGTCGCTACCGACCAGATAGACCGACTTCGCGCCCTGCGACTTCAGGTAGTCCAGCCCGGGAACGATCTGCTGGTTGGTCGTCGCTCCGGTGTAGAAGATGTAGGGCGACTGCTCAAGTCCCTCGTACTGCACCGGGTAGAACAGCAGCGCCTTGTTCTTCTCGAACACCGGCTTGACCGCCTTGCGGCTGGCCGACGTCCAACAGCCGAAGACGGCGGCCACCCGGTCCTCGGAGATGAGCTTCTCGGCCTTCTCCGCGAAGGTGGGCCAGTCCGAGGCGCCGTCCTCACCAACCGGCTGGATCTTCTTGCCGAGGACACCGCCGGCCGCGTTGATCTCATCGACGGCGAGCATGATGGAGTCGCGGACGGTGACCTCGCTGATCGCCATGGTCCCGGAGAGCGAGTTGAGCAGGCCCACCTTGACGGTGTCGCCGGAGACGTCGGCGGTGACGCCGGTCGCGCCGCCCTCGTCGGTGGTCTTGCTGCCGCACGCGGTCAACGCGGCCGCGGCGACCAGGGTCATGGCACCCGCCAGGATGCGGCGGCCCCGGAATAATGACATCTACTCTCCCTGCGGTGCACTCAAGTGGCGAAAGGACGGTCGGTGCGGTCCGATGGAGCTGACGTGGGCGATGCCAAGGTCGACGGGTGGACGCCGCGCAGGGCACCGGATCGGATATGGGCACCGAAAGCGTCGACCGGCATGATTGCGCGGGTGTTTCCCAGTCCTTAATTGACTGTTTCCGACGGGACCGTCGAGGCGCGCACGAAAAGCGGCCGACACCGTTGGGGAGGAAACGGTGTCGGCCGTTCGGAAAACGCATGATAAGTGCCACCACAATGGTCGACGGACGAATCCGCCGACGGTGGGCACGCAATGGTGAGATCTGACCCGTGGCCAGATACTTCACGCAGGAAGCATCTTAGGACGGCGTCGGGTGGCGCTGTCAAGGGTCGGGTGTGCCGACTACCATGCCCGGTTCAGAGCTGGGCGAGCACCGTGAAGTCGAGCCCGTCGGCCTCGGCCAGGTAGATGCGCTGCCGGACGTGCCGCTGACGCAGCCGCAACCGCCCACGCGGCCCGTGGTAGGCGACCGTTTCGGCGGCCGTCTCGATGGCCCGTACGTCGAGGGTGCGGGCCTGGCCGATCAGCGCGGCGAGCAGCATGACGCCCTCGTAGCAGGACTCCCCCAGGCTGCCCAGCGGCGGCGCCTCCACCCCGAAACGCCGCGCGAACTCGCCGTGGAAGTCGAGATTCTCCTGTGTGACCAGCCCGGCGAAGAAGCCCGCGGTGCTGTACAGCCTCCGGGTCGCGCCGGCGCCGCTGGCCAACAGCATGTTCTCGTCCATCAGGGTGCTCAGCCGCAGGCAGCGCTGATCCAGGCCGGATCGGGCGAACGCGCGGTTGAAGCGGACCGCGTCGGCACCGACCAGCAGCATCAGCACCGCGTCCGCGTCACTGTGCTCGATGCGGCGCAACACCTCGGTGAAGTCGTGCGCGTCCAACGGCAGGAAGTGCCGCCCCACCACCTGCCCGCCGCCGCGCAGCGCGTACCGCTGGGCCGCCCGCGACGTACGACGCGGCCACACGTAGTCGTTGCCGACCACGAACCAGCGGCGCACACCCTGCTCCCCGGCGAGTAGCCGCATCGCGGGCCACAGTTGGGCATCCGGCGTCTCGCTGGTCAGGAAGACCCCTTCGGTACGTTCGCCGCCCTCGTAGAGTGCGGTGTAGACGTACGGCACCCGGTGCGCGACGCGGGGCGCCAACGCCTGGCGCACCGAGGAGATGTGCCACCCCGTCACCCCCTGCACGGCTCCCACCGACACCAACGCCTCGACCTCGGCGGCCACCTCGGCCGGCGGCGCGCCACCGTCGACCGGCACCAGCCGGACCTCCCGGCCCAGCACGCCACCGCACCGATTGATCTCTTCGACCGCGAGCTGCGCGCAGAGCTCACAGGTGGGGCCGAACATGCCGGCCGGCCCGCGCATCGGATAGACCAGCGCGATGCTGACCACGGCACGGTCGACGGTCAGCCACGGCGGTGCCGGCGCGGACATGAGCACATGATTGCCCGGCCCACCACGGAAGACCAGCGCTCACCACTGACCGGGACGACTCGCTACCATGACAGGGCCACCGGACCAGGGAGTTTCATGTCTAACGTGCCCGGGGCGCCAGCCGACCTGCTGCGCTCGCTCACCCGCGCCGAACGGCTGCTCTCCCGCCGGCTGGGCGCCGTTCTGGCCGACGACGCGATCAGCATCGAGGCATGGCGAGTGCTCTGCCTGCTCGCCGACGGCCAGGGTCACCCGATGAGCGAGGTGTCCGCCGAGGCGTCGCTGCCGCCGGGCACCCTCACCAAGCTGGTCGACCAACTCGTCGACCGCAACCTCGTCTTCCGCCGGATCGATCCGATCGACCGCCGCCGGATTCGGGCGTACCTGACCGTTCGGGGCCGCCGTGAGCACGCCCGCCTGGACGAGCGGGTCCGAGCCAGCATCGCCGAACTGGGCATCACGGAGATGGGCGTCGCGGAGACCAGCGGGCCGGGCACGCCCCCGGCCGCCAACCTCGTACGCCAGCTCGACGACCTGATCGACCGCCTCGACCCGGCCCGGCAACGAGTGCACGCCGACGCGGCCGGCCCACACCGCTGACCCCTTCCCCGCTCCCCGCTCCCCGCTCCGGGCTCCGCGCTTCCGGGCTCCGGGCGTTCGCGCTTCCGGGCTCTGGGCGTTCGGGCTCGCGGTTCGTTCGGCACGGCCGTGAGCGCGGCCCGACCTCCCACCCCACACGGCAGGAAGCGTGATGTCTGTGAGTCATCGTGATGACTCACAGACATCACGCTCTCTGGAGTGTCCGCCGGCCGGCACCGTCGTGCTCTGCACCAACCTGGCCTCGGGAACGGTCTCGGCGGTCTTGGCTGATCCCCGCTCGGCCGCCGCGGGCACACGGGCCATGGCGGCGTCGCGCAGGGCCAAGACGGCATCGCGCGGGGCCAAGACGGATCGCGCCAAGACCGCCAGGACCGGCAGGACCGGCAGGACCGGCACTCGGCCCGGTAGCGGCTCCTAGACCGTTAGGTGGGTCCGCAGGGTGTGCGCGTCGGGAGCGGTGGCCGTCCACAGTGTGGCCGGGCCGCCGGCCAATGGCAGCCGGGCGACGCTGCCCTCGGCCGTTGGCGGTTCGGCGGGTCGCGAGGGGTCGACCACCAGCAGCGAACCGGTGGCCGGGGCGCCGCCGAGCACCGCCGGGCCGGCCCAGCCCGGCGCGTGCGGTCCCACCGCGAGGGACTGGCGCAGCAGTGGCCGATCCGCGTAGTCGACCTGGGTGTGCACGACGGCGCCGCCGGGGGCCTCGCCGTGCCGGCCGCAGATCAGCTCGTCGCGCCACCGCAGGCTCGCGCCGGCGGCCAGCTCGATCCGGGACTCGGCGAGGTGCGCGCAGCCGGCCGCCGCGACCAACTGTTCCGGAAGCCAGTGCAGCGTGGCGCCGGCGTGCACCACCGCCCGAACCGCCATCCGGGAGACGGCACCCGCGCGACCCGGTAGGGCGATCGACGCGGCGACGCTGTGCACCCGGACGGCCGCGCCCGGCCCGACCTCGATCTCCAGGCGCAGATCGTCCCCGGCGAGCGGCCCGGCCGCCCCGCCGACGAGGTGCACAGTGGCGACACCACCGTCGGTCGGAGTCTGGCGCAGCAGCAACGGCGTTTCGCCGTGCAGCTTGACAAGGGCCGTACCGCCCCGGCCGTCGGCTCGGGCGACCAGTCGAGCGAGCGCTCGCATCAGGCCGGGCCGACCGGCACGGCCAGTGGATGCAGGGCGGCGTGGTGGGCCAACTCGTGGCGGATCCAGTCCGCTACGGACGTTGCCGTGGGGTCTCCCACGATGGACAGGAAGAGGGTCGGGAGGTCGCCGCGCCGGGCCCGCGCGTCACGATCCATGACGGTGAGGTCGGCACCCACCATCGGCGCCAGGTCGGTCTTATTGATCACGAGAAGGTCGGCGGCGGTTACCCCCGGCCCACCCTTGCGGGGCACTTTGTCCCCGCCCGCCACGTCGACCACGAAGATCTGCCGGTCGACCAGCCCCCGGCTGAAGGTCGCGGTCAGGTTGTCCCCACCGCTCTCCACCAGGACGAGGTCCAACTGGCCGACCGCCTCGGCCAGTTCGTCGACGGCGTCCAGGTTGGCGCCGATGTCGTCACGGATCGCCGTGTGCGGGCAGCAACCGGTCTCCACCGCGCGAATCCGGGCCGGGTCCAGCACGCCGGCCCGCCGGAGGAAGTCGGCATCCTCGGTCGTGTAGATGTCGTTTGTCACCACGCCGAGCCGCAACTCGTCGGCGAAGGCACGGCAGAGCGCGGCCACCAGGGCCGTCTTGCCGGAGCCGACCGGGCCGCCGATGCCCACCCGCAGTGCACGGCCGGCACGCGCCAACGGCGGATGAGGGTCCACCCCCGGCTCCGGATGGGTGTGCGGAACGGTCTCGTCGTGGGGCGGCGTGGCCGGCGGTGGCGTGGCCGGCGGTGGCGTGATCGGTTCGACGGCGGGCACAGCGCTCGGCACAACAGTGTCAGGACGCAAAGAGACGCACCTCCCAGGTGGCATGGATTTCGGCATGGATGTCGGCGAGTGGAGCTGCTGCGGCCGGCAGCCGCTCCGGTGGATCATCGGCGGCCCGTGCCGCGTCGGCGGCCGTGCCGTCGCAGGCGTCGGCCAGGCCGACCAGCAGGGCCTGGACCTGGTACGGGTCGAGGCCGAGCAGGCGTACGCCGGCGCTGGCCGCCCCGGTCAGCGTCCCGTACGCGGCGATCGTGGCGGTCTCGGCGCGGGACAACCCGGCCGCGGCGCAGAGCAGCCCGAGCACCAACGGTTGGTGTGCGCCACCGGGCGTCGCGGGCAGGTCGGCGAACGGGGCATCCGACCAGATGGCCCGGCCGGCGCGCAGCAGCGCCCGACCCTGTCGGCGCGAGACCGCCCGTAACGCCGGGGCGGCGGTACGCGCGTCCAGCTCCGCGTCGAGCCGAGCCAGCGCCCCCGACCGGGCCACAGACTCAGCCGGGTCGGCGGTCTCGGCCACCGCCGCCCGGTGTGCGGCCGCCGCGAACGCCGCGCCGACCAGACCGGCGGTGGCCAGCCGGCCGGCCAGGAACGCCTCCAACGAGGCCAGGTCGGTGACCCGGCCGGCGGCGACGGCCGCCTCCAGACCACCGGAGTGCGCGTGCGCACCGGCCGGGAAGCGTCCGTCGGCCAACAACAACAGCAGACTCGGCGTCGCCATCAGAACAGGAAGTACCGCTGGGCCATCGGCAGCCGGGTCACCGGGTCCGGCTCCACCACCTGCCCATCGATCCGCACTGTGAAGGTGTCCGGGTCCACCTCGATGCGCGGCATCGCGTTGTTCTCCGGCAGGTCGGCCTTGCCCCGCGACCGTACGTCGCTCACCGGCACCACCCGGCGACGCACATCCAGGCGGAGCCCGGCGTCCAGGGCCGCCGGGGCCACGAAGGCCAGGCTGGTGGCGGCAGCCGCCGCGCCGTACGCCCCGAACATCGGCCTCGGCAGCATCGGCTGCGGTGTCGGGATCGAGGCGTTGGCGTCGCCCATCTGGGCGTACGCGATCATGCCGCCCTTGAGTACCAGGTGCGGCCGGACGCCGAAGAACGCCGGATCCCAGAGCACCAGGTCGGCGAGCTTGCCCGGTTCGACCGACCCGATCTCCCGTTCCAGGCCGTTGGCCATCGCGGCGCAGATGGTGTACTTCGCCACGTACCGTCGGGCCCGGTGGTTGTCGGCAGGCCCGTCACCCGGCAGGGCGCCGACCCGGTCCTTCATCACGTGGGCGCTCTGCCAGGTCCGCATGATCACCTCGCCGACCCGGCCCATCGCCTGCGCGTCGGAGCCGATGATCGAGATGGCGCCGAGGTCGTGCAGCAGGTCTTCAGCGGCCATCGTGGACGGTCGGATCCGGCTTTCGGCGAAGGCCAGGTCCTCCGGCACTGACGGGTTGAGGTGGTGGCAGACCATCAACATGTCCAGGTGCTCGGCCAGGGTGTTCGCGGTGTAAGGCCGGGTCGGGTTGGTCGACGACGGCAGCACGTTCGGCTCGCTGGCCACTGTGATGATGTCTGGTGCGTGCCCGCCGCCGGCTCCCTCGGTGTGGTACGAGTGGATCGCCCGTCCACCGATGGCCTGCAGGGTGTCGGCCACGAACCCGGCCTCGTTGAGCGTGTCGGTGTGGATCGACACCTGGACACCGGACGCGTCCGCCACCCGCAGGCAGGCGTCGATGGCCGCCGGTGTGGTGCCCCAGTCCTCGTGCAGCTTGAAACCGCCCGCACCGGCCCGCAACTGTTCCCACAGCGCCTCGCTGGAGACGGTGTTGCCCTTGCCGAGCAACAGCACGTTGACCGGCATCGTGTCCAGCGCCTCGTGCATCCGGGCCAGGTGCCAGGCGTTCGGGGTGACGGTTGTCGCGCGGGTCCCCTCGGCCGGCCCGGTCCCACCGCCGACCATCGTGGTGATGCCACTGGCCAGCGCCTCGGTGACGATCTGCGGGCAGATGAAGTGCACGTGGGTGTCGACAGCGCCGGCGGTGAGGATCCGCCCGTTGCCCGCGATCACCTCGGTCGACGGGCCGATGACCAGGTCGGGATGGACACCGGGCATGGTGTCCGGGTTGCCGGCCCGGCCGAGCGCCACTATGCGCCCGTCGCGCAGCCCCACGTCGGCCTTGACCACTCCCCAGTGGTCGAGCACCACCGCGCCGGTGATGACGGTGTCCAGGGCCCCCTCGGCGCGGGTGGCACGGGACTGCCCCATCGACTCGCGGATCACCTTCCCGCCGCCGAAGACCGCCTCGTCGCCGCCCACGCAGTGGTCGGTCTCCACCTCGATGAGCAGGTTGGTGTCGGCCAGTCGGATCCGGTCGCCGGTCGTCGGCCCGTACAGGTCGATGTAACGGTCCCGCCGCACGGCGCTCACCGCGGCGACCCGTCGGCCGTGACCGCGTGCGGTGACGGGTCCAACGGCCCGGCGCACTCTGCGCGCAGGCCCGGCACGACGCGTGCGCCGCCGAGTGGCACGAGGTCGACGCTGCGGTTGATGCCCGGCTCGAACCGGACGGAGGTGCCGGCCGGAACGGCGAGCCGCTGCCCCCAGGCCGCGCCCCGATCGAACGACAGCGCCGGGTTGGCTTCGGCGAAGTGGTAGTGCGAGCCGACCTGCACCGGGCGGTCGGCCGTGTTGACCACGAGCAGTGTGGTCACCGGACGACCCACGTTGATCTCGACCGGATCTGCCGCCGGCAGGATCTCCCCGGGGATCACGGGATCGGGTGGTGCACCGTCACCAGCTTGGTGCCGTCCGGGAACGTTGCCTCCACCTGCACCTCCCTCAGCAGTTCGGGGATGCCGTCCTGGACGTCGTCGCGGCCGAGCACCGCCCGGCCGGCCGACATCAGGTCGACCACCGACCGCCCGTCGCGGGCCCCCTCGAGGAGGAACGCGGTGAGCACCGCGACGGCTTCGGGGTAGTTGAGGCGGAGGCCGCGTTCGCGGCGGGCGCGGGCGACATCGGCCGCGACGTGGACGAGCAGGCGGTCCTGCTCGTGCGGGCTGAGGAACACGGGGCTCTCCCGGTGGGTCGGCGTGCCCCGGCTCGCCGTCGGCTCCACGCGGAGCCGCGCCGGGCATCAGCGCCCGGGGACGAGCTGGGAGTCACACGACCGCCGGGTCACCGCCGACGGGGCGACCCGGGACTCCACCATCCCGGCCCGCACGACGGGCATCCGGCGGTGTCGGGTCGGATGCGGACCGCACCGCCCACCGCTGAGCAGACCGTAGAGGATCGCCGCCGGCCGAGGCAACAGTCCAATGGGGATCGCGCCGGTCGGCGGCTGAAGGCCGGTCCGTGTTCCCGTAGCGCGGCAGGCAAGGGATGATCGCCGGATGACGGCGACGAGGAGTACCCGCGCACTGCTCGGTGTTCTGTTCCTGGCGGCGGCCACGGTCGGGGCGTGGATCCTCTGGCTGGGCTGGGACACCCGGTACACGGTCGACGCGCAGACCGGCGCGAGCAGCGGCCCGTACGAGCCGTGGCAGGTGATCGGCTGTGTGTTGACGCTCGTGCTGCTGGCCGCGCTCGCCGGGACGCGGCTCAGCCCGTGGCTGGTGGCGCCGGTGATGACTGTGGCGTTCACGGCGGTCTGGTCGTGGCGGGCCGCCGGGACCGACGACAGCGGGCTGTGGGTGGTCGGCGGGATTCTGGTGCTGGTCGGGATGGCGGCCGGCAGCACCGTGGTGAGCCTCGCGGGGCGGCGGGTCGGCCGGCGGTTCGCCGGCTGACCCGCCGCGGTCCTGTGGGTGTACCTTGGCGAGTTGCCAGATGCGGCCCGGCTAGCTTGGCGGCAGATTAGCGGCACGAGGGGCAGGCAGGCCGATGGTCGATGACGTAGCGGAATTGGCTGGTATTTGGGGACCTTCAACCTGTTCCGCTCCGGTCCACGCTGATCGCCTGGCTCAGTTCGAAGGTGTCGTGCCTGATCTACTGCTGGCGTGTTGGCGTACGTACGGATTCGCCGGCTTCGGTAACGGATCGTTCTGGTTGTGTGATCCCGAGGTGTGGCAGCCGGCGGTCGACGCGTGGACCAACGGCCTTGCCCTACCGGAAGAAGAACGATGGATTGCCGTGAGCCGCAGCGCGTTCGGCGATGTACAGGTGTGGGGGCAGCAGACAGGCTCACGGTTGACGATCACCGCGCAGTACGGGTGGGTGGTCCACACGGATCGGGCGGGCCGCGCGATGTCGGACGATCGCCGCGACGACCGGCTCTACGCGCTGTTGATGTCCCAGGATCGCCGCAGCGTCGACCTTCACGGCGCCGACAGGAAGCCGTTGTTCGATCGGGTACTCGCACTGCGTGGTCCGGTAGGCCCCGACACCATCTATGGCTTTGTCCCGGCCCTGGGTCTCGGCGGGGCGCTGCGCCCCGACCAGGCCGAGATCTTCGACGGACCCGTTCATCTGGAGCTGCTCGCCGAGCTCTCCGAGCGCCGCGTCGTGGACAAGGAAGACCTCCTGCACATGTGGATCGGTCAGTGACCGGCCCAGGCGCCGCCAGCAGCCGGACGGCAGCTGGGCACCACCGAGCACGGCTGCGCCTTCGCGTGTGCCCGTCAACCAGCCGACCAGGCCGGCGTTGATGGCGTGGCGGCCGGTGCGGGCTACCGACACGGGCCTGAAGGGACGTGCCGCGCGCCTCCTGACCAGCGACCCGACCGACGATGCCGGATGGCCTGCCGACCTGCCGGCAGGTGTGACGGACGTGGTCATCGTCGAGGACACGCCCAGCCCTACAGCCACTCTGACGGTGCAGACCAGCGGGGACGCCGCGCCGACGAGTACGCGGGTCAGGTTTGACCAGCTCGCGGTGCGCGATGCGGTCGTAGAAGGGTCAGTGCGGTGTCAATGGGTGTAGTTCAGGTCACGGTCGTCGGACTGGCTGTGCTTCTGCGACTGACGACGTTCGGCTGGTATGCCATCATCGCGACCGTCGTGAGCGCTTTCTCGCTCGGCATCGTGCCCGCGATCGTGCTAGGGCCGCTGATCTACGCCGGATTCTCCGCGCCACCGTCTGCGTGGCCCCTTCTCATCGCGGCCGACGTTCTGCTCCTGGTGTCTGCGTTGACCTTCGAGGACGGTGGCGACAACGAGGGCACCACTCCGCTGGAGGTGCTCACCGGCCGTCGTGGACTGTCCGGCCGAGCCACGGACAGCGCGTTCCGGGTCTGCGGCAGCGCCTACCTACTGACCCTGCCGGCACTGGTGGCTTGGACAATCGCCGGTTAGCCGGTGACAGCCGGTCAGCGGGATCCGACGGGCTGCGGCGCTGGCGCGCCGGCGAACGGGACGTCGACGTGGTCGCCGGCCCCGGGCTGACCGTCGGGGTGCCGCCACAGCCCTCGGTCGCGCAGGATCGGCAGCACTCCCTCACCGAACCAGTACGCCTCCTCCAGGTGCGGATAGCCGGAGAGGATGAACTCGTCGATGCCGAGCGAGTGGTATTCCGCGATCCGGTCGGCGACCTCGGCGTGGCTGCCCACCAGCGCGGTGCCGGCCCCGCCGCGGACCAGCCCGACCCCGCCCACAGGTTGGGGGCGATCTCCAGGCCGTCGCGGGAGCCACCGTGCAGGTCGAGCATGCGGCGCTGCCCCTCGGACTCGCTGCGGCGCAGACCCTCCTGCACGGCCCGGATGTCGGCCTCGGAGACCCCGTCGAGTAGACGCTGGGCCTGCGACCAGGCCTGCTCGGTGGTGTCGCGCGCGATGACGTGCAACCGGATGCCGAAGCGCAGCTCCCGCCCGGCGTCGGCGGCTTGGCCGGAAGGCGACCAGGAACTTGAGTCGTTCGGTCACCTCGGTGAGCATCGCGGTGCTGAGCCAAGCATCCTCGCACCAGGCGCCGGTCGGGGTGAGCGCACCGACGAAGCCGAGTTGCTCGGCCGCTGACGATGTCCCGGCTGTCGCCGTTTGTGGGCAGGAACCAGTGGAAGGTGAGGGTCATCGGGGCTCTTTCCTCCAGCGGGGGGTGGTCGGCGCGCGAGGCGAGGCGGGCACCTCCTGAGGGGTGGGACGATCCCGCCGACAGCCTACCCATAAAACCTATCGGGTTAGTAGGCTACTGCCGACGCCGACACCTGTCGATGCGCCGCCGCCCCCGTTCGCCCGACCCGAGGAGCCGCCATGCCCACCCCGTCGACGAGCCGTCCCCCGCATCGCCGCCTCATGACGGCCGTGCTCACCACAGTGGCCCTGCTCGCCACTGTCGCGGTGAGCGCGTGCGGCGGGTCCGCCGATGCGGGCGGCACCAAGAACAAGCTCCGGATCGGCTACCAGCGTTTCGGCGGACTGAGCCTGGTCAAGGCGCGCGGCGCCGCACCGGATGTGGAGTGGTCGCTGTTCGAGAGCGGCCCCGCGCTCACCGAGGCGCTCAAGGCCGGCTCCATCGACATCGGACAGGTCGGCGAGGCGCCGCCCGTCTTCGCCGCCGCCGGGAGGATCCCGTTCTCCGTCATCGGCACCTCGGCGCCGATTCCGCAGGGTGAGGCCGTGCTGGTCAAGGCCGACAGGGGCTACCGCAGCTTCGCCGACCTCAAGGGCAAGACGGTGGCACTCAACAAGGGGTCCAACGTGCACTGGCTGCTGGTGCGCCTGCTGGAGGCGCACAACATGACGTTGAAGGACATCCAGGTCAAGTACCTCAGGCCCGCCGAGGGGCGGCCCGCCTTCGACGGCGGCCAAATCGACGCCTGGGTGATCTGGGACCCGTACTTCGCCCTGGCCGAGCAGCCGGGGGTCCAGGTGCTCGCCGACGCGACCGGCCTGGCCAGCAACCGCGAGTACGTCCTGGCCACGCCCCGGGCGCTCGACAAGCGGACGGACGACATCCGCGCGTTCCTCCAGCGCTACCGCGAGGTGACCGACTGGGGTATCGCCAACCCCGAGGAGCGAGCCAGCACCCTCGCGCCGGAGCTGAAGATCCCGCAGGACGTCACCAGCCGCGCCCTGGCCCGCAGCGCCAGGCCCCTCGCCCCGGTCACCCCGGCCATCGGCGACGAACTGCAGGCGATCACCGACAGCTTCATCGCCCTGGAACTCATCCCGGGGCCGGTCGACCTCCGATCCCGGGTCGACGGCCGGTTCAACGAGGTGTTCCAGTGAGTCGTACCAGCCTCGTCGAGGTGCCCGACGAGGTCGTGGCGGCGGTGCCTGTCGTACCCCGTCGTCAGCGGCCGGCCCGACGCTGGCGGCGGGTGGTGAGCCCGCTGGTGTTGGTCCTGGGGTGGGAATTGGCCGCACGGACCGGGCTGCTGGCGGCCGAGAAGCTGCCCGCGCCCAGCGACGTCCTGGCCACCGGCTGGCGGCTGAGCCGGGACGGGACGCTCGGCATCCACCTGCTGGACTCCCTCACCCGGGCCGGGGCGGGTCTGCTGATCGGCGGTCTCCTGGCCTTGGTCCTGGGCACCGTGGCCGGGCTGCTGCGGCTCGGTGACGACCTGGTCGACCCGCCGGTGCAGATGGCCCGGATGTTGCCGCACCTCGGGCTGGTCCCGTTGCTGATCATCTGGGTCGGCATCGGCGAATCACTCAAGATCAGCCTGGTGGCTCTGGGCGCGTTCTTCCCCATCTACTTCAACACCTACGCCGGCATCCGGGACATCGACGAACGGCTGGTGGAGGCGGCGCGTACCTGTGGTCTGGGGCAGGCCGCCCGACTGCGGCACGTGGTGCTGCCCGGCGCGCTGCCGTCCCTGTTCCTCGGCCTACGGCTGGCGATCGGGGCGGCCTGGCTCAGCCTGGTCGTCGGCGAACAGGTGAACGCCCAGACCGGGATCGGCTTTCTGATGATGGAGGCGCGGGAGTTCAGCCAGACCGACGTGGTGGTGCTCGGCCTGCTCGTCTACGCCCTACTCGGGCTGATATCCGATAGTGCGCTACGCGTCCTGGAGAGGAGGATGTTGACATGGCGTCGCGGACTGCGGGCCACCTGAACGGCACCGAGCCGGTGCTCACCGCCCACGCGGTGCGCCGAGCGTTCGGGCCGACGGTAGTGCTGGCCGGGGTCGACCTGACCATCGCCCGCGGTGAGGTGGTGGCCCTGCTGGGCGGCAGCGGTTCCGGCAAGAGCACGCTGCTGCGGATTCTCGCCGGGTTGGACGGCGAGGCCAGCGGGACGAGCGTCGTGCACGGCACCGCAGCCGTGGTCTTCCAGGAGCACCGGTTGCTGCCGTGGAAACGCGTGGCGGAGAACGTGGGGCTGGGCCTGTCCGGCGCGGACGGCCCGGGGCGGATCCGGCGGGCGCTGGCCGAGGTCGGTCTGGCCGAGCGGGATCGCGCCTGGCCGGCCGAGTTGTCCGGTGGGCAGGCACAGCGGGTGGCAGTGGCGCGGGCCCTGGTCCGCGAACCGGACCTGCTGCTGCTCGACGAGCCGTTCGGCGCCCTGGACGCGCTGACCCGACTGCGGATGCAGATCCTGCTGCGCCGGCTGCGCGCCGAGCACGGCTTCGCCGCCCTGCTGGTCACCCACGACGTGGAGGAGGCGCTGCTGCTCGCCGACCGGATCCTGCTCCTCGACGAGGGGCGCATCGCCGCGGAGTTGCCCGTCGACCTCGGCCCGACCCGTACGCCGGATGACCCGGCCTTCGGCGCGCTGCGCCGCCACCTGCTCGACCGACTCGGCGTTCCCACCACCTGACGAGCGGAGCTGTGATGACCCGCTGGACCCCCGACCCGACGTTCTACCCCTCGCCCCGCGAGGCAGTGACCGCACCGGTGGAGAAGCTCGCCTACGTGGCGGCCTTCGACCGGACGGCCACCCGTCCGGACGCCATAGTGGTGCTGGACACCGACCCCGACTCCCCCGACTACGGCCGGGTCGTCGGCTGGACCGACCTGCCGTACGTCGGTGACGAGCTGCACCACTTCGGCTGGAACGCGTGCAGCAGCGCGCTCTGCCCGACCGCCCCGCACCCGCACGTCGAGCGGCGCTACCTGATCGTGCCCGGCCTGCGGTCGTCGCGCATCCACGTGCTCGACACCCAGCCCGATCCGCGCCAGCCGCAGATCGTCAAGGTGATCGGGGCGGAGGAGTTGGCGAAGCGGGCCGGCTACTCGCGGCCGCACACAGTGCACTGCGGCCCGGACGGCATCTACCTCTCCGCTCTCGGCGGCGCGGACGGCGCGGAGGGCCCGGGTGGCATCGCCATCCTCGACCACACCACGTTCGAGGTCCGCGGGGCGTGGGAGGCCGACCGGGGGCCGCAGTTCCTGGCGTACGACGTGTGGTGGCACCTGACCCAGGACGTGCTGGTCACCAGCGAGTGGGGCACCCCGTCGATGATCGAGGACGGCATCATCGGTGAGTTGCTGCTGGGCCGACGCTACGGGCACGCCATCCACTTCTGGGACCTGGCGAAACGCCGGCACGTCCAACGGGTCGATCTGGGCGATCAGTACCAGATGCCGCTGGAGCTGCGCCCGGCGCACGATCCGACGAAGTCGTACGGGTTCGTCGGGGTGGTGATCAGCGTCGAGGACCTGTCCGCCTCGATCTGGCTGTGGCACCGCGACGGGGACGCCTGGGCGGTCACCAAGGTCATCGACATCCCGGCCGAGCCGGCCGATGCGGCGGACCTGCCCGACCTGCTCAAGCCGTTCGGGGCGGTGCCGCCGCTGGTGACCGACATCGACCTGTCGGTCGACGACAGGTTCCTCTACGTCTCCTGCTGGGGCACCGGTGAGCTGCGCCAGTACGACGTCAGCGATCCGCTGCACCCGGTGCAGACGGGCTCGGTGCACCTCGGCGGGATCGTCCGCCGGACCGCGCACCCGTCTGCGCCGGACGAGGCGTTGGCCGGTGGCCCGCAGATGGTGGAGGTCAGCCGGGACGGCCGGCGGGTCTACGTCAGCAATTCGCTCTACGGCGCGTGGGACGACCAGTTCTACCCCGACGGTGTCGGCGCCTGGCTGGCCAAGCTCGACGTCGACGTGGACGCCGGCGGGCTCACCCCGGATGAGCGGTTCTTTCCGCACGGGGACGAGTTCCGGGGCCTGCGGGTGCACCAGACCCGGTTGCAGGGCGGGGACGCCTCCTCCGACTCGTACTGCTATCCGTGACCGTCACGACAGTGGCGACGCTCGCCGCGCTCGGCGCGTTCCATGGTCTGAACCCGGCGATGGGTTGGTTGTTCGCTGTGGCCCGGGGCCTACAGGAGCGCAGTCGGTGGGCGTTGCTGCGCGCCCTGCCGCCGATCGCCGCGGGGCATCTCGCCTCGGTGGCCATCGTCGCCGCGCTGGTCGCCGCGACCCGCTCGGTGACGGCGAGCAGCGCCCTCGCGGTGGTCGGTGGTGTGGTGCTGGTGGCCTTCGGGCTGTGGCGGCTGCTCTCCGAGCGGCACTTCCGCTGGGCGGGAATGCGGCTGTCGGCGGCGCAGCTCGCCGCCTGGTCGTTCCTGATGTCGTCGGCGCACGGCGCGGGGTTGATGCTGTTGCCGGTGCTGGTGGTCGAGCCGGTGCCCGGGGGTCACTCCGGGCACCTGGCCGCCGCGCCGGTGGGTGCGCTGTCCGGCCTCGCGGCGGCCGGGGTGCACACGGTGGCCATGCTCGGCGTCGCCCTGGCGGTGGCGCTGCTGGTCTACCAGGTGTTCGGGGTCGGTGTGCTGCGTCGGGCCTGGTTCAACGTGGACCGACTCTGGGCCGGGGTGCTGGTTGCCGCGGGGTTGGTGACGCTGATCCGGGCGTGACCATCCATCGTGGAAACGTGTGATGTGTGATCTCATGTCGGGGTGATCACCCCGACTCCCCTCATGCGTCTGGTGGCCGGTGTGTGGGGGTTCAAGACCCTCGCGGCCGGCGTTGAACTCGGTCTGTTCACTCGGCTCGCCGGCGGGCGGACGATGACCGTCGAGCAGGCCGCCGCCGAGTTCGGGCTACCCGACCGGCCCGCGGACCTGCTGCTGGCCGCCAGTGCGTCACTCGGCCTGTTGGAGAAGGCCGGCGACGGTTACCGCAACTCCGAGTTGGCCGAGCAGTTCCTGGTCGAGGGTCGCCCGTACTACTTCGGGGCGCAGGTCCGCTACTCGGACCTGCGCACCTACCTGCCCTGGCATCGCATCGGCGAGGCCCTGCGCACGGATCGACCGCTGACCTGGGACCCGGAGTCCCAACAGTCGATGTTCGACACCGAGGACCCGCAGATGCTGGCGCAGTTCTGGGACGCGATGTTCTCCACGTCCAGCTTCACCGCCAGCGCGCTGGCCGACGCGTACGACTTCTCCGCGCACCGGCGGTTGCTCGACGTGGGCGGCGGGGCAGGCGCGTTCCCGATCGAGTTCTGCCGACGCCTGCCCGAGCTGCGGGCGACCGTCCTGGACCTGCCGCACGTCTGCGTGCGGGCCCGGGAGCGGATCGCGGAGGCCGGCCTGACCGGGCGGATCGACGCGGTGGCCGGTGATTTCCTCGCCGACCCGGCGCTGCCGGACGGGCACGACGTCATCCTGCTCAGCATGATCCTGCACGACTGGGACGAGCCGACCAACCGGGCGTTGCTGGCCCGGTGCCATGAGGCGTTGCCGCCCGGCGGGGCGATCGTCGTCTGCGAACTGCTGCTCAACGACGACCGCACCGGGCCGCCGGAGGCGGCCCTGATGGGGATGAACATGCTTGTCGAGACCGAGGGCGGCCGGAACTACTCGGGTGCCGAGTACGCGGCCTGGCTCACCGACGCCGGCTTCGTCGACGTGCGTATCGTGCCGTTCGACGCGCCGGGCGCCAACGGCGCGGTGGTGGCCCGCCGGGCCTGACCGACGACGACACCCGGCCCCGGTGCGAACCGTGGGCCGGGTGTCGCGGCGCCTCACGGCGCGGGCGTCCGATCGGCTACCGGTACGGGTCAGGCGCGAGCCTTGGCGGGCTGCTTCATGAAGTCCAGGACCGCCTTGTTGACCTCGTCGGCGTGGGTCCACGGGATACCGTGCGGCGCGCCCTTGAGCGTGATGAGCGTGCCGGTCGGCATCATCGGCCCGAGCCGCTGACCGGTCACCGGATACGGCAGCACCCGGTCCTGGTCACCCTGCACGATCAACACCGGAATGTTGATCTTCGGCAGGTCCTGGCGGAAGTCTTCCTGCCAGGCGTCCACACTGTCGTGGGTGGCCTTGCCGGAGGCCATCGCGCCGATCTGCCAGTGCGCCCGGTACGCCTCTTCGCTGACCCGCTTGCCCATGTTCTGGTCCGGGTTGAAGAACGCGTCGCAGAAGGACGTCAGGTAGGCGAACCGGTCCTTGATGATGGCGTCCTGGAAGCCCTTGAACAGGCTCCGCTCGACGCCCTCCGGATTGTCGCTCGCCTTGGCCAGCATCGGTTGCAGCGGGCTGAGCACGACGGCCCGGCTCACTCGCTGGGAGCCGTAGTTGCCCAGGTAGCGAATGACCTCGCCGGTGCCCATCGAGTGACCGATCAGGGTCACCTCGTTGAGGTCCAGCTCGGTCATCAACACGTCCAGGTCCGCCGCGAACGTGTTGTAGTCGTACCCGAACGCCGGTTGGGCGGAGTTACCGTAACCGCGGCGATCGTAGGTGATCGTCCGGTATCCGGCGTTCTGCAGCGCCCGAGTCTCCTTCTCCCAGGTCGCGCCATTGAACGGGAAGCCGTGGATCAGCACCACCGGCTTACCGGAACCGTGATCCTCGTAGTACAGGTCGATGGGCGCGGAGTTTTCCGTACCCACGGTAATGAAAGGCATGTTTGTCTCCTGCTCCGGTTTCGGGCTGTCGGACCCCCCGCGCTTTCCCGTCGGGTCGCCGGATATGCGACCGTCAGATCGGCCCGAACGGCAGGCCGCAGAGGTTCCGTGACGCGCCCGTGCCGTCCTAACCTCGGGGGGTGAAACTTCCGCCCCGGCTGCGGGCCGTCAGCGACCTGCACGTCGGGCACCCGCAGAACCGCGCGTTCGTGCAGGATCTGCACCCGGACAACGACGGCGACTGGCTGCTCGTCGCCGGCGACGTCGCCGACCGGTTCGCCGACATCGAGTGGGCACTCGGGCTGCTGAGCAGTCGGTTCGCGCGGGTCGTCTGGGCGCCGGGCAACCACGAACTGTGGACACCACCACGGGACCCGGTCACGTTGCGCGGTGAGGAGCGCTACCGCGAGCTGGTCCGGATGTGCCGGCGGCTGGGGGTGCTCACCCCGGAGGACCCGTACCCGGTATGGGACGGCGACGGCGGCCCGGCCACCATCGCGCCGCTGTTCGTGCTCTACGACTACACGTTCCGGGTGCCCGAGGCACACACCCAGGAGGAGTCGCTGGCGCTGGCGTACGCGGCCGGTGTGGTGTGCACGGACGAGGCGCTGCTGCACCCCGACCCGTACCCGAGTCGGGAGGCGTGGTGCGCGGCCCGGATCACCGAGACCGAACGCCGGCTGGCCGAACGCGACAGGGCGCTGCCGACGGTGCTGGTCAACCACTACCCGCTGGTGCGCGAACCCACCGACGTCCTGCGGTACCCGCTGTTCGCCCAGTGGTGCGGCACCGTCCGCACCAGCGACTGGCACCTGCGCTTCGACGCGGCCACAGTGGTCTACGGGCATCTGCACATCCCCCGCACCACGTTCCACGACGGGGTGCGTTTCGAGGAGGTCTCCCTCGGCTATCCCCGCGAGTGGCAGCCCCGAGGGTCGGTGCCCGACCCGGTGCGCACCATCCACCCGGCCGACGACAGGCGTAGGCGCTCGTCCGTCAGCGGGTGAGGCCGTCAGGTGCTGCGCAGCGGCCGGAACGCGGCCCGCACCTCGGCGGAGAAGAGTTCCGGCTCCTCCCACGCCGCGAAGTGCCCGCCGCGGTCAGCCTCGTTGAAGTACGCGATGCCGGGGTAGACCGCCTCGGCCCAGCTACGCGGAGCGGGCCAGATCTCGCCGGGGAACGTGGTGAAGCCGACCGGAACCGTGACCGGCGGCGGAGCCTGACCGGCCGCCTGGGCCGCTGCCTGAAACCGCCCCTGCTCCCAGTACCACCGGGCGGACGAAGCACCGGTGCCCGTCAACCAGTACAGCGTGATGTTGTCGAGGATGCTGTCCCGGGTGAGACCGCCGGCCGGATCACCGTCGAGGAAAGCGCGGGAGATCTTGAAGTAGCTGTCCGTGTCGTGGTCGAGCATCCACGCCGCCATCCCGACGGGCGAGTCCAGCAGCGAATAGCCGATCGTCTGCGGCCGGGTGGACTGCTCCAGGAAATAGCCGAAACCGTCCATCGAGAACAGCTTGAGCGCGTCGAGCGCGGCGCGCTCCTGCTCGGAATTCGCCGGCAACGTGTCCTTGATGCCGACCGCCCCGGCGAGCAGGTTGACGTGGATGCCGAGCAGCCCCTCGGGTGCTTGACGCCCCATGGCGTCCGTGACGGCCGCGCCGACGTCGCCGCCCTGTGCGACGTAGCGCGAATACCCGAGGCGATCCATGAGTTTCGCCCACGCCTGCGCCATCCGCGCCGAATTCCAGCCAGGCTCGGTCGGCTCGCCGGAGAAGCCGTAGCCCGGCAACGACGGCAGCACCAGGTGGAACGCGTCCTCGGGCGTACCGCCGTGCGCTGTCGGGTCGGTCAGCGGGCCGACGGCCCCGAGTAGCTCGGCGACCGAGCCCGGCCAGCCATGCGTCATGATCAGCGGCAGGGCGTTCTCATGCTGTGACCGCACGTGGATGAAGTGGATCTCGACGCCGTCGATGTTCGTCGTGTACTGCGGCAGCGAGTTCAGCGTCGTCTCGCACGCACGCCAGTCGTAATCGGTCATCCAGTAGCGGGCCAACTCCTGGATCGTCGCCAGCTGCACCCCCTGGGAGCGGTCGGTGACCAACTCGCGGGTGGGCCAGCGGGTAGCCGCGATCCGGCGACGCAGGTCGGCGATCACGTCCTCCGGTGTGTCGAGCCGGAAGGGACGAATCTCGGTGTCGTTGGACATGTTCCCCACCTCGCCAGGTCGAGTCGGCCAGTACAGATGCACCGACAGTGCCGGCACTCGCCCAGTCTCACAGCGGGCCGGCGCCACCCGGGCCGAAACGCGAATCGCCGCCGCTCGTCCGTCAGCGGGTGAGGCCGACCACCGTGGCCAGTAGCGCCACACTGGCCGGCACCGGCTGCGCGCGGGCAACATCGGCGCTCCCCCTGCACAGCCGAAGGATGCCGGCGCCGATCTTGCAGTTTCGGTCGTCGAGATGCGTGGAATGCCGGCTACGTCGGGACAGAAAGTGCAAGATCGCGGAGAGGCCCTGTCGATCATGGAGTTGTGGTGCCGGTTTTGGCCTCCCACAGGGCATTTGACTCCCACCACAACTCCATGATCGACCAGGCAGTGCGGTGGATCGCCGGTTCGCTCGGCTCAGCAGGCATGGGCCACACCGGCTGGAGGCAACACAGTTGTGGCAACCCCGTCCTAGAAGATCGAATGTTGCGGTGAGCAGATTTGCCGAAGTCGTCGTCCTCGCTGCCGACGCCCATGAGGTGATGGCCCCACTAACTCGCGAGAACGACGGCACGCGTCCGTGGAACAACATCTTCGTGCCGATCGAGGGCCAGTGGCCAGGTACGTTTGGCCGTGGCTGGGCGGCCGAGTTCATTCAGCGACACCACTGGGCTGAACTGCTGGAGCACCTGCAAGCTCTTCCCTGGCCGCGTCCAGAGTCTCTGCAGGTGCTGATCCACGACGAAGAGGACGACTGCTTCGGCCTCTGGATGCTGTACGACGGCAAGCTTGTCGAGGTGCCTCTCCCTCGGACCGAGCGTTACATCGAACCAAGCTCGACGATCGGGATTCCGGCGAACGGTTATCTACACCGGACGGACAGCGGCCTGCGGATGCCCGAGCTGCCTACGGTGAACCGTCCGGCTCCGTAGCCATCAACGAGGCACGCCGGGGCCCGTAAGCAGCAGGCGCGGGATGACGTGGATCTGGCAAGGCGCGGCTTGCGTCCGCTCGACGCGTGGGGCGGCCGCCGCTCCCCCGGCGGCCGCCCACGCCTCGGTCAGCTGGTGTAGACCTCCAGCGTCGACAGTTGCCCCGCCGGCCAGCCGGTGTTGCCGGTGACGGTGATCCGCACGTAGCGCGCCTGCGCAGCGCTGAAGGTCAGCGTCACCTGGTTACCGGTAGCCGGGTTGAAGGTCCGCCCCGCCGATCCAAGAAGCGTCCCGAAGCTCGCCCCATCAGCGCTGCCCTGCACGGCGAGGGTCTGCGTCCGGCTGGCCCACGCCGACGACGGCGGCAGCTTCAGCACCACCCGCCCGACAGTGCGCGAGGAACCCAGATCCACCTGCACCCACTGCGGGAACGCGCTGTTGGCGCTCTCCCAGTAGCTGTTCGCGTCACCGTCCACCACGTTGCCCGACCCGTAACTCTGGACGTGGCTACTCTCCGACGTGGGTCGACCCCGGGCCAGGTCCGCGTTGGCCGCGGCGTCCGTGGTGACGGTGACCGCCGAGGACGCGCTGGAGGTGTTGCCGGCGGCGTCGCGGGCAACGACCGTGAAGGTGTACGCGGTGGACGGGCTGAGCCCGCTCACCGTCGCCGTGGTGCCCGTGACGGTGGCGACGACGGTGCCGCCCTGGCGTACCTGGTAGCCCGTCACGCCGGTGTCGTCGGTGGAGGCCGTCCACGCCAGGGACACGCTCGTCGACGTCTTGCCGGTGACGGTGAGGCCGCTCGGGGTGCTCGGCGGGTTGTCCGGGACGGTGGTGCCGGCGTACACCTCGACCTGGGCGAGTTGGGCGGCCTGCCAGCCGGTGTTGCCGCTGATGCTGAGGCGGACGTAGCGGGCCGTGGTGGTGGTCAGCGTGCGGGTGACGGTGTTGCCGGTGGCCGGGTCGAAGGTGAACGCGGAGGCCCCGGCGATGGTGGCGAAGGAGTTGCCGTCGACGCTGCCCTGCACGGTGATGGTCTGGGTGCGCGCGCCCCAGCCGGCGGGCAGCCGCACCACGAGCTTGTTGACCTGGTGGCTGGCGCCGAGGTCGACCTGCCACCAGTGCGGGAAGGAGCCGCCGCCGCTCTCCCAGTAGCTGCCGGCGTTCGAGTCCACGGCGTTCGACGCCGGGAACCCGCCGCCCTGGCTGCTCGCCGAGGTGGATCGGCCGGCGGCCAGGTTCCCGGTGGCCGGTGGTGGGGTGCCGACCATCGGCGGGGTGGGGCGTACGGCGGTGAGCGCGAGTTGCCCCTTGAGCATCCGGCCGCCGTCGGCGGTGATCCGCAGGTAGTAGTCGGAGGAGCAGGCGACGCCGTCCTCGTCGAGGGCCCGGATGTTCGCGCCGGCCGGGGTGGTGGCCTGGGTCTCGGACGTCTTGGCGATCTGGTTGCCCTCGTTGTACTCGTCGAACATGGACACATAGAGGCCCTGGGAGCCGAGCCGGACCATGTTGTAGATGTGCCGCCAGTAGAAGTCGCCGTGCTTGCGGTGGCCCCCGGCCAGGTCGCCGGGCATCACGCAGGGCAGGTAGTCGATGCCGCGCGCCGCGCAGTCGGCCATGTCGCCGACGTTGACGTTGTTGTAGTACGAGTCCAGCTCCTCCACGGTCCTGGCCCGGTAGACCATCCAGGGCGAGATCGCGTGGAACGCGTGGTAGACGTCGAGGAAGCCGGGGCGGGAGTCCTCGATGCCCTGCCGCCACCAGGTCGGTACGCCACCGATGACGTAGCAGCCCTGGGCCTTGAACCAGTTGATGACCTCCAGGCAGGGGCCCGGGGTGAAGGGTCGGCTGGGCTCGCTGAAGCCGAAGCCCCAGATGCAGACGACCGGCTTGCCGTTCTGTCGGGCGTACGCGGAGGACGCGGTGTACGCGGCCATCTTCGTCGTCCAGTCGGTCTTGATCTCCGATTGGAAGGTCAGCCAGTCGGTGACGTCGTACATGATGTAGAACTTGCGGTTGTGCCGCTCGGCGGCGGAGCGGACCTTCTGGGTCATCGCGTCGCGGGTGGGGCCCTCGTCGCCCATCGGGTTGAACCGTTGCAGCGCGGCGGTGTCGCAGCCGTTCTCCTGCATCCAGCGGAAGTGGGTGTCCACCGTCTGCTGGTCGTAGGAGGAGAAGAGGGTGGCCGGCTGGCCGTTGCCCAGGTTGGGGTAGGCGGTGGGATAGGTGCGGGTGTACTCGCGCATGTCCGGCCAGGACACGATCGTGGTGTTGGCGGGCGAGGGCGGCTGGAACCGGTCGCGGCCCCAGTGCCACCATCCGCCGATCGGCGCCCCGTCGCCGGGTGCGCTGAACCAGCCCTGGTAGCCGACCGTCACCTTGCCGACCACGTCCCCGGGAGGACTGGCGGCCTGCGCGGGGCTGGACATGCTGGTGAGCAGCTCGGTGGTGGAGGCGGTGGCGAGGGCGGACCCGGCCAGCACCGATGTGACGAACCTGCGGCGGGAGACCGCCATGACGACCACTCCTTCGGGACGGAAGGCATTGACGGCCATCGTGGCAGCAGTGGATGCCGACCCGCAAGAGTTAGACTGATCAATGAAAATCCCGATCAGATGACGGGAATTACGCGCTGAGCCCTCAGCCGCTGACGGCGCGCTCCAGCGCCCGCACCGGGGACAGGATCTGGCTGCCGGCCTGGCGGCGGCGGGCGTCGCGCACCGTCATCCGTACGCCCTCGGTGAAGCCGATCTTCGGGTACCACCCGAGCAGCTCGCGCGCCTTCCTGGTGTCCAGCGCCATGTTGCGCACCTCCCCCGGCCAGGGCAGCGGCTCGTAACGGGCCGCGTTGCCGACACCGGACGCCTCCCGGACGGTGTCGTACACCTCGTTGACGCTCGTCTGGCGGCCCGAGGCGATGTTGACCATACCCACCCCTGGGTGGTGACAGGCGACGGCGATCGCCTCGGCGACGTCGCTGACGTGGATGAAGTCCCGGGTCTGCGTGCCGTCGTCGTAGATCACCACCTGCCGGCCTCCGAGCAGCGCGTCGGCCATCAGGGACACCACGCCGCAGTCGCTGCCCTCCTGCCGGGGCCCGTAGACGTTGCCGAACACCATCGAGGTGTACGGCAGGCCGTGCTGACGCCCGTACCAGTCGAGGTAGTGCACGCCGGCGGCCTTGCTGACTCCGTACGGGCTCACCGGGGCGATCGGGTAGTCCTCGCGGACCGGCAGGTCGTGGGCGGGGACGCTGCCGAAGATGGCGCTGCTGGCCGCGTTGATCACCAGCCGTACGCCTCCGCGAGCGCAGGCGTCCAGCACGTTGACGGTGCCGAACACGTTCACGTCGGCGTCGTACAGGGGTGACCGGCGGGCCGCGGGAACGCTCGGCTGTGCGGCGAGGTGCACCACCACGTCCGGCTGCCACTGGTGGATGACCTCGACGCCCTCCGGCGTACGGATGTCACCCGAGACGACGTCGGCCTCGGTCAGTCCGCCGTACGCGGCGTCGGCCAGGTTCTCGATCCGGCCGGTGGAGAAGTTGTCGAGCACCCGGACCTGGCTGCCCATCAGCATCAGCCGGGCGACCACGTGGCTGCCGATGAAGCCGGCGCCTCCGGTCACCAGCACGCGCCCGGGAATCAGGTCCGTCGGCGGGTCGACACCGGCGGCAACAACTGGCTGGTCCATGTGGAACTCCTTGGAACGACGGGGTTGTCGGCCCTCAGCGGCAACCGGACGACCGGGCACGACCGTAACCCACCAAATACCCACCAAAGGGGCTTTTCGCACAACGGTCTGGGCTGATATGCGACGTTCAAAGCGAGACGTCCTGTTTTTACCTATCCGGGACTATTGGGGCATTTGTGACTAGTAACTTACTCCCGGGGTGCTCGTCCGCATGCCCTCGAAGCACCTGACGGAGGAGGAGGTCGGCGCGTTGAGAAAGACCCCGGGACCCGTGACCGCGGACTCAGCTCCGATGCCAGGCACCGACAGCGCGGCCCCGCACGACCTCGCCGAGGCACCGTGGTCCGAACCGCGAGAACGTCCGGAGATCCCGCTCCAGCTTCAGGAGTTGTTCGCCCATCAGGAGCAGGTCCGATCCGACCAGCACCGACGGCGGGCCCGCGTGGTGGTGCTCGAGGCGAACGACGCGACCACCACGCCCGACCGCCTCGACGAGGAGTTCGACGTGGCCGTCCGACTCCCGGTGCCGGCCTGCGCCGAGGAGCTCGCCAGGGTGCTGGCCACCGTCCGCCCTCGACTCCTGTTGCTCAAGCACTCTCTGGAGAGCATCGACGATCGCATCATCACCAGTTGCATGAGTGCCGGCGTCGAGATCATGGTGCTGGCCCGCCCCGTCTACGGTCTGCTGCGGGCACCGGCCATGGCGCGCTTCGGTGGGCTGCCGTGGATTCGGCTGGGATCGGGCGGCACCCGCCGACCCCGTGGCGAGCGGCTCAAGCGGTTCTTCGACCTCAGCGTGATCCTGCTCAGTGCCGTCGTGGTGATCCCGCTGATCGCGGTGATCGCCGCAGTGGTGTCGTTCACCGGCCCACCGTTCTACCTCCAGCAACGCGTCGGCACTGGTGGCCGACTGTTCCGGGTGGTCAAGTTCCGGACCATGCGGGTCGGCGCCGAGCAGACCACCGGCCCGGTCCTGGCCCTGCCGGACGACGTCCGGATCACCCGACTGGGGCGCTGGCTGCGACGGTCCCGGCTGGACGAGTTGCCCCAGCTCTGGAACGTGCTGCGCGGCGAGATGAGCCTCGTCGGGCCCCGCCCGGAACGACCGGAGTTCATCGCCGGCTTCGACCGGCTGCCCGACTACGACCTGCGGCACCTGATCCGGCCCGGACTGACCGGCATCGCACAGCTCACCGGCGGATACGCGGCCACCGTCGAGGACAAGCTCCGGTGTGACCTGCTCTACCTCAACTGCCGCTCCATGCGTGTCGACCTCACCCTGCTCCTGCTGACAGTGGTCGAGCTGTTCCGGGGGTTCCCCCGTGGCTAGTGCGGCCCACGCGGTCGAAACCCGGGTCACCCGCAACACGGCCAGCATGCTGGCCGCGCGGGTGATCATGGCGGTGTCCGGGCTGGTCTCGGTACCTGTCATCTACCAGCGGCTCGGGCCGCGAGAGTTCGGGATCTGGGTAGTGCTCGCCGGTCTGCTGGCGATGGCCGCCCTGATCGACCTCGGACTCGGCTCCGCACTGGTCCGCGAGGTCGCCCGAGCCGAGAACGCTGCCGACCGGGATCTGGTACGTCGGCTGCTCGGGCTGGGGCTGGGCTGGGCAGTGCTGCTGGGCCTGCTCACCCTCGGGGCGCTCGGAGCCGGCTGGCCGTGGCTCGTCGGGCTGCTGCGCCTCGGTGACCTGGCCGACGAGGCGTGGCAGGCCACCCTCTGGCTGGTCGTCGGGCTCGTGGCCGGCGCCGTGGAGCTGCCGTGGCGGGCCGTGCTCGAAGGCGGCCAACGGTACGGGTCACTCGCCGCGATCAGCGCCGGCACAGCGATCCTCGCGGCCGCCCTCGCCATCCTGGTGGTACGCCTCGGCGGCGGCCTGGTGGCGTTGGCCGCCTCGGCCGCCGCGACCGGGGTGATCCGCACCGTCCTGCTCGCCGCGACGACCCACCGCCAGTGCCCGGACCTGTCCCCGCGATGGGGTCGAACCGACCTGGCCGACATCCGCCGGATCGGCGGCTACGGCGTACGGGTGCAGGTCTCCAGTGGTGCCGGCATGGTCAACGTGGAACTCGACCGCCTCGTCCTCGGTGGCGCCTTCGGACCCGCCGTGGCCGGCGGTTTCGACCTGGGCAGTCGCCTGCTCAACCTGCTCCGTCTGCCCCCGGGCTTCGCCCTCATCGTGCTGTTCCCCGCGGCGGTCGCCCGCACCGCCTCCCGGGGCACCGGCTGGCTGGACCGGTTCTACCTGACCGCCACCCGGTACCTCGCGCTGTTCCTGGCCCCGGCCACCGCCGCGCTGATGGTCAGCGCCGATCCGCTGGTCCGGCTCTGGTTGGGCCACCAGGTCCCCTGGGCGGCGGCGAACATCATGATCCTCGCGCCCGCGTACGCCCTCAACCTGATCACCGGGGCGGCGACGATCGCCGCCCGCGCCGAGGGCCGGCCCGGGTTGGAGACGCGGTACGTGCTGCTCTCCGTCGTCCTCAACCTGATCCTCACCGTGCCGATGCTGCTGCTGTGCGGGCCGCTCGGCGTACCGCTGTCGACGGCGCTGGCGGTGGTGCTCAGCACCGGGTACTTCCTTGTCTACTTCCACACCGCAACGGCTCGGCCGCTGGCCCCGCTGGTGCGGGCGATCTGGCCGCCGCTGGCCGCCGCCGTCGCGGCCGGGTTGGTCACGGCGACGGCCAGCCAGTTCCTGCCGGACGGGTCGGGACGCCTCGACGCCGCCCTCGCGGTGTCCTCCCGGGCGGGTCTGACCGTGCTCGTCGCCGGCACGCTGCTGATCGTCGGCGGACACCTGGGCGCGAGCGACCGGATGCGGCTGCACCGGCTGCTGCGCGCGCCGACTGCCGTGCTGTCGCCGAGCACCGGCGGTCCGCGATGAGCGTCGAGCACCGCACCGCGCGGTGCGTGCTGTGTGGGCCACGGCAGGCCCACCTGCCCCAACTCGGTGGGCTGCTGCGCCGCTGCGAAGGCTGCGGCTTCAGCTGGACCGCGCAGGAGCAGGCCACCGAGGACGGGCGCTACGACGAGGACTACTTCGCCGAGGGCGGCTACGACGACTACTTCCGGGCCGCGCCCCGCCGGTTCGAGGCGCGACGGCGGCTGCGCTGGCTGCTCTCCACAGTCCGCCCCACAGTGCTGCTCGAAGCCGGTCCCGCCGGGGGCTACTTCCTCGAAGCCGCCCACCGCGCCGGGATCACCGCCAGCGGCATCGAGGTCAGCCACGCCGCCGCCGCCTTCGCCCGCGACCACCTCCACATGCCCGTACGCCAGGGCTACTTCGAAACCATCGCACCCACACTCACCGCCGACGTCGTCTGCGCCTTCCACGTCCTCGAACACGTCGAAGACCCCCGCGCCTTCCTGCACGCCGCGCACAACGCCCTCACCCCCGGCGGATGGCTCGCCCTCGAAGTACCCAACATCGCCTCCGCCGCCGCCCACCGACTCGGCACCGACTGGCCGGGCCTGCAACCGCGCTACCACCGCTGGCACTTCACCCCCGACACCCTGGTCCGGCTGGTGACCGACCTCGGCTTCGAGGTGGTCCGGCAGGACACCACCGTCTTCCGCTACTACATGCCGCTCGCCTACCGACTGCGGCACGCACGACATCTACTCCCCGCCGACGTGCTCGGGCTCCGCTCACCGCGGCTGACCCACCCACGCCTCGGCGACCTACTCCGGGTGATCGCCCGGGCGCCACGAACCGGACGGAGCACCTGATGAAACTCGATGGGATCGAGCTGGTCCGCTGCCAGCTCTGCGGCCGCGCCGGTGGGCACTCGCCGACCCTCGGCGAGCTGCTGTGGAGCTGCCCGGACTGCGGCTTCGTCTGGACCGCGGGCACCGCCCCGGCCCCGGAGGAGCTGTACGACGAGGCCTACTACACGACGGACGGGTACCAGGACTACTTCGCCTCCGCCGGTCAGCGCCGGTTCGAGGCGAGCCGACGGTTGCGCTGGCTGCTGTCCGGCGTCCACCCGACAGTCCTGCTGGAAGCCGGCTGCGCCGGAGGTTACTTCCTCGAAGCCGCCCACCAGGCCGGGATCACCGCCAGCGGCATCGAGGTCAGCCACGCCGCCGCCGCCTTCGCCCGCGACCACCTCCACATGCCCGTACGCCAGGGCTACTTCGAAACCATCGCACCCACACTCACCGCCGACGTCGTCTGCGCCTTCCACGTCCTCGAACACGTCGAAGACCCCCGCGCCTTCCTCCGCGCCGCGCACAACGCCCTCACCCCCGGCGGATGGCTCGCCCTCGAAGTACCAAACATCGCCTCCGCCGCCGCCAACCGACTCGGCACCGACTGGCCCGCCATCGCTCCCGCGTACCACCGCTGGCACTTCACCCCGGACACGCTGAGCCGGATGCTTGTGGAGTCCGGGTTCCGGGTGATCTCCCACGACACGGTCTTCTCCCGGTTCTACTGGCAGCCGGCGGCACGGCTGCGCAACGCCCGCGACCTGCTGGTCGCCGACGTCGCCGCCAGCCGCTCGCCCCGGGTGACGCACCCGCGACTCGGCGACCTGCTGCGGATCTTCGCCCGCCGCGACGACCGGGCGGTGTCCTGATGGGCGCCCCGTTGCTGTCGGTGCTGCTTGTCAGCTGGAACACCCGCGAGCAGACCCGGCAGTGCCTGGAGTCGCTGGCGTCGACAGTCGACCCCGACCTGGACTACGAGGTGGTGGCCGTCGACAACGGTTCGTCCGACGGCTCGGCCGACCTGCTCGCCGCCCAACCCCGGGTCCGGCTGATCCGCAACAACCACAACACCGGGTTCGCCGCTGCCGTGAACCAGGCGTACCGCCGGGCGAACGGGCAGCTGATCCTGCTGCTCAACAGCGACATCCGGTTCCACCCGGGCGCGCTGTCGCGGATGCTCGACCACCTGCGGGAGCGGCCGGACGTGGCCGGGGTCAGCCCGCTGTACCTCAACCCGGACGGCACCTTCCAGCAGCACTACGTCCAACAGCCCAGCTTCACCGCCACCATCGCGCTGGTGACCGCGCTGCGTCGACTGCCCGGGTTCCGCCAGGCGCTGCACCGTTTCCAGATGCGTGGCGAGGACTTCAGCCGTCCCCGGCAACTCGCCTCGGGCAGCTGCATGCTGCTGCGCCGCGCGGTGCTCGGACAGCAGACCATCTTCGACGAGGCGTTCCCCGTCTACTGGAACGACGCGGTCCTCGCGCGGCAGCTCGACCAGGCCGGGCACCAGCTGTGGATGCTCCCGGACGCCGTGGTGACGCACAGCCGGGGCGCGTCCTGCCGGCTGCTCGGGCCGACCATCCGCTTCCGACACCTGCTGGGCAGCCTGGTCGGGTATCTGCGACTGACCCAGCCCCGGTACCGGTTGCCGGTGTTCCGGGCCGCGCTCATCGCCGATCACCTGGTCAAGCGGGTCTTCGGACGGTCCGTACAGCTGGGCCTCGGCGACCTGCTCGCCGCGCTGCGCGGCGACGTCGGCCCGCTGCCCGACGGTGACACCCGCGACTGGGTGGTGCTGTTCAGCCGGACCCGATGGTCCGTCGACGGGCATTCGACGGTGCTGGGGCAGTTGGTGCCCGGGCAACGGTTGCTCTTCGTCGACCCGCCGGGGCACCGGCCACGCTGGCGCTGCGAGGTGACCCCGATCGGCTCGGCGGCCTGGCACGCCGTCGCACCGACAGCGCTGCCGCTGGGTAATGCGGTGCCGCTGGTCAACTGGATCAACCGGCGGATCGCGGCCGGTGCGCTGCGTGGCTGGCTGGACCGGCACGCCGGCGCCCGCCTGCTGCGACTCGACGACGAGCGCGCCCGCCCGGTGCTCGGCCGCCTCGGCGAGGACGAGTTGCTGCCCGCCGGAGCGCCACGTCCGATGGAACGGTCGGGCCGTGGCTGAGCACACCACCACCCTGCAACCGGCGACCGCAGCGGTCGTGCCGCCCGCCGACGACCGCGACTGGGTGGTCATCTTCAGCGGCACACCGTGGGCGAACGGCGCCCACCGGCAACACGCGCTGGCCCGCGAGCTGACCGTCGACCACCGGGTGCTCTTCGTCGACCCGGCCGGGCACCTCCCGCGCTGGCGGGTCCAGGTTCGGCAGGTGACCGACGGTCTGTGGCAGTGCGCCGCGCCGACGCTGCTGCCGTTCGGCCGGCACCTGCCCCCGGTCAACCGGGTCAACCGCTGGCTCGCCGCGCGGGTGCTGCGCCGCTGGTTCCAGCGGCGGGCGGCATCCGTACGACTGCTGTGGCTGGACGAGGACCTGGCCGCGCCGGTCGCCGGCGGGCTGGGCGCGTCCGCCGTCGTCTACGACGCCACGGATCTGGACTGGACGTTCACCCGCCCCTGGAACCGTCGGCACCTGCGCCGCGCGCTGCGCTCCGCCGTCGGCGCCGCCGACCTCGTCCTCGCCTCCTCCAGCGCGCTACCCGACCGGATGCCCGCCTCCGACCCGGCACCCGTGGTGCTGGCCAACGGATGCGACCCGGACCGCTTCTCGCCGGACGGCCCGGTCGCGCCCTGGCTGCTCAGCCTGCGCCGACCACTGATCGGCTACAGCGGGGCCGTCGACACCCGGGCCTTCGACGCGGACCTGGTCGCCACCGTGGCGCGTGCCCACCCGGAGTGGACGTTCGTGTTGATCGGTCCGTCCACCCGGGCCGGCCGTGCCCCGCTCGCCGGCCTGTCCAACGTGGTGCTCGTCGACGCCGTCCGCTTCGCGGACGTGCCGGGCATCCTGCGGGCCTGCGACGTCACGATCATCCCCTACCGGGTGGGCGGGCTGATCGACTACGTGCACCCGAAGAAGTGCTACGAATACCTGGCGCTCGGCAAGCCCGTCGTCGCGACGCCGCTGCCGGCGCTGCGGGCACTGGGCGACACCATCGCCCTCGCGGCCGACCCGGCGAGCTTCGCCGCAGCGCTGGCCGACGCGCTGGACCGAGCCGGCGCGCCCGACGACGCCGCCCGACGCAGGGAGGTCGCCACCCGCAACAGCTGGTCGGCACGGGGCGTCCAGCTGCGTTCCCTGTTGGCGGGGTTGCCGCGATGAGAGTACCGATCGTCGCGCCCGGTGTGGTGCTCGCCGGAGCCGCGCTGGGCGGCGTGGTGACAGTGGTAACCCTGTTGCCCGGACCGGTCGGCCTGGCCGCCGCCATCGGAGTGCTGTGTTTCGGCGCGTTCCTGCTCTGGCCCTGGGCCGTGCTGCCGGTCGGCATCATCGGCGGCGCCGTTGTCGGTGCCCTGCTCAGCGGCGGCGACGTTCGCGGCTACATCGCGGTGAAGGTGCTGCTGTTGGCCGCCGGCGGCGCCGCGCTGACCGCCCGTCACTGGCTCGGGGCGGAGCGGGGCATCCGGCGCACCGCCGCCGACGTGGGAATGCTGGTTCTGGTCGGGCTGACAGTCGTGGCGGCCACCTACGGCCTGGCCGTCGGCAACCTCCCGGCGGAGGTGCTCGTCGCCGCGTACCAGGTGGCCACGATCCCGGTGTACTTCTTCGTCGCCACCCACACCCTCACCACGCCCCGTCGGATCCTGGCCGCCGGCATGCTGTACGTGGTGCTGGCGGGGGTCTTCACCGCCATCTCGGTGGCGGCACCGGGGCGGCACGGCGGGCTCATCACCCTCATGGCCATCCCCGCGCTGATCTGGATCGCCGGTCGGGTGCGGGGTTGGCGTCGGGCCGGCGCCCTCCTGCTCGGCGGGTTCTTCGCCGTCGACGTGCTCCTCGCGTCGTACCGGGGGATCTGGCTCGCCGCGGCGCTGACCGGGCTGATCATGCTGGTCCGCGGCGGCCGCACGGTCCGTACCGGCCTGGCCGCCACCGCCGCGGCGGCGGTCGCTGTGGCCGCGATCCTCGCCCTGCAACCAGGGGTACGGGAGCGGGCCACGGAGATCACCAAGGGGTTCCAGCAGTCCGCCGGTTACCGGGGGGTGGAGTCCGAGGTGGGCCTGGGCGTCTTCGCCGACCAGCCGCTGGTCGGGGCCGGCCTCGGACAGACCACGCCGGACATCTACCTGTCCGGCTTCACCTTCACCGACGTCGGGCCGGTGTACCACGCCTTCTACGTCACAGTGCTTGCCAACCTCGGGCTGGTCGGCCTCCTGCTGGTCCTCTGGCCGATCCTGCGCAGCATCCGCGTCGGCCTGAACAGCCGGGACGGGATCACGCTGCCGTTCGCGGCGCTGTCCTGCGGTTTCCTGGCCGCCGCCCTTTTCGCGGCGCCGACCGACGGGCACTGGGAGCTGGGCTTGCTCCCGGCGCTGACCCTCCTCACGGCACACCACGAGGGGGCGCGGCTGCGGCGACCCGCCCGGCCGCCGCTGCTGCGCGGCGCCCTGACCCGAACGGGTGTTGCGGCATGAGCGCGGCCGACGCCACCGCCGTGGTGGTCACCCACAACTCGGCGGGACAGATCGTCGCCGCCCTGACCGCGCTGCGGCAGGCACGCGTGCCGGTGCGGTTGGTGGACAACGCCTCCACCGACGGCACCGTCGACCTCGTCCGAAGCCACTTCCCGGAGGTGACGGTCCTCGCCAGCCCCACCAACACCGGATTCGCCACCGCCGTGAACCGGGCCGCGACCGGGGTCGACACCGACGTCGTGCTCCTGGTCAACCCGGACTGCGTGGTCACCCCCGGCGCGGTGGCGGAACTGGTCCAGGTGCTGCGCGATCGACCGTCGGTGGGCATCGCGGGGCCACGGCTCACCGACGCGCACGGCCGGGTCGCGATCAGCGCCCACCGGTTCGAATCCCTCGGCACGGTGCTGGCCAGCCGGTTCGGTGGGTCGCTGGTGCCGGTGTCGCTACGGCGGCTGCTCAGCGGTCGGCAGCGCCGGGCGGCGTACGACGCCTGTGTGCGCGGGGCGCAGCCGGTGGCAGTGGACTGGCTCTCCGGCGCCTGCCTGGCGGTGCGGCGCGAGCTGTTCGTGGCGATCGGCGGCCTCGACGAGGGCTACTTCCTGTACTACGAGGACGAGGAGCTGTGCCTCCAGGCGGCCCGGCGCGGCGCCGAGGTGCTGTACGTGCCCTCGGTGACCGCCGTGCACACCGGCGGGGCGAGCAGCTCCGACCCGGCCTGGATCTGGCCCCACCTGTACCGCAGCATGCTGCGGTTCTTCGCCCGTCACCGCGCCGGCACCCTGCGCGCGGTACGCGGCGTGGTGCTCCTGCGCGCACTGATCGGTATCGGACTGGCCGGGGCGCGGATGCCAGTGCAACCCCGGGCCGGGACGGCCCGACTGCGGGCCTGGACCCGCGTCGGCCGAATCGCGGTCACCCGACCTGAAACGAGAGGAGGAGCGTGATGCACGTCCTGACAACTGTCGTCGGCAAGCGCACCGAACACTGGACGGACCTGTTCGACGCTTTGTGCGAACAGCCGGACATCACCCTCACCGTGCTCGCCGCGGACGTGTCCCCGGCGACCCGAGTCGAACTGGCCCGGCTGGCCCGTCGACACCACCGGCTGCGGTACCACGTCGTGCCGCACCTGCTCGGCGAGTCGTTGACCGGTCACATGGCCTCGGTGCTGTTTCGACTGCCCGGCCAGCACGACGTGACCACCGCCCGCCCGGACATCCTGCACGTCATCGGCGAGGCCGCGTACCTCACCACTTGGCAGGCGCTGCGGCTGCGTCAACGCTGCTGGGCCGGGGTGCCCACCACGTTGTACGCCGCGCAGAACGTGGTCACCCGCTTTCCGGTGCCGTTCCCCCGGATCGAGCGGCAGTCCTACCTGTCCGTCGACCACGCCTTCCCGATCACACCAGCGGCGCTGAACGTGCTGCGGATCAAGGGTTACCGGGGCCCGGCGACTATCGTGCCGCTCGGCGTGGACACCCGGATGTTCCGGCCACTTCCCACCGATCCGGCCGCGCGCCCGTTCACTGTCGGGTTCGTCGGGCGGTTCGAGCCGCACAAGGGCGTGCTCGACCTGCTGCGCGCCGCCGAGCTGATCGACTGCGACGTGTCGCTGGTCGGGGACGGCAGCCTCGGCGCCGAGATCGAGCGGGCCGCCGCGCGCCGACCGGGCCGGGTGCATTGGCACGGCTGGGCCGGGCACGCCGAGCTGCCCACGCTGCTGAACGACATGGACGTGTTGGCGATGCCGTCGGTCGAGGTGGTGCAGCGCAACACCCTGCCGTGGATCGGCATCCCGCTGCGCGAGCAGTTCGGCCGGGTGCTGGTCGAGGCGATGGCGTGTGGCGTACCCGTCGTGGGCAGCGACGTCGGCGAGATCCCCTACGTGGTGGGCGACGCCGGTCTCGTCTTTCCAGCCGGCGACGTCACAGCGCTCGCCGCCCGCCTCGCGCGGCTGCGCGACGACCCGGCGCTCGCCGGGCAGTTGGCCAACAGAGGGTTGGCCCGCGCCGGCGCCGAGTTCGGCTGGGACCGGATCGCCGAGACCCTCTGCACGACCTGGCGCGGACTGCGGTCCCCGGCCCGGTCCCTCCGCACATCGCCCGCCGAGGCCGGGCATTCAACCAGAGAGGCGATCGCCTGATGAGCGCGTCGATAGATGTCAAAGGTCTGCTCGGTGCCTCCTGGCGCCGGGTGGGCGTACCGCTGCTCGGTCTGTGCGCCGGCCTGGCCGCCGCGCAGGGAGTGACCCAGCTCCTTCCGGCGCGCTACGAGGCGGAGGCCTCCGTGCTGGTCAGCGCGGAGCAGACCGACGAGGACCGGCCGGTGGATCTGGCCCTCGCGCAGAACCTCACGCCCACCATCGCCCGACTGGTCGGGTCCCGGGAGGTCGCGCTGGAAGCGGCGCGTTCGCTGCAACTGCCCGAGCGGGCGGTGCTCGGCCACGTCAGCGGCGAGTACGAACTCGGTCTCCAGATCATCACAGTGCACGCGAGCGCCGGCACCGGTACGCAGGCCGCCGCTATCGCGAACGCCGCCTCCCGCGCCGTCAGTCAGCAGCTGGGCCGGCTGGACATGGGCGGTTCCACGAGCATCAACGCGCGGGTTCTCGACACCGCCAGCCCGCCGGCCCGGCCGGCCTTCCCGAAGCCGCTGCTCAACGGCGTACTCGGGGCCCTGGCCGGGCTGCTGGCCGGTTGGGGCGCGACCATCCTGCGCGACCGGTTCGACAGCCGGCTGCGCGACATCGGCCAGATCGAGGCGCGCCTGGGTCTGCCGGTGATCGGGGTGCTGCCGAAGCTGCCGCGCCGCTTCGCCCGCCATCACGCCGCCGCGCTGTACGCCCGCACCAACGTCGCCGACGCGGTACGTGCCACGATCTCGACGCTCAGCGTGCTCACCGCTCCCCTGCCCCGTCGGCGAATCCTGGTCACCAGCGCACACGACGACGACGGCAAGGCGTTGGTGACCGCCCTGCTCGGTCTCGGCATGGCCGACGAACACTGTCGGGCCACGCTGGTGGACGGGGCGGTACGGGACCCGGTGCTGTCGGGCCACTTCCCGGAGGCGCCGCACACCTGGCAGCAGGTGCTGGCCCAGAAGTGCCCGCCGGTGCGCCTGGTCGATTTCCCCACCCTTACCGTGCTGCCGGCCGAGCCTCGCGAGGGCGCCGACACGGAGGCCCTGCACGAGCTGGGCGGGCTGCTCAACGCGCTGGGCGAGGACGAGGACTGTGTGATCGTCCACGCGCCGCCGATCCTGGCCGGACGGGAGATCTCGGCGTTCGCCCAGCACGCCGACGGCGTCCTGCTGGTCGTCCGCGCCGGCCGGACGAACCTTGACGACAGCACCCGGGCGGCTCGGCTCGTGCAACAGCTCGGGCTTCCGCTGGCCGGTGTCGTGGTGATCGGGGCGGTGTCCCGCACCGATCACCGGCCGAGCAGCGAGCAACCGGCCCTGGTGCCGGGCGCGGCCCAGGATGCCCTGGCACTGCCGGCGACGAAGGCGGGCGCCCAGGGTGCTGTCATTCGTGAGCTGGTCAGCGCCCTCGTCGAGGACAAGTCCGGACCGCCCGGACGGCACCGCCGGCAGAGCTCGGGTGAGTCGGCCCCGACCGGCAGGACCGTAGAGGGTCGGACTGTCGAGGGCACGACTGTCGACCGCAAGCCCGTCGACCGCCGGACGGTCGGCAGTGCGACGGCCGAGAGCGCGACGGCCGAGCGTCAGCCGGTCGAGAGCACGACGGCCGGGCGCACCACGTACGGCACGGGGGCGCCCTCGGAGGCGCCGGCAGAGCCGACCCGGATCGAGGATGCCGTCACCCAGCCGAATCCGGTGGTGACGGATGTCCCGGAACGGCCCGAGCAGGTGCCGACGCCCCCCGCCCAACCGGAGCCCGCGGCTCCGGCCTGGGGCGGCGGTCCCGCCGTAGCGGGTGTTCTGGGCCGACCGTTGGCCCGGCCCGAGACGGTCTGGCGGTCGCCGGTGGCGGAGGCCGCGCCGCCGGAGCCTTCCCCGGACACCCCGGTGGCCAACCTGACGGAACGCTGGCCGGTCTTCGGGCAGGAGTTGCTGGCCGCCGGGCTGCCAAGTGCGGAACAACCCTCCACCGGGCCCATCGTGCTGCGGCGGGCGGTAGCCGTCGGCGACGCCGATCGGCGGGGCTGACGACGGACGAGCGACGGTCGGCGGCCCGCCAACGACAGGCGGCCCGCCCAGCTGGCTTCAAACGACACTGACAAGGAGATAGGCCGATGAGTGAGATGTTGATACCCACACAGGCGTCCGAGCCGTCGCTGGACGATCCCCGCGCCCTCTACTGCGATCTGCTCAAGAAGGCGCTGACCCGCTACGTCTTCCGCGAGACGTGGATGCCCTACCACCCACGTCAGGGGTCCCTGCACGGCCGGATCCTCCAGCGCGGCCGGCACCTGCTGCAACGTAAGGGCCTGGAGCTGGTGCTCCAGTTCCCCTTCGACGCGGAGGCGCGGGCCACCGGCCGGGACTGGCCGCCGGAGGCCGAGACCATGATCGGGCTGCGGCGGTTGGACAACCTGGAGCGATGCGTCAAGGACGTGTTGGAGCGGCGCGTGCCCGGCGACCTGATCGAGACCGGTGTGTGGCGGGGCGGTGCGGTCATCTTCATGCGCGGGATGCTGCGCGCCTACGGCGACCGGGACCGGACGGTGTGGGTCGCGGACTCGTTCCGCGGTCTGCCGAAGCCGGCTGCCCACCGGGTCGAGGACGTCGAGGACGCGCTCTGGCAGGTGCCCTTCCTGGCGGTGTCGTTGGAGCAGGTGAAGGCGAACTTCGAGCGGTACGGGCTGCTCGACGACCAGGTCCGGTTCCTCAAGGGCTGGTTCTCCGACACCCTGCCGACCGCGCCGGTGGAGCAGATCTCGGTAATGCGTCTCGACGGGGACCTCTACGACTCGACGATGGTGGCGCTGCGCTCGCTCTACCCGAAGCTCTCCGTCGGAGGCTACGTGATCATCGACGACTACCACGCGGTACGCGGCTGCAAGCAGGCCGTCGACGACTTCCGCGCCGAGCACGGCATCGAGGACGAACTGCACCAGGTGGACTGGACCTGCCGCTACTGGCGGCGGTCGCGCTAGACCTGGGCCGACAGACTCGGCGGGTGGAAGGTCCCAGGGACCTCCCACCCGCCGTCTTCGTGCCCGTGCTCAGTTGGCCGGTGGTGTCTGCGGGTTGGCCGCGACCCACTGCGCCACCCGGTCCTCGCGTAGGGCGGCGAAGAGCGCCGGAGCCTGGACCTCGTCCAGCCGCACCGCGGACCCGGCCGGCGTCTGCAGGTTCGCGTCGCTGAACGGGACGGTGACGAACTGGACCGTCTCCGGCTTCACCTTGCGCAGCACGAGGGCGAGGTCGGTGAGGTTCAGGTCGCGGTCGACGACAAGCGATTCGGCAGCGGTGGTGAGCACCCGGTCGAGTCGGGTCGGGCTGGTGAGCAGGTTGGTCGCGGTGACCCGCTCGGCCAGGGCGCGTACCACGAGCTGCTGGTCGTAGATGCGGCCGAAATCTCCGCCGGGCACGCCGTGCCGCTGGCGCATCAGGTCGTCGGCCGCCTTACCGTCGAGGTCGTGGCAGCCGGCGGGCCAGGTGGCGCCGGTGTCCGAGGACTTGACGGTGTACGGCAGGCACACGTTGATCCCTTCCACAGCGTCCACCAGCTTGCGGACGGCAGCGAAGTTGGCCACCAGCACGCCGTCGAGTGGTAGCCCGGTGAGTTTGGCGACAGTCTCGGCGGCCAGCGCGGCCCCGCCGAACGCGAACGCGGCATTGATCTTGTTGGGACCGCCGGCCCAGGTCTGCCCCGCCGCGGGCACGTCGACGTAGCTGTCCCGGGGGATGGAGACGACGGTGGCCGCCTCCCGTGCGGCGTTGACGTGCACCAGCATGATGGTGTCCGACCGCTGCCCGGGGTAGAGGGCCTGGTCCGGCTCGCCGTCGCGGGAGTCCGACCCGAGCAGCAGGAGATTGAGCGGGCCCGACTCCCACCGGCGGTCGTCGTGGGTGCCCTGACCGAGGATGTCCTCGCGCTGCACGCGGCTCTCGTACCGGTGCTTCAGGCCGAAGCCGACGGTGACGAGGCCCGCGCAGAGCACGCCGAACATCAGGAGCAGGGCGAGGCCCGCCTTCTTCCAGCCTGCCATCGCCCGCCACCTCGACGGCGCCGGCGTGACCGTGCGGCCGGGGATACCGGTCACCATCTTGACCACCTCTGCACGAACTCTCGGGACGCTGAACCTGTTGCGGGGCAAGGGATGCAGCCGTTCGGATCACCCGCCTGCCACACTCATGAAGCATTTAATCACTCTTTAGGGTCTCTATGCCGCTTTATCCTCTTTGCCCGATTCTGCGGTGCCATTCTGGCCTTCGAGTTAGCGAGGGAGTTGGCATGTACGGAGTACCCACCAAGGGGCCACACATCGGAGGTGGCCTTGCCGCCACCGGGGTTGCCGTTCAGTCCTGGTTGCTGGTCGGCGTCGGGCTGGTAGTGCTGGGTCTGGCACTGTGGCTCGTCGCCATGCTGGGCCGCGAGCGATGACAGGTGCCCGACGCGGGTCGTGGCTGCGCGCCAGCGCAGGTGGCCTGATCGGAGTCGCCGCCGCCGTCGCCATGCTCTGGCGGTGGCACGACATCGCCAGCGCTGAGGCGTGGCTGAACGCTCATCTCGTCAACGCTGTCGGGTTGGCGGACACCAAGTCCATCGGCGCGGCCGTGATCTTCCCACTGGACGAGCGCTGGGTCGGCTTCATGGTCTCCAGCGGCTGCTCGGTCGCCATGTTGCTGATCCCGCCGATCGTGCTCGCGTCGACGTTGGTCGGCTTCCGCCGCATCTCGCTGACGCGTGGACTCAACGCCCTGGCGATGGCCGTCGTGCTGCTGGTCACTGTGAACCAGCTCCGACTTGGCGCGGTGGTGGTCTCGATGCAGACCTGGGGCTTCAAACTGGGCTACGAACGCAGCCACGTGCTGATCGGCTCGGTGATCACGACCGCCGGTCTGATCGCCGTCACGATCCTCTTCGTGGTCCTGGTCAGCCGGACCAAGCGGATCTCCGGGACGGTCGCCGGTGTCCACTGAGACGCAGTCGCTCGCCCTGCTCAACACCGCGGCGTTCCTGCTGTGCGTCAGCTTCTGCGCGTACGTGCTGAGCATCCTGGTGTTCCACCTGAAGAGCGGACGTAGTCGGGGCGGCAGCCCGGACGGCTTCGACTGGCACATCATCGTGCCGTGCCGCAACGAGGCGTCGGTCATCGGCGACACCGTGCGGCGCCTGCTCTGCGACTTCCCGCAGGCGACCATCTGGTGCGTCGACGACGCGTCCGACGACGGCACACTGGCCGAACTGGCCGCGTTCACCGACCAACCGCGGGTGCACGTGGTCCAGCGTCAACTGCCGGACGCGCGACAGGGCAAGGGCGCCGCGCTCAACGCCGCCTGGCAACGCATCGAGCAGTGGTTGCCCGCCAACGCGGACCGTACCCGGGTGATCGTCGGGGTCCTGGACGCGGACAGCCGACTCGACCCCCAGGGCCCGGTCGCCCTCTCCGGCCGTCAGTACTTCGGCTCGGCGCAGGTCGGCGCGGTACAGCTGGAGGTGCGGATGCTCCAGTGCGCGCCGCGCCGGTACGCGCAGCCGACCGATGTCGGTCGCTGGGGACGGCTGCTGATCCGGCTACAGGACATGGAGTTCCGCGCCCCGATCGCCGCCATGCAGTCGCTACGGCGACGCACCGGCAGCGTGGCGATGGGCGGCAACGGGCAGTTCACCCGGCTGTCCCTGCTCAACGAGATCGCCGATCAGCACGGCACACCGTGGCACGGCGCCCTCCTGGAGGACTTCGAGCTGGGCCTGCACATCCTGCTGGCCGGCGGTCGCACCGAGTACTGCCCGGAGAGCTGGGTGGCCCAGGAGGCGCTGACCCGGATCCGCCCGCTGGTGCGGCAGCGCACCCGCTGGGCCCAGGGGTCGATGCAGTGTGGCCGCTACCTCGGCAAGGTGCTGCGCTCGCCGCGCATCCGCAACTCGGCCACCCTGGAGATCGCCCACTTCCTGGCCGCGCCGTGGACCCAGCTGCTCGGCACACCGATCTACGTCGCCTGCCTGGTGGTGATGTCCTACTACATCGACAACACGATGGGTGGGCTGCGCGGCTGGTGGAACAGTGGCGGCTGGGGCGTACCCCCGCTCGTGCTCGTCTTCGGCATCGGACCGTTCGCCCTGTGGGGCATCGTCTACCGGATCCGCTGTGAGCCGCAGCTGTCGATACCCAAGGCCCTGCTGCTCGGCGTCTGCCACTGGCTCTACAGCTACGCCCAGTCACTGGCGGTCTGGCTGGCCTTCGCCCGCATGGTGACGGCCCGCACGGACTGGCAGAAGACCGCCCGTGCCGCCGATCCACAGCCCCAACCGGCCCCGGCTCGGGCCGTGGGTCGAGTGGCCGTCGGCCAGGCGGCAGTGGGTCGCGCCGCAGTGCCGGCCCAGCCACGACGGGCCCAACCGGCACGCCGGTCGGGCCGCAACGACGGGCCACGGTCGATCCGACCGCCCCGGCACCTCAGTCACCTCTCGCACCTCACCACCCCCACCACAGACCGCCCCGCAATCGCCCACACCAGAAAGTAGACATCTATGCCACGAGTTAGATCCGGTCTCGCCCGCACCGCAGCGGTGCTGGCCGGTGGTCTCGCCATGGTCGTCCTGGCGGCCTCTCCGGCGATGGCCGACACCTCCCAGTCGTCCGCCTCGGCACTTCAGATCAGCCTGCTCGGTGGTGGCCTCGCCAGCTCCGGCACGGCGTCTGCCACCAACGACGGCACCACCGAGTCGATCTCCGGTAACCAGAATCCCCCGCTGGCCGTGCTCGGCGCGCAGACCGTCATCACGGCCGGTGTGCTGAGCCAGAGTGTCCGGGCGTTCAACGACGGCACGTCGGCGGCCTGCGCCGGTGTGCTCGGCACCGGCGGCTCGATCACCATCGGTCCCGGCGGGTCGTGCCTCGTCACGCCGGGCGCCGGGGTGACGCTGACCCTCGGGACCAGCGGCCTCGCCACGATCTCACTCGTCGCCGACGCCATCTACTCGTCGTGCACCGCTACCAGCAGCCCGTCGGCGACGGGCACCGCGAGCCTGGTCAACGCCCGGATCGTCTCGACGATCCTGGGCATCGAGACGACCCTGCTCAGCCTGCCGGTCAACCCGGCGCCGAACACCGGGCTGAGCATCCCGGGGCTGATCGACCTGACCCTCAACGGCCAGTCCAGCTCGGGCGTCGGCCAGCTCACCGTCAATGCGCTGAACCTGACGGCGCTCGGCGGTGCGTTGGCCGGAGTCACCATCGGCACGTCGAGCTGCGGGGCCAACGCGGTCGCGCCCCCCATTCCGGTGATCCCGCTCGCCGGGGCACCGCTCGCGCTCGGTCTCGGCGCGCTCGTGGCCGGCACCACCGGCGGGATCTCGCTCCTCCGGCGTCGCCGCGCGGCTGCCAGGAGCTGACCCGACATGTGTGCGAGCAGTTCTACACCGCGAGAGGTCCTGATCCTCGCCGGCACCAGGCCGGAAGGAGTGAAGACCGCGCCTCTGATCCGCCGTCTCCTCGATGATCCGAGGTTCACGGTACGGGTGGCGGATACCGGTCAACAGCCGGGACGCGTCGCCGAGGCACTCGCCCCGTTCGGTCTCCGCCCGGAGGTGAGCCTGCGTCCGCAACGGCGTACCGGCTCGCTTGCCGAACTGGCGGCGGCACTGATCACGGGAATCGACGAGCTGCTCACACACCACCGTCCAGCGGCGGTCGTGGTGCAAGGGGACACCACGACCGCCCTGGCCGGCGGGACTGCCGCGTTCTGGCGGCACGTTCCGGTCGTCCATCTGGAGGCCGGACTGCGGACCAACGACCTGGACCGGCCCTTCCCGGAGGAGGCCAACCGGGCCATGCTCGCCCGTATCGCCGCGCTGCACCTGGCGCCAACTGAGGCGGCCCGGGCGAACCTCATCGGTGAGGGCATTCGCCCCGGCGCGATAGTGGTGACCGGCAACACCGTCGTGGACGCCCTACACGACCTGATCGAGCGCGGCATGGCCCAGGCACCGGAGTGGGTCGACAGGGCCCGCAAGCTGGTGGTGGCCACTGTGCACCGACGGGAGAACTGGGGCCACGGGGTGGCGGCAACTGTCGACGGGCTCCGCCGCCTGGCGCGAGCGTGCCCCGACGCCCAGATCGTGATGGTCACCCACCCGAACCCGCAGCTCAGCGCGGAGGTCACCACGGGCCTCGCGGGCGTCACCAACGCCCGGGTCACGCCACCGCTGCCCTATCCACAGATGGTCGGGCTGCTACGGGCGGCCGACCTTGTCGTCACCGACTCGGGTGGGCTCCAGGAGGAGGCCGCCACACTGGGGGTGCCGTTGTTGGTCACGAGGGACACCACGGAACGTCCGGAGGCCCTGACGCCGGGCCGCGGTGAGTTGGTGGGCACCGATCCCGAACGGCTCCTGTCGGCCGGGCTGCGCCACCTTGCCAGCGGGCGGGCCGCCGTCGTCGGCTCGCCGTTCGGCGACGGGCGGGCGAGTGACCGCTCAGTCGTTGCCCTGGCGGGGCTGCTGAACGTGCCGGCCCGTCGGGTCGCGCAGCGTCGCCGCACCACCGCCGCCATCGGCTGACGGCGGGCAACCTGGACAATCATCCCAATTTCCGGACAAACCTCCTTTACCCACTGATAATTGGCACATCGATCGGCAGCGCTCCGATCCGTCGGTCCAAACAGTTCAGTGATCAGAGGAGTCGTCAGGTGCAGGCGAAGTTGAACGGGCAGCGTTCCGCGACGCTGCAGGGCAGATACTCCGCCCAGCACAACGCCTTCGGCGTCCTGCGCCTGGCGATGGCGTGTGGCGTGATCATCGCGCACGCCGGTCCGCTCGGCTTCGGCCAGCACAACCTCGGCGCGGCCACCTTCGGCCGCCAGAGCGACCTCGGCACCCTCTGCCTGTACGGATTCTTCCTGATCTCGGGATTCCTCATCACCGACAGCGCGCTGCGCTCCACGTTGCGCCAGTACGTCCGCGCCCGTGTCCTGCGGGTCTTCCCCGGGCTGTGGGCCTGTTTGCTGGTCACCGCGTTCGTCTTCGCGCCGCTGGCGGCGCTGTACGAGAACGGCAACCTCGACGGGTTCTGGGGGCACCCTGAGGGGCCCTTCGACTACGTCACGACGAACGTCCTCGCCTCGATGGAACAGTTCCCCATCTCGGGGTTGCTGGCCGACACCCCCTACGGTCTGATCGTCGGCGGCCCGAGCGCGTTCGACGGTTCACTGTGGACGCTGAGGTACGACCTGGCGTTCTACGGGATCGTCGGCATCCTCGTGGTGACCTCGGTGCTGCACCGGGCACCTCGCGCGGTGCTCGTCCTGACCGCCGTCTGTTACGCCCTGGTCCTGCGGGACTTCTTCACGGCACCGACCTGGAGCTCCCGCCCGCCACAACACGGCGCGATCGGACCGTTCCCGCTGCTCGGCGCGTTCGCCGCCGACTGGACGCTGATGCTCGGCTTCCTGTTCCTGCTCGGCGCCGCCGCCCGCCTGTACGCGCACCGGATCCCGGTGACCAGAGAGCTGGCCGTGCTGGCCGGCGTCGCGTTGGTCGGCTCGCTGTGGCTGGGCGGGTTCTTCGCTGTGGGCCTGCCGGCCTTCGCCTACCTGGTGCTCTTCGCCGCCGTCGCGCTGCCGAAGCGGCTGTCCGGGATCAGCCGCCGGCACGACTACACCTACGGCATCTACATCTACGGCTTCCCGGTGCAGCAGATGATCGCCCTGCTCGGCGGGACCCGGTTCGGGATGCTCGGCTACATCGTGCTGAGCCTGCTCGGCGCGCTCCTGTTCGCCGTTCTCTCCTGGCACCTGGTGGAACGGCCCGCCCTCGGCTTCAAGACCGGCAGCGGACGCGCACGGCACCGGCGCACGGGCCGCACCGCCAGCGCCCGCCCCGTGCTGATCCCCAGCCCGGTGACAGTCGCGGGAGCCGAGACGCGCACCGGCCGGCACAAGGCCGGCGGCCGGCACAGCCGGTCGACGAAGAACACCCCCGCCACGGCAGCCACACCGCGCCGCGCCAAGCGGGCCACCGAGTCGGCGGCGTCGTTCCTGGCGGTGCCCGAGCGGACCAGGAAGGACCTTCCGTTCGACCCGGTGAAGACGCCCACCTCGCACACCCGATCGGGTCGGTCCCACCGCGCGCCGACCACCTCGACGACACCGCCCCGCTGATCGCGATGGGGCCGGAGCCAGACTGGCTCCGGCCCCACCACCGTCCGCAGGGGCGGCCGGCCGACTCAGGCCGAGAAGTTGCGGAACAGCAGGGACGCCAGGGCGAGCGCCAACGCCAGGTTGAACACCGTGGCACTGGCGAACACCGCCACCGGTCGCCAGCCCGCCTCCCGCAGCGACGCGACCCGGACCTCCAGGCCGATGCTGACGAAGGCCAGGATCAGGAACCACACGCGCAGGTCGTTGACGATGGCGATGGTGGCCTTACCGTCCGCGCCAGCCGCGTCGAGGTACCAGGTGGCGATGACCGAGGCCGCTATGAAACCGAGGACGAACTTCGGAAACCGCGTCCACAGCTCACCGAGGCCCGGTCGGGCCGCGCCGGGCCGTCGTTCCACCCGCAGTGTGAAGTACGCGGTGAGCGCGACCGCCACCACACCCATCAGGGCATTCTGGGCGACCTTGACGATGCTGGCGATCTGGAGCGCCTCCTCACCGGCGAGCGCTCCCGCCGCGGTGACCGCCGCTGTGGTGTCGATGTTGCCACCAATCCATGCGCCGGCCACCGCGTCGGAGAGCCCGAACACGTCGGCCAACCAGGGCAGAATGAAGATGGACGGCAACGCGAAGACGATGACCAGACTCGCCGTGTAGGCCAACTGTTCGCGGCGCGCCCGTACGGCGCCGGCGGCGGCGATCGCCGCGCTGACCCCGCAGATCGACACCGCCGACGCGAGCAGCGCCCGCAGCTTGTCGTCGAGGCCGAACCTGCCGGCCAACCACCAGGTGAACAGGAACACCCCGCTGATCAGCAGGATCGCCTGGGCGATCGCCGGGCCGGCGGCGCTGGCGATGACGGCCAGGTTGATCGACGCCCCGAGCAGCACCAGACCGGTCTTGATGAAGAACTCGGTCCGGAAGGCAGCGGCGATCCGGTCCCGCCACCCGACCAGCGTGACGGCGACGTTGCCGAGCAGGCCGAGCAGGATCGCGTAGATCGGGTACTCGATCGCCGCTCCGATGTCCTCGACGGCGGTGCCCTCGGCCCAGGCCGGGACGTTCTGCTCCAGGTAGCGGGTGAGCGCGGCGAGACCGACCACGATCAGCAGGCCGAGCGCCGTCCATGCCCAGAACGCCCCGTCACGGGCCACGCTGGTCGGCTCGGCAGGGTCGGCGGTGGTCGACGACGTGTCGCGCTCGACCACGTCCTCGGCCGGCGGGTCGTCGGCGGAGGTGGCGTCGTCGAGGCGGGTGGCGTCGTCGAGGCGGGTGGCCTCGGCCGTGGCGGGCTCGGTGCCCGTCCGGGTCGCGTCGGCGGTCATCAGGGCACCAGCCCGGCGGGAATGGCACCCAACAGGACCAGGGCGAGCAGGGCCAGGCCGAGGATGGTCGCCGCCCAGTCCTCGTTGAACGCGAGCCGGGACGCGCCGGCCGTCGGCGGTGTGGGCGGTGGCTGGTCGGATGTCATGGCGTACCTCCATGGTGGTGAACCGATCCGGCGGTGCCGGATCGGTTCAGAAGCGCGGTGACGAGCGTGCGGAGCCGCGCCGGGTCACGCGTCGACGCGCGAGCCGGCGGTGCGGCCGGAAGAGGGGTGCGGTGCTGCGGTGCTCAGTCGGTGCCCGGTGTGCCCGGACAGAGCTCACTGGCGGTTCGCATCAGGTCGACGACCCGACGCGACGTGAGGAGCGGACCAACCGGCATTCACGTATTTTCCTACCGACTCGATAGGAATTCAAGACCGTCGACCCGGATTCTTCCTCTGCGGACGCCCTCGCCACCGACGACGGGGCCGGAGCCACTGCCGGCTCCGGCCCCGTCGGTACGCCCGATCCCCGCTACGGGGTCGGGTACTGCTTCAGGTAGACCGGAACGCCGACCTTGGTCATGTCGGCCGCGTCCCCGACGCCGTTGACCACATGGTCGATCGTGCCGGCGCTGAGGTTGACGGTCATGATGTGGTGCAGCCGCACCCCGGGCCGGTTCGGCACCTCGAAGCCGTTCTCGGTGTGGATCGACGGGTTGTTCTGGTTGAACACGTACACCCCGCCCCCGTACAGGGTGTGGTGACGTACGCGGTCGCCGACCTTGTACCCGGCCCAGCCCTCGACCGCGCCGTTCATCCAGTCGGCCTGCGTCGGCGGGTCGTACGGCAGCTCGTTCTGATAGAGGATCGTGGTGCCGTGCTCGCCGTTCCAGACCGTGTTGTAGCGCTGGAAGTGCTCGACGAAGAGGCCGGTAGCGGTCACGTGGTCGCCGTTGATGATGGCCCCGTAGCGACCGGTGTTGGTACGCCAGCGGTCGGTGTCACCGTTGACCCCCTCGGTGAAGCCCTCGACGCCGTGATCACCGCGCCACACCCAGGTGTGGTCGATGAGCACGTTGTCGCTGTTGACCTCCAGCGCGGTGTTCGTCCGCCCGATGTGCGGGCCACCGACCCGGAAGTACACGTCGGAGAGCGTGGTCGGGTTGTGCGGGCTGCTCGCGTTGCGGCCGTGCTCACGTCCGACCCGCAGCAGGACCGGCGACTCGACGGGGCCGGCGTCGATCGTGACACCGGCGACGATCACCCCGGGCACGCCGGCCACGTCCAGCGGGATCGCGCCGTTCTCGGCGGTCAGCGTGGCGTGCCCGATCCCCAGCACCACTGTGTTCGGGCGCCGGATCTCGATGCTGCGCGCGATGCCGTACGTGCCGGGCGTGAGCAGCAGGTGCTTGCCGCGCGCCAACTGGCTGTTGATGACGCGCACCGAGTCGGACGGCTTGGCGATGAAGAAGTCGCCGATCCCGATGGTGCGCCCCGGCGTGATGCCGTCAGCCCAGGAGACGCCCCGGCTGTCGCGCTGCGCGGCGGGCACCCGCACCTGGTACCGGCCCTTGCCGTCGACGAAGAGGTAGGGCTTCTCCCGGCTGAGCGGGGTGGTCTCCAGCGTGGTGTACGGCGGGTCGGGGAACGTGGCGTCGTCTGGCGCTCCCTCGACCCCCGCGAACACCTGGTTCCACACCGCGTTGGACCAGCCGCCGACCTCGCTGTTGCGGGTCAGCCACTGTTGCTGCGAACCGTTCGTCGTGGCCGGCAGCCGTGAGTCGGCGATGAACCCGCCGCTGGCGAACTGCGGGCCGGCGGTGCAGTAGTCCATCAGCGACAGACCGCCGCCGCCGATGTTCAGTCGGCGCATCGACACCGCCTGGGAGACCGCCCAGAAGTTCGCCGACGACCGGCAGTCGTCCTGGCCGGCCGCGTTGATGGTGAGCGACAGGTTGGACAGGGTGCGCCAGAAGTTGACCAGCGCGAGGCAGTTGCCGGTGCCGCCGTCGGCGAGGCAGCGGTTGTAGACCTCCAGCTTGCCGTTGACCGTGACGTCGGTCGGCGAGGCGCCCAGGCCGGACACCTCGGTGTAGTAGCCGACCTTGGCCTGCAACGGCTGTGCGGCAGTGCCGTACGTGCCGGGCTTGAACAGGTAGGCGTGCCGCTCGGTGCCCATCTCGTTGTCGACCTGCCGGGCGTGCGCCGCGTCGAGGGTCTGCTGGATCTCGCCGAGCGGCATGGACGGGTCGAAGATCGTCACGTTAGGGCCGAAGTCGGGTGCGCCGTGCGTCGGGCGGCCGGCGCTGGCCGCCGTGCTGGTCATCGTGGTGGCGGTGGTCAACACCAGGGCGAGCAGGAGGGTACGACCGGATCTCCGGCGCACGTCTCGGGACGGGGTTGTCATGTGGTTCGTCCTCTCCGCTGGCCGGGCGTACTTCCGGCGCAGCTGGGGCGGTGAGAGCGCTCTCTGACCCTTGCCGCCGGAGGTTGGCCGGGCCGGAAGGGGTTGAGATCTTTCTACCCGTTAATGCGCCCACACGCCACGACCAGGTGTGGCGAACCTTCGCGCCGGGCCCCCTGCCCGCGATCTTGCACTTTCTGCGGCCGTTACGCATCTTTCGACCCCTTATGGCACTGCACAAAGCGCAAGATTGTGGAGTTGGCCAACGCGCTTACGGTCCACCTCGGGTCGCGAGTTGACGGCACTAAGATGACCGCCGTGCAGTTCGGGGTGCTCGGGCCGCTCGCCGTGACCACGGACGCCGGCGAGCCGGTAGTGGTGCCCGGCACCAAGGTGCGGGCGTTGCTGGCCGACCTGTTGGCCAACCGCAACCAGGTGGTCTCGGCCGACCGCCTCATCGACGACCTGTGGGGTGACGACGCCCCCGCCAATCCGGCCGGAGCCCTCCAGGTGCGGGTGTCGCAGCTGCGCAAGGCGCTCAACGATGCCGAGCCCGGTGCCCGCGAGTTGGTCGAGTCCCGGCCGCCCGGCTACCTGCTGCGGGTCGACGCGGTCGACGTCGACCGCTTCGACGAGCTGGCCCGCTGCGCCGACGTCGAACGGCTGACCGAGGCCCTCGCGTTGTGGCGCGGCGAGGCGTACGCCGACGTGGCCGACGCGGAGTTCGTGCGGGCCGAGGCTGCCCGCCTCGCCGAGCAGCGCCTCGTCGTACACGAGCGGTTGGCGCAGGCCCGGCTGGCCCGGGGTGAGCATGACCTGGTGGCCGCGGACCTGGCCGAGTTGGTCGCCAGACACCCGCTGCGCGAAGGCCTACGGGCGGTGCAGCTGCGCGCGTTGTACGCGGCCGGCCGCCAGTCCGAGGCGTTGGAGAGCTACGCCGAGCTGCGGGCCCGGCTCGCCGAGGAGCTGGGCCTGGACCCAGGCCCGGAGCTGGTCGCCCTGCATCGCAGGATCCTCGAACAGGACGCCGGCCTTGACGTCCCGCCGAAGGCGGCGATCATCCGGAGCAACCTGCCGGCCGCGCTCGACGAGTTGATCGGGCGGGACGAGGCGCTGGCCGAGCTGCTGACGCTGCTGCCCCGCCAACGGCTCGTCACGCTGGTCGGGCCGGGCGGCGTCGGCAAGACCCGGCTGGCCACCGAGACGGCCCGCGCCACGTCCTACCCGGACGGTGTCCGACTGGTCGAGCTGGCCCCGCTCCCGGCCGGCGACGCCAGCGTCGCCGAACAGGTGCTCGGCGCTCTGGGCGCCCACGAGGCCGCCGGAACGAGCCAGTCCCCCGCCGACCGGGTGGTCACGGCCCTGCGGCACCGGCAGTTGCTGCTCGTGCTGGACAACTGCGAACACGTCATCGAACCGGTCGCCGAGCTGGTCGCCCGGCTGCTGCGCGACGTGTCAGGGGTGAGCGTGCTGGCCACCAGCAGAGAGCCACTCGGGTTGACCGGTGAGCTGCTCTGGGAGGTACCCCCACTGCCGGTGCCGGACGACGGTGACCTGGACGCGGTCCGGCGCTCGGCGGCGGCCCGGTTGTTCGTCGCCCGCGCCGCCGCGCAGCAGCGCGGTTTCCGCCTCGACGGGCAGACTGCGACGGCGGTGGCCCAGCTGTGCCGCCGCCTCGACGGTCTGCCGCTGGCGTTGGAGCTGGCGGCGACCCGGGTCCGCGCGCTGGGCGTACGCGGGGTGGTGGACCGGCTCGACGACCGGTTCCGGCTGCTCACCACCGCGCAGCGGGACGTGCCGCCCCGGCAGCGGACGCTCACCGCTGTGATCGGCTGGAGCTGGGACCTCCTGGACGAGTCCGACCGGGTGGTGCTCGCCCACCTGGCGGTGTTCCCGGACGGCTGCACCCCGGAGGCCGCCGAACAGGTCTGCCGAACCGACCTGGACGCCCTCGCCCGGCTGGTGGACCGGTCGCTGGTGGTGCTCGACGACTCCGGCGCGGCCCCCCGATACCGGCTGCTCGAATCGGTGGCCGCGTTCTGCCTGGAACGCCTCACCGACGCCGACGAGATACGCGGGCGCCACGCCACCTACTACACCGAGCTGGCCGAACGCGCCGACCCCGGGCTGCGCGGGGCCGACCAGCGGCGGTGGCTGGCGCTGCTCGACACCGAGCTGGCGAACCTGCGCTCGGCACTGGCGCACGGTGGTGGGCTGCGCCTGGCGGTCGCACTGAGCTGGTACTGGTTCCTGCGCGGTCGACTCACCGAGGCACGGCGGGCGCTGGCCGTGCCCGGCGACCCGGAGCAGGAGGCCCGCGCGGCACCCTGGCGGGTCGGCTTCGCCCTGTCGCAGGGTGAGGTGATCTCCCCGGACGACGTGCGCGCCGCAGTGGCCGCCGACCCGGACAGCCACGCCGCGTGGTTCGCGGCCAACGCGGTGATCGAGCACGGCGACCTGGCCCTGGCGTCGGAGCTGCTGCCCACCGCCGCCACCGACCCGTGGACCGAGGCCGCGGTACTCACCTCAGTGGCCCACATCGCCCACGCCAACGGCGACCAGGCCACCCTGGAGCGCACCGCGACCCGCAGCGCCGCGCTCTTCGCCGACCTCGGCGACCGGTGGGGTCGGCTCCGGGCGACCGAGTGGGTGGGTGGGCTGGCCGACATGCGCGGCGAGCACGAGCGCGCCTTCGCACTGCACCGGGAGGGGCTGCGCTGGGCCGAGGAGTTGGCGCTGTGGCCGCAGGTCTGCGCCGAACTGTCCTGGCTGGCCTGGCTCGCCGTGCAGACCCGCGACTACGCCCAGGGTCGGGAACTGGCCGAACGCGCCTACGACCTGGCGGTGGAGCAGGGCTCGCCCGGCGCACTGATCTTCGCGGAGATGAGCCTCGGGCTGGCCGCCCGACGCGACGGCAAGCTCGACCTGGCCGTCACCCACCTCAGCCACCTCGCCGACCTGGGCCGGGGAGAGAGCCAAACCGCGCTCTACCTGCCGATGGTGCTGGTGGAGCTGGGCTACGCCGTCGAGCAGGGCGGCGACCCGGACGCCGCGTTGGCCCTGCACATCGAGGCGTTCGAGGTCGCCGAGGCGATGGCGACGATGCGCGACGCGGTCGGCCCCCTGGAGGGGATGGCCGCGGCGGTCCGCTCCCCCGAGGTCGCCGCCCGGCTGCTCGGCGCCGCGGCCGCCGCCCGGCTCGCCACGCAGTCCCCCGCCGCGCCGGCCGAACGCGACGACACCGACCGGACGACAGCACGGCTGCGGGCCGAGCTCGGGCCGGAACGCTTCGACGCGCTGCTCGCCGAGGGCGCGCAGCTGAGCCCGGGCGAGGCCCGGGCCCAGCTCTGACCGGTGCTCAGGAGGTCACCTTCGGCTGGTACGAGGCGACGATCACGCCGCTCTTGTGCACCCGGGTGTCGACCAGGTCGAACGACGCCTTGACGTCGGTCAGCGCTGTGGTGAGGCTGGGGCCGCCCTCCAGCACCGGGTGGATCCAGAACCGAACCTCGTCCACCAGGCCCGCCCGGATCAGCTGGGCGGTGACCGAGCCGAAGCCGTACTGGATGATGTTCTTGCCCTCCTGGGCCTTGAGCGCGGTGACCGCCTCGACCAGATCGCCCTGGAGCACCTCCGTGTTGTTCCAGGTGGGGTTGGTCAGGGTGGTCGAGGCGACGTACTTCTTGACGTTGTTGAAGTACGCGGCGCCAGTGGTCGGGTCGCTCTCATCCATGTTCGGCCAGACGGAGGAAAAGCCGTCGTAGGTGGCCCTGCCCATCAGCATCGCGTCGGCCGCCTCGGTCTGCGCACCGGCCAGGCTGGCGGCCTCCTCGTCGAAGTACGGCATGGTCCACATCGGGTTGTCGATGACGCCGTCGAGGGTGATGTAGGTCGAGTTGACGAGCTTGCGCATCGGGATCTCCTGGGTGTTTGTCGTGCTATCCGGTGACACCCAGAACTCTGCCGGAGCCCGCTTACGATTCGCTTTCGATGCTCTTACCCGCGTCGTCGGTCGGGCCCTGCGCCCTGTCGGTCAACGGGATCGGCAGCGCCTGCGGGGTGACAGTGCCGGCGCCGGTCGAGTGGGCCGGGGCGGGGCGGTCCCCGCCGCGGCTGTGCAGCCGCCCGCGCCCGGCCGGACCGGCCCGCCGGGTCACCTCGACGGTCACCATCCGCACCGGCGGTGGCGGCGCTGTGAAACGCCCGACGCCCCACCGGACCCAGATCGGGATCCGGCCGGCGTCCGCCTCCGCGCGCAACTTCTGCACCGTACGGGCCCGGTCGGTGTGGTCGACCTCCACCACGACGGGCGGACCGTCGGGACGGGCACACGCCACGTCGAGCACCGAGTGCCGCTGCTCCAGCGGCGGTGGCAACGGCAGCACGCTGGGTGCGCGCCGGTAGACCCGCCAGCCCTGGGCCTCGGCCCACCGCACCACCGACTCGATCACCCGCGCGGTGACCTCGTCGGTGTCCAGGTCGACGAAGGTCACCTCGGCCAGCCAGCGACCCAGGTCCGCGGCCAACCGCTCGTCCTGCGCCGCGACCTCCACCGGCGCAGGATAACGCCTCAGCCGACGACGGTCGCGGTCGCGGCGAGGTGCCGGGTCAGCCAGCCGGTGGTGGCCCTACGGGCCGCCTCGGCGTTGGTTCGCGACAGGAAGTCGTGCCCCTCCCCGGCGAGCACCAGGTGCCCGTGCGGCACACCGCGCTCGGCGAGGGCCCGGGCGACCTGCGCCGACTCGCCCGCCGGCACGTTGGTGTCGTTGGCGCCGTGGATCAGCAGCACCGGCACGTCCAGCCGGTCGATGTGGGTCAGCGGGGAGAGGTCGCGCAGCAGGTCGGCGTCCCGCCGGGGGTCGCCGTACTTGCTGACGGCGGCGGCGGCGATCCACGGCTCGGTGCCGGCGAAGAAGGTCCGGAAGTCGGAGATGCCGCACTCGGCGACCCCGGCGGCGAACAGACCCGGGAAGTTCACCAGCACCGCGAGGACCAGGTAACCGCCGTAGGAGCGGCCCAGGACGCCGAGCTGGCCGGGCCGGGCCACGCCGGTGTCGACGAGGAAGTCCGCGCAGGCCGCCACGTCGGCGATCGCGCCGTAGCGGCCGGCGAGGTTGTCGGCGGCCACGAACGAGCGGCCGAACCCGGACGACCCCCGGACGTTGGGCGCGAAGACCGCGATGCCCTGGGCCACGAGGGCCTGGAACAGCCGGTTGTAGCCAGGACGCTCCTGCGCCTCCGGGCCACCGTGCAGGCTGATCGCCGTCGGCCAGGGACCCGGCCCGGCCGGGCGGTAGAGCCAGCCGGAGAGCGGCAGCCCGTCGCGGGCCCGGAGGTCGACCAGCTGCGGCGCGACACCGGCATCGTCAGTACGCGGGCCGGTGTCCGGCCGCAGCGGGCGCGGCGCCCCGGTCGACGGGTCGACCAGCCACACCTCCCGTGGTTGCACCGGCCCCTGCGCGGTGAGGCAGAGCAGGCCGCCGTCGGCGGCGAGGACGACGTCGCCGAGCACCTCGCCGGGGGCGGCGACGGCCCGCTGCACACCGCTGGCGAAGTCGAGCAGGGTCAGCTCGCTGCGCCCGCCGTAGGTGTTCCACAGCAACGCGCCACGCTGCCCGTCCGCGCTGGGCGTGATGTGTTCCAACTCGGCGTCCGGTCGTCCGGCCAGCCGGGTCGGCGGCTGCTCCGGTCGGGCCAGGTCGACCCGGACCAGCGCGGCGAGTTCGGAGTACGCGTCGGTGCGGGCCAGCACGCTCGTGCCGTCCGGGCCGAACCAACCCTGGTCGGTGCTGCCCCGCCCGGTGTCCGGGAGGAGCCGCCGTCGAACGCCGGTGGCCACGTCGAGCACCTCCAGCCAGCGGGCGTTACGAGGGCCGCGGCGCAGCAGCGCGGTGCCGGCGTCCGGGGTCACGTCCAGGAGGGTGAGCAGGTCGCCCTGGGCGAGCACCCGCCGGTGCCCGGTGTCGGCGTCGACCAGCAGGGCTTGCCCGTGCTCGTCGGTCTCGGTGACCGCCAGCACCGCGCCGTGCGGCAGCCAGCCGGCCAGCGCGGCGCTGCGGCGGCCGAACCCGGCGACCTGGTGGCGTCGCGTGCCGTCCGGGCGCAGCACCCACAGCTCGGTGCGGGGCGCGCCACCGGGGGCGACGACACAGGCCAACCACTGGCCGTCCGGGGACCAGCTCAGCGCGAGGACCGGCTCGTCACCGACGGGCAGCGCGACGGGCGCACCCGCGTCGACCTGACAGACCCAGACGCCGGGCGTGCCGGCCCGGTCGGAGAGGAACGCCACCCGGCGGCCGTCGGGGGACGGCGCGGGGGCGAAGTCCTCGCTGATCGGCACCGGCGGTGACACCGGCCGGTGGCTCGCGGGTCGGGGCCGCCGGGTGGTGCGCGGCGACTCAATCCGTACGCTCATCTAAACCCCGATCCGCTGCAACCAGAGCTCCAGCAGCCCAAGCTGCCAGAGCGCGTTGGAGCCCAGCGTGGTCCGCCGGGCGTTCGGCGCGTCCAGCAACTCCTCCAGGTAGTCCTTGCGGAACAGGCCCCGCTCGCGCGCCGGTCGGGCGGTCAGCGCGTCCCGCACGTCGTCGAGCAGTGGGCCGGAGAGATGCCGGATGGCGGGCACCGGGAAGTAGCCCTTCGGCCGGTCGATCACCTCGTCCGGGACGATGCCCCGACTCGCGGCCTTCAGCACCCCCTTGCCGCCCTGCGCCAGCTTCATGGCCGGTGGGCAGGCGGCGGCCAACTCGACCACCTCGTGGTCGAGGAACGGCACACGGGCCTCCAGCCCCCAGGCCATCGTCATGTTGTCGACCCGCTTGACCGGGTCGTCAACGAGCATCACCAGGCTGTCCAGGCGCAGCGCCGCGTCCAGCGCGGTGTCCGCGCCGGGCGCGCCGAAGTGCGCGGCGACGAACTCCAGGCTGGCGTCGTGGTCGAGCATCCACTCGGGCGCCAGGTGCCCGCCGAGCGCGTCGTGACGACGATCGAAGAACACCCTGGCGTACGCCTCGACGGCGTCCGCGCGGGCCACGTTGGCCATCGGCGGGTACCAGTCGTAGCCGGCGAGGATCTCGTCGGCGCCCTGCCCGGACTGCACCACTGTGATGCGCTGCGAGACCTCCTCGGAGAGCAGGTGGAACGCGACGCAGTCGTGGCTGACCATCGGCTCGCTCATCGCCGCGATGGCCTGGTGCACGGCGGGGACGAACCGCTTCGCGCCGATGCGGATCTGCTGGTGGTCGGTGTCGAAGTGACGGGCCATCAGGTCGGAGTAGTGGAACTCGTCGCCGCTCTCCCCCGCCGCCGCCTCGAAGCCGATGCTGAAGGTGGCCAGGCCGGTCTGGCCCTGCTCGGCCAGCAGGGCGACGATCAGGCTGGAGTCGAGACCGCCGGAGAGCAGTACGCCGACCGGCACATCGGCGACCATCCTCCGTCGTACGGCGGTGCGCAACGCCGCCATGAGCCGTTCCTGCCACTCGTCGGCGGACATGGCGGGGACGGCGGCGCGGTTGAACTCCGGCCGCCAGTAGGTGGTGTCGGTGCGCCGGCCGTCCGCGGTGATCACCCGCACGGTGGCCGGTGGCAGCTTGCGGACCCCGGCGAGGATCGTGCGTGGCGCCGGCACCACCGAGTGGAAGCTCATGTAGTGGTGCAGCGCCACCGGGTCGAGGTCGGTGTCCACGTCACCGGCGGCGAGCAACGCCGGCAGGGTCGAGGCGAAACGCACCCGGCCCGGCCCCTCGGCCAGGTAGAGCGGTTTGATGCCGAGCCGGTCCCGGGCCAGCACCAGGGTGTGCGTGGCCAGCTCGACCAGGGCGAACGCGAACATCCCGTAGAACCGCTCGACACAGGCCGTCCCCCACCTGTGGTACGCCTTGAGGATCACCTCGGTGTCCGAGGTGGACCGGAAGGAGTAACCGGCCGAGGTCAGCTCGTCGCGCAGCTCCCGGTAGTTGTAGATGCAGCCGTTGAAGACCATTGCCAGACCCAGCTCGGTGTCGACCATCGGCTGGGCGCCCGCGTCGGACAGGTCGATGATGCGCAGCCGGCGGTGCACCAGGGCCACCGACCCCTGCTGCCACCGACCCTCGCCGTCCGGGCCCCGGGAGGCCAGGGCGGGAAGCATCCGCTCGACGGCGGCCAGATCCGGTGGCGCCCCGTCGAGGCGGAACTCGCCTCCGATACCGCACATGGCACACACCTCTCATCGGCTGGATCCGCTGGGGGCCGCTGACCGGTCCAGGCTTGGCGGACCGGGTTGCGTCCCGATGACGGGTGGGTCAAGCGTCGGTTACGCCGACGGTTCGTCGGCTCCACCGAGCAGCCAGGTGTCCTTCGACCCGCCACCGCGCGACGAGTTGACGATCATGCTGCCGGCCGGGGCCACCCGGGTCAGCGCCACCGGCGCGACCTCGGCGGTGTCGCCGAGGAACACGAACGCCCGCAGATCGACGTGGCGGGGAGCCAGCGCCGTGCCGTCGAAGACCGGGTGGGTGGTCAGCGCGATCATCTCCTGGGCGATCCACCGGTGCGGGGCCGCGAGGATCTGCTCCCGGACGGCGTCCAACTCCTCCGCCTCGGCGCGGGGGCCGATCACCACCCGGTCACCGCCGTACCCGTCGACCGGCTTGAGCACCAGCTCGTCGAGCCGGCCCAGCACCTCGGCCCGCTGCTCGGGCAGCCCACACAGGTACGTCGGCACGTCCCCGAGCAGCGGCTTCTCGCCCAGGTAGTACTCGATCAGCCGGGGCACGTACGCGTACAGCGCCTTGTCGTCACCGACACCGTTGCCCAGCGCGTTGGCCAGGGTGAGCCGTCCGGCGTGCACGGCGGCGAGCAGCGGCCAGCCCAGCGGCACCCCGTCCGCGCCGGGCGCGTGCAGCAGTGCCTCCTCGTCCATCCGCAGGTAGATCACGTCGACCTCCCGGCGGCAGCCCTCGCGGACCAGCCGAACCCGGCCCTCCTCCACCAGCAGGTCGCTGGTCTCGGTCAGCGGCACACCCATCTCGTCGGCGAGCAGCCGATGCTCGAACCACGCCGGATCACCGGGGCCGCTGCTGAGCACCACCACGGCGGGGTCGTCGGCCGCGGCGGGCGCGGCGGCGACCAGCGCCCGGTACAGCATCGCCGGCGTCTCGTCGGCGGGCAGCAGATCCTCCGGCACCGGCAGCTCCGGCAGCACCGCCCGGGTCAGCCGACGGTTCTGCACCGCGTAGCCGATCCCGGAGGGCACCCGCAGATTGTCCTCCAGCACGTACCAGCCGCCGTCCGGGTCCCGGACGAGGTCGGTGCCGGACACCTGGGCGCGGGTGCCTCGCCGGCCCATCAGCGCCCCGGTCGGGCGCAGCCCGGGTGAGGACTCCACCACCCACGCCGGCACCACGCCGTCGGCCACCACGGCCCGGTCGGCGTAGACGTCGCGCAGGAACGCGTCGAGGGCGCGGGCGCGCTGCACCAGGCCGGTACGCAGGGTCCGCCAGTCGGCGGCGGGCACCACCCGGGGCACCAGGTCGACCGGGAAGAGCCGGGTGCTCGCCTCGCCGGCCACGCTGAACGTCACGCCCCGGGCCCGCTGCTCCTCGTCCCGGTCGTGTTCGCGTTGACGCAGGACCCCGGCGCCGAGTTGGCGCAGGGCCGCGAGCATCGGCGCGTACGCCGGTTGCGGTCCGGCCGGTCCGAAGACCTCGTCACCGGCGTCGGCGTACGTGGGCAGCGCCGGCGGTGTCGGCGCACCCGGCAGCGGACCGCGGACCCGACCCCGGGTCTCGTCGAGCAGCAGGTCGACCACGTCGGCCAATCGGCCCCGTCGCTCGTACGCCCGCCGCTGCCGGGCGGCGGAGCTGCCACGTTCCAGCGCGTACCGGTTCAGGTCGCTGACCTGCTCCCAGTCCCCGATCGCCTCCAGCTGTGGGCGCAGGTCGGTCACCAGGCGGCGGACCGCCTGGGCGGCCGGCACCGGTCGGGCCGAGCGGGGCAGGTCGAGCAGGTCACCTTCCAACCCGGAGCGGGCGGCCCGCCACAGGGCGGCGCGCAGCACCGGTGGTCGTACGGCAGTGCGCTCCGCCCCTGCGCGCAGGGCGGCGACCTCCCGTCGGACGAGTGCCCGGAACAGGCCGGTGAGCAGGACTATGGTCTCCACGTCGGCGTTGGCGTCGGTGACCCGCAGCTCCACTGTGGGCACGTGCGCCGACGGCCGGACGTCGAAATAGATCATGGCGGGGTCGGTGATGGTCTCGGAGGAGATCAGCTCGGCGACCAGCGCCTCGTGGTCCGCGGCGCTGGTCACCTCGCCCGGGTCGCCGGCGGTGGGCCAGCGCTGCCAGACCAGGGACCGGACGCTCGCGTAGCCGCTGTCCTGGCCCATCCAGTACGGCGAACTGGTGGAGAGGGCGAGCAGCACCGGTAGCCACGGCTGGACCCGGCGGGTGACAGCCACCGCCAGGTCCCGGTCGGAGACGCCGACGTGCACCTGCGCGCCGCAGATCAACTGCTCCCGGGCGAGCATCTGGTACTCGTCGAGCATCCGCCGGTAGCGGGAGGTGGGGGTGACGCTGGGGTCGCCGTCGGCCCGCAGCGGCACCGTGCCGGCCGCCACGATGCCCAGACCGACCCGGTCGGCGACCTGGACGGCCGCCTGACGCAGCCGTGTCAGCTCGGCGCGGATCTCGTCCAGGGTGCGGCAGACAGCGGTGTTGGTCTCCACCACGCTGCGGTGCAGCTCGGCGGTGAACGAGGCCGTCGGCAGTCGGTCGAGCAACTCCCCGGCGCGGGGCACCAACTCCCGGGTGTGCAGGTCGACGACGTGGAACTCCTCCTCCACCCCGATCGTGGCCAGGTCCGCCGGGTCGCCGTCGTCCAGCGACAGGACCGGATTCGTACGGGGGGCGGGCAGCGTCCGGCCGTTTCCGGACCGGCCCACCGGCTCGTCGTACGTCGGCGCGTTCGTGGTGCTGTCGGCCATGGTCACCCCGGTTCGCGTGTCGGTGGTCTCGACTGTCCGACGAGCGTTCCCAGGGTTGGTAGCGGGGGCGTTTCCGGCGCGTTAAGGTGACGCGCCCGTTCTGTCCGCGCTGCTCAGCGAGTGCGGGTCTGTGGCCGGTACTCGATGGTCGCGCCGACCCGGTCGGCGGTGGCGACGCCGAGTTCCCGTTCCGTGAGCCACAGCCCCAGATCGAGGCCGGCCGAGAGCGCGCCAGCGGTGACCCGGTCACCGTCGTCGACCACCCGCTCGTCGAGGACTGTCACGTCGTGGGCGCGCAACTCGTCGTACGCGTTGCGGTTGGTGGTCGCCCGCCGTCCGGTCAGCAGGCCGGCGGCGGCGAGGAGCAGCGCACCGGTGCACACCGACGCCACCCACCGCGCCGATGGCGCCAGTGCGGCCAGCTTCGCCGGCAGCACACCGCGCTGCGCCTGCGCCCAGGAACCCTCCGGGGCCCGGTTCAGCCATCCGCCACCCGGGACGATCACGCCATCGGCCTGCCCCAGCACCTCGGGCACCTGGAGTTGGACGCCACGCATGCTGATGACCGGCCCCGATCGTTCGACGGCGACCAGCGCCACGTCGAAGCCGGCCATCGACAACACCTCGAACGGCCCGAAGACGTCCAGCTCGTCGAAGCCGTCGAACACCACGATCTCGATCCGCATACGGCCCAGAATCTCCTGCCGACAGGGCGGCGGCGAGTGGCATCCTTGCCATCATGCGTAAGAAACCCGCCACGCATCGGGTCGCCGTCCTCGCCCTGCCCACTGTCGTCGCCTTCGATCTGACCATCGCGACGCAGGTGTTCGGCCACGAGGGCCACGGCCGGTACGCGATGACGGTGTGCGCACTGGACTGTGGTTCGGTCACCACCACCACCGCCGGCCTGGAGCTGACCGTCGCCGCGACGCTCGATGCGCTCGACGACGCCGACACGGTGATCGTGCCCGGGTTCCGCCGTGGTCCGGCACCGCCGCGTGCTCTCGATGCGCTGCGGCGGGCGCACCGTCGTGGCGCCCGCATCGCGTCGATCTGCACCGGCGCCTTCGCGCTGGCCCAGGCCGGTCTGCTCGACGGCCGTCGCGCGACGACCCACTGGGCGCACGCCGACTCGCTCGCCATTGAGCATCCGGAGATTCTCGTGGACGCGAGTGCGCTGTACGTCGACGAAGGCGAGGTGATCACCAGCGCCGGACTCGCCGCCGGTCTGGACATGTGTCTCTACCTCGTCGGCCGCGATCACGGGCAGGCCGCCGCCATCCAACGGGCCCGCCACATGGTCACCCCCCTGCACCGCGCCGGCGGTCAGGCCCAGTTCATCCCGGTCGGCGTTCCGGATGAGGGCGACGAGTTGGCCGGGGTCATCACGTGGGCGAGCAGCAACCTGCACCGCCCGATCACCGTCGCGGACCTTGCCCGGCAGGGTGTGATGTCCAGCCGTACGCTGCACCGCACTTTCCAGAGTCGGTTCCGGATGAGCCCCCGAGCGTGGCTGATCCAGCAACGACTGCGCGCCGCCTGCACCCTGCTCGAGAACGGCGGGATCACCATCGACGAGGTCGCACGGCGTACCGGCCTGGGCACGGCGACCAACCTCCGTGCGCATTTCCAGCGGGCCTTCGCCACCACCCCTACCGCGTACCGGCGAGCTTTCACACAATGACCCTTCGATAATGGTCGTGGTGGCGGCCGGCGATGTCGGGGTGTCCCGCCGGCCTGGACACCCCGACACCAGCAGTCTCGATTCGATCAATCCCGGTCAAGGGGCCGCCGGGATCACCTCATGTTCGCCACCACGAACGGCGCGTGGCCGTGCAGGTAGTTGGTCCACCCACCGGTCACCGGCGCTCCCGGGCTGAGCAGGTTGGTGGTGTCGGTGCCGACGTCGAGCTTCCAGGCCGTCCAGGAGATGCCGTTCGCCTTCATCCAGTCGATCCAGGACTGTGCCTCCGGCAGGCAGGCCCGGCCGTCGAGGCCGCCATCGGCGTTGCTGGCGCCCCACTCCGTGACGAACAGCGCCAGACCCGCGCGGATCGCCGCGTCGCCCTTGGCGCGCAGCGACGCCCCGTGCGTGCAGGAGTAGAAGTGCAGGGTGTACATCAGGTTGGTGCCGCTGACCGGGCTGGCCGCGGCGACGTCCACGTCCTGTGACCAGGTAGGGGTGCCGAGCACGACGATGTTGTCCGGATCGGCGGCGCGGATCGCGGACACCACCGCCTGGTGGTACGGCTTGATGACGTTGGTCCAGCTGACCTGGAGCGGCTCGTTGTAGGGCTCCCAGATGACGTTTGGCAAATGGCCGTACCGGCGGGCCAGGTCACCGAAGAACGCCACCGCCTGGGACTGGTTGTTCTGCGCCTCGTGCGCGTGCCAGTCGACGATCACGTAGACCCCGGCGGTGACCGCGTTGTTGATGATGGTCTCCACCTGCGCGCGCGCCCTGGTCGGGTCACTGAGGTACGCCCCCGCCGGCTCCACGCCCATTGCCGCGCGGATCACCTGGAGGTTCCAGTTGTCGCGCATCCAGGTCAACGCGGAGAGGTTCTCGGCGTACGGGGCGGTCTCCCAGTTGAGCCACATGCTGCTGATGCCCCGTAGCTGCACCCGCGCGCCGGACCTGTCGCACATGGTGGTGCCGCAGACCCGCAGTTGCCCGTGCCGCTCGACCGGCGTGCCGGTGGTCGGCGGTGGTGTGGTCGGCGGCGGGGTGGTGGGCGGCGGGGTGGTCGGGGGTGGACCGCCGGCGCAGGACGCTCCGTTCACAGTGCAGTTGACCGGGGTGCCGGTGCCGTTGACGAGGAAGCCGAACGAGGTGGAGGCGCCGGCGCCGAGGGTGCCGTTCCAGGACACGTTGGCGAAGGTGTAGTGGCTGCCCGAGGTCGTTTGCTGCGCGTTCCACGACTGGCTGACCGTCGAGGAGGACGGCAGGTCGAACTCGACCCGCCAACTGGTGATCGGTGCGGAGGTGTCGTTGGTGACGGTGACCTGCCCCTGGTAGCCGTTGCCCCAGTTGTTCGTCACGGAGAACACGGCGGTCGCCGCGCTGGCCGGTGTGGCGGCGACCAGCGCCACCCCACCGGCGAGCAGGCCGGCGACGGCCAGGGTCGTGACAAGTCTCAGTGCGCGCATGCGGAACCCGCTTCGGATCGACGGTGGTGGTCTGAGGCGGGGCGGCGCCTGCGCGCAGGATATCGATCACTGGCGATGGGAGCAAGGTGGGGCACTGGCCCCCGCGGCGCTCAGGCCGCTGGGCGTACCCGGTAGGCCAGATGGGTGACGCCGTCGCCCTCGACGACGCTGAACGGGCCGTCCAGCTGAAGTGGCGCGATCTTCAGGTCGGCGAAGAGCGGGATCCCGGCGCCGAGCAGGACCGGGACGAGATCGACGTGCACCTCGTCGAGCAGGCCGGCCTCGACGACCTGGGCGGCGATGGTGCCGCCGTTGACACCGACCTCCTTGTCGCCGGCGATCGCCGTCGCCCGGGCGATGGCGCTCTCGATGCCGTCGGTGACGAAGACGAAGGAGTCGCTCTCCGGCTCCCAGCCCTCCGGCACGCTGTGCGTGACCACCACGACGGGCACGTCCAACGGATGCCGGCCACCCCACCCGCTGGTGATGTCGAAGAGCCTCCGGCCGACGACGAGCGCGCCGGTGCGTTCGGTGAGAGCCCGCAGATGCCGGGCGCTCGTGGCGGAGGTCCGGAAGGTCAATTCGGGGTCGGCCGTCGGCGTCTCGACGTCGCCGTTCTCGTACCACTGGAAGAGGTACTCGAAGCCACCGTGGGACACGTCCGCGATGTAGCCGTCCAACGACATCGTCGCCCAGGTCGTCACCTTCGTCATCGATCCACTCCTCGGTCCGTGCCGTGCCGGCTCGTCGGCGAGGCCCGCTGTCTGGCCCGCAACCCACTGTCGAAGCCGGCGCGACAGTCCTCGACACGTCGGCCGAGCTTTCTCCCAGTGTCGGCCCTGGCCGTCACTGGCGCAGCGCGTTGAGCACGAGGTCGGCGTACCGGCGCCACACCGCCGGGTCACGCTCGTCGAGCACGATGAGCTGCCGGACCGCGCCGCACAGGATTACCCGGATGTCCAGCTCCCCTGCGTCCGGGCGGACCTTGCCGGATGTTCGGGCCGCCGCCACCAGTTGCCCGATCAGATCCAGGATGCGCGCCGCGGGCACCAGCCTGCCCTCGAAGAACGCGTCGGCGAGGACCCGGTCGCGCGCGAGGCGTCCGAACAGGTCGGGCACGAAGGAACACCACTCCCGGTACGCGTCGACGCCGTCGAGCGCCGCGCGGGTGCGCTGCTCCAGCTCCTGAAACTGCCGCTGGACGACCGCGACGATCAGGTCTTCCTTGCTGGGGTAGCTGCGGTACACAGTGGCGCGGCCCACCCCGGCCCGCTCCGCCACCTGCGGCACCGTCACCTGCAGACCCTGCTCGCTGAAGAGCTCCCGGGCGGCGGCGATGACCCGCTCCTGGTTGCGACGGGCGTCCAGACGCCGATGGGGAGCATCGGGGTCGCTCGGCGTCGGTGGGGCCATGGCCTCAGTCTGCCCGCTCGGTCTCGTCGGTCAGCAGCGGCTCGTCGCCGTACACGGTGGTGAGTTCGACGTCGAGCACCGTGGCCACCCGGCCGAACGACCAGTAGTAGCCGACCACCTGGAGCACCTCGACGATCTCGCGCTCGCTGAGGAGGTGCCGCACCTGGTCGAAGAGGTCGTCGGGAACGCGCGGTGACCGCACCACCTCGGCGGCGAACCGGAGGAGCGTGCGGTCGTACGCGGAGAGGTGCGGGTTGTCGATGTCCCGGCTGCTGATGATCTCGCGGGTGCGCTCGTCGACGCCGGCCGCCGCCGACATCGGGCCATGCTGGGCTGCCACGAACTCGCACTCGGTGTACTCGGCCACGGTGAGGATGACCAGTTCCCGCGAGCGGGCGGGCAGCTCCAACGAGGTGAACTGCGCCCTCGCGAGCTGGATGAAGAGGTTCACAGTGCCGATCGAGTGGGTCAGCATCTTGACCATCGGGTCGGGCGGCAGGGCGGACAGGACGTCGCGGACGTCGGCCGGAATCGCGTTCGGGTCGGGGTCGGCAAGGCGGGGCATGGCTCTCTCTCCTGCGTTGGTCGTCGAGACGGTTCAGGCGGACAGGTCGAAACCCGTCTCGCTGAGGTGGCGGAAGCGGCCGTCCTCGGCGTACGTCCCGAAGACGGCGATCTCCCGTCTGGCGGTCGACCCGTCGGCCAGGGTGATCTCGTAGACGTGTCGTTCGGCGTAGCGGAGACCGTCGCGCAGCTCGTCGAGGACCAACACGGTGCCGCTGGCGATCTGACCGCGTACCCGGGTCACCATCGCGACGAATCCGGCCCGGTCGAGGGTCTCGCCGTCGCTGCGGTGGGTGTAGTCGGGGGCGTAGAACTCGTCGAGCGCGTCGGTCAGGTCGCGCGTCGGCTCGAAGACCACAGCGCGCAGGGCGTCGCTGATCCGTACCGGGTTCATCGGGGCTCCTCGTGCGTCGCCGTCGGTCACATCCGGACTCGCTGGTCCGCTTAGCGCCCACCGTACCGGACTCCAGAGTCCACTTCCGGTGAGAGTCGTCACGTGCCCGGGGAACACCCGCACCCCGCCACGGCGGGTGCGGGTCCGCCCGTCCGGTCGTAGCGTGGGGCGCATGCGAACCACCACGCTGGGCAGCACCGGCCCCGAGGTCGGCGTCATCGGCCTCGGCTGCATGGGCATGAGCCACGGCTACGACATCACCGGCCCGCGCGACGACGACACGTCGATCTCCGTCATCCGACAGGCACTGGACCTGGGCGCGACGCTGATCGACACGTCTGACGTGTACGGGCCGTACACCAACGAGGAGCTGGTCGGGCGGGCGCTGGCCGGCGGGCACCGGGAGCGGGCCGTGCTGGCCACGAAGGTCGGCCTGGTGGCCACCTCCCCCACCGGTGGCCCCGGCAACTCACCGAAGATCGGCAACAACGGCCGCCCCGAGCACATCCGTGCGGCGATCGACGAGAGCCTTCGCCGGCTCGGCACCGACCACGTCGACCTCTACCAGCTGCACCGGGTCGACCCGGAGGTGCCCATCGAGGAGTCCTGGGGCGCGATGGCCGAGATCGTCGCGGCGGGCAAGGCCCGGCAGATCGGGCTGTCAGAGGTGACTGTCGCGCAGATCGTGCGGGCCCAGGCGGTGCACCCGGTGGCGTCGGTGCAGTCCGAGTTGTCACTGTGGACGCGCGACCCGTTGACCGAGGTGTTGCCGTACTGCCACGAACAGGGCATCGCCTTCCTGCCGTTCTCCCCACTCGGTCGCGGTTTCCTCGCCGGCCGGTTCACCTCGTTCGACGACCTGCCCGCCGACGACTTCCGGCGCGGCCTGCCGCGCTTCCAGCAGGACGCGCTGCGCGCCAACCTCGCCATCGTCGCCCGGGTCCGGGAGATCGCCGACCGGGCCGGCTTCAGCCCCGCGCAGGTCGCCCTCGCGTGGGTGGTCGCCCAGGGTGACCAGGTCATCCCGATCCCCGGCACCAAGACCCCGAAGTACCTGGTGGACAACTGCGCTGCGGCTGACGTGCGGCTCAGCACCGAGAACCTGGCCGACCTGGACGCGTTGCCCGCACCCGAGGGTGGCCGCTACTGAGGCTCCGGCGGCCCGGCACCACGTGACCGGGCCGCCACCGGCGGGCCGAACCTCACCCCGACACCTGGCGAGTAGAGCACGCTGACCGGTGGCCCGACCGGTGCCGGCAGCCCGGCGGCGGCGACCAGCTCGTCATCCAGGTGCAGCACCTCGGCCCGGTGCAGCGGCCAGCTCGGATGCCAGTTCGGCAGGTGCAGCGTGCGCCCGTACGCCCGGGTGTGCAGCCCCCAGCGGGCGGTGACGAAGTGTTCGAGCGGGGTCGGCTCGACGATTTGCTCCCCCACCCGCACCACCAACCGGCTCGTCGCGCCCGCCGGCCCCGGCCAGCGCCGCCGGCAGCGGTAGGTGCGACGGTCGCCGTCGTGATCCAACCGCATCGACGACCAGAGGTACGGCAGGCGCAGCGTCGCCCGCGCCACCAGCACCGGCAGCAGGCGGGACGCGTCGAGCGACCGGAACACGACCGCTCGTCGGCCGGCGTCGTCGACGGAGTAGAGCCGGACGTTGGTCTCCCAGAACGTGCCGAAGTACGGGACCCTCGGGCCGCGGCCGAAGCCCAGCCCGACCATCCGGAAACCGATCAGGCCCACGTAGCTGACCCCCTGCATCGTGTCCGGACGAGTGCCGGTCGGCAGCAACGGCGCGACCACCTCCGGAGCGACGGCCCAGTGCAGGAAGGTGAGGTCCTCCCAGCGCTGGCGCAGGAGCGCCCAGGGGAACGCCTGCCGGGGCGCGTGGTCGACCGGTTCGGGGTGCACGCTCTCATCGTGGCCCAGGCGGTGGGCCGGCGTGGCCTCAGGCGTGCGGACCGACACTGACGGTGCCGATGGTCAGCGACGCCTTGCCCTCCAGGATCTCGCCGATCCGCTCGGCCTCCGCCCCCAGCGCCCGCTGCTGGGCGGCACCGAGCGTCCGCAACGGCTCGACTGTGACACGGATCGAGCGGCCGGAGCGGCGTTGATGCCACACGCCGACGACCACCCCGTCGACCAGCAGCACCGGATAGTTGCCGGCCTGGCCACCGGCGAGCGCCCGCTCGGCGGCGGCATCGGGGAACAGCCGTTCACGGGGGTGGCAGCCGACCGCGTACGCGTCGAAGTACGGCAGCAGCCGCAACCCGGACGGCCGGTCGTCGGGGAATTCGGTGTCGTCGGCGGTCACCCAGGCCCGGGTGCCCTCCACAGTCACCTCGGTCAGGTCCAGCGAATTGAACAGCAACGTCCCCCACCCCGAGGGCACCCCGAGCCACCGGGCGAACTGCGCCGGGGTGGCCGGCCCGTACGCGTGCAGGTAGCTGCGAACGAGGGCGGCCAGGGCGGCGGGACCGGGCATCGGCGCGAAGTCGGGCAGCCACCGGGTCGGGCTGGTGTACGTGCTGGCCCGACCGCGATTCGGGCCGAAGCAAACCACTCCGGCCCGGGTGGCGGCGGTCATCGCGGCGATCCACCGGGGCCACATGTCCTGGAACGCCTCCATCACCAGGTCGCCCGCCCACGGCCCGGTGCGGGCGACGACTTCCTCGGTCAGCTCGGCGGTGGTCAGGTCGGCCTCGGCGACCGCGTCGGCGATGGCCGCGAGGACCTGCTCGGTCTGTCGGGGCGTCAGCAGGGCCACGCTCCGCTCCCAGGACGGCGCCGGCAACGCGGTCAGCGCGCCGACCCACATCGGCAGGTCCGCCGCGGCGAGCAGGTGCACGGTTCCACGTGGCCCACGGGTCTTGACCAGGGTGCGGTCGGTCCACAGTGCCCGACGCACCAGGGCGCGGGTCGTGCCCGGCACCCGCAGCCCGATGGACAGCTCGGCGGCCGACGCGATCTGGGCCTGTGCGCCGCTGATCGCCGACACCACCTCGGCGACGCGTGCGGCGTCCGGTGCGGCGCCCGACGCGGGTGTGCACAGCCGGTGGCGCTGTAGTCGTCGGGCGGACACCTGAGCCCAGCTCAGCTCGATCACCGCAGATGCCCGTCGCAGGCGCTGACGCCGGCCGCGCACCACCGAAGGGCTTCGACAGGCCAGATCCTCATGCCGCCCACGCTACGACCGACGTGTGTCACTTTCCCGGGCGCGCACCCTTCGGGCGAGACGTCCCGGGTGGTGGCGGGTCAGTTTTGTTCCTGGTGCGGGGATGGTCAGGGTCACTCCGCCGACCGCCAGCGGAAGTGGACGGCACTCGTCCGATTGGGCTAGCTTCGCTGATGCGGACGACGATCGTCCGCTACGGCCAGCATTCAGCTGCGGACACACCCCAGCCTCTACGCCCAGAGAAGGATCAACCATGTCCGAACGCTTCGCAAACAAGGTCATTCTGGTCACCGGTGCCACCTCCGGTATGGGGCGTGCCCTCGTGGAACGAGTCGCCGCCGAAGGCGCGAAGGTCGTCCTGGCGGCACGTGGCAAGGAAGCCGGCGAGGCACTCGCCGCCACCCTGCGCTCCACCGGCGCAGACGCGATCTTTGTCCCGACCAATGTGACCGTCGGAGCCGAGATGGCGAAGCTGGTGCAGCGGGCGGTCGACCACTACGGCCGGCTCGACGGCGTGTTCAACAACGTGGGAGCGGCCACCGCGCTCGGTCCGATCACTGAGATCGGCCCGGACGCCTGGGACGCCGAGATGGCGCTCAACCTGAGCAGCGTCTTCTTCGGGCTCAAGTACCAGATCCCAGCGCTGCAGACCTCCGGCGGCGGCTCGATCGTGAACAACGCCTCCGTCAGTGGTGTCACCGGATCTGCCGGCCTCGCCTCCTACAGCGCCGCCAAGCATGGCGTCGTCGGGCTCACCCGGTCGGCGGCACTCGAGGTGGCCACCACGGGTGTACGGATCAACGCGCTCGTCACCGGCGGCGTCGACACCCCTCTGCTACGGCGCAACCTGGGCCCGAACCCGGAGGAGGCCCTCCAAATGGGCAACGCCATGCACCCCGTGGGCCGGATCGGACGGCCCGACGAGGTCGCCGCGCTGGCGGCCTTCCTGCTGAGCGACGAAGCGCCGTTCATCACCGGTGCCGCTCTCGCGATCGATGGCGGCCTTACCGCCGCATGACGGCCCGGTGCCCATCACCTCTCCCGAAGGAACAATGATGCCCACTCGTCACAAGGCTCCGAACTCGCAGCGGTGGAGAGCCCTCTTCTTCGTCTCGATCGCCCAACTGATGGTCGTTCTCGACGGCGCGGTCATGAACATCGCTCTCCCCTCTGCGCAGCAGGCACTGCACTTCACCGACGGCAGTCGTCAGTGGGTGGTCACCGCGTACGGTCTCGCCTTCGGTGGCCTCCTGCTGGTGGGCGGCCGGGTCGGTGACATGGTGGGGCGCAAACGCGTCTTCCTGTTCGCGCTGGCAGGCTTCGCGATCGCCTCGGCGATCGGCGGCCTGGCGGCCAACGTGGAGATGCTGCTGGTCGCCCGTGCGCTGCAGGGGGTCTTCGCGGCCCTGCTCGCGCCGGCCGCGCTCTCGCTGATCTCCCTGCTGTTCACACAGCCGCGGGAACGAGCGAAGGCCTTCGGCGTGTTCGCCGCGGTCTCGATCGCCGGTGGCGCCGTCGGTCTGATCGCCGGCGGTCTGCTCACCCAGTACCTGAACTGGCGTTTCGCTATGTTCATCCTGGTTCCGATCGCGATCATCGGGATTGTGGGCGCCATCTCCACGGTGCACGACGACGGTGAGCGACACCGTGCCCGGCTCGACATCCCCGGCGTGCTGCTGGCCAGCCTCGGTCTCGTCGGTCTGGTCTACGGTTTCAGCGCCGCGGAGAGCCACGGCTGGTCGGCGGCTACGACCATCGGATCCTTCGTCGCCGGCGCGCTGCTTCTGGCGGCCTTCGTCGTGGTGCAGTCACGGGTGAAGGCTCCGCTGCTCCCACTGGGAGTCCTGAGCGAACGCAACCGGGCAGCCGCCTACCTTTCGGTGGGTCTCGCCATTGTCAGCATGTTCGGAATGTTCCTTCTGCTGAGCTACTACTTCCAGCAGGTCAAGGGATGGTCGCCGGTCATGGCCGGCCTGGCGTTCATGCCGATGGCGGTGCTGCAGGCTCTCGGGGCCACGCAGGTCGGCGCCCGACTCGCGCACCGGATCGCTCCACGGCCGATCATGGTCGGCGGCTACCTCGTCAGCGCGGCCGGCCTCGTCCTGCTCGCCCTCCTCGACGCCGACAGCGGCTTCTTGGAGATCGCGATCGCCGAGGCGGTGGTCGGAATTGGCGTCGGCACCGCGTTCATGCCCGCGATGAGCATCTCCACCCACGGCGTCGCGCCCGCCGACGTCGGTGTCGCCTCCGCGATGATCAGTTCGTCGCAACAGGTCGGGGGGTCGATCGGCGTCGCGCTGCTCAACACCGTCGCGACCGGCTCCACCGCCTCTTACCTGGTCACTCACGGCGGTACGGCGGCCCCCCTCCACGTCCAGAACCAGGCGTTGATGCATGGCTACTCGGCCGCGTACTGGCTGGCCACCATCTTCGTCGTGGCCGCGGCACTGGTCTCCGCGATCATGGTCAACGCGGGCGCACCGGAGCTACCGCCGACCACGGCGTCGGACGACGTCGCGCCTGTCGGCGTCCCGGTGCCCGTCCACTGAGCGCGTCGAGGCGGTCGCGGACAACAATCGGACGAGCCGCGTCCGCTTGTGCTACGCTTTCCGGATGCCTGATCTGGATCCGGCGTCGGGCGTCCGGGCGGACGCCCGGCAGAACCGACGCCAACTGATCATCGCGACCAGGGAGGCAATCGCCGCCCGCGGGCTCGACGTCTCGGCTCTGGACATCGCAACAGCGGCCGGCGTGGGGGTGGGGACGTTGTACCGGCGCTTCGGGACCAAGGAGGCGCTGCTCGACAACGCGGTGCTCGGCCTCTACGACGAGTTGTGCGACACCGCACGAGCCTGCCTGGAGCGCCCGGATCCGTGGGACGGAATGGCGGAGTTCGTGCTGGAGCTGGCCGGGGCCCACCGGGACAGCCGCGGCCTGGCCGAGGTCACCGCGGCCTGCGAAAGGCCGCCGACACCCGAACTCGCGCAGCGCACCGTCGCGTTGCAGGAGGCCGTCACCCAACTGACCGAGCGAGCACACGCGGCGGGTGATCTCCGCGCCGACGTAACCTGGCAGGACGTCATGCTCTGCTCACGCGCGGCGCTGGACACCGACCACTGCCTCGGCGTCGACGCAGGGCCCGACGGGTGGCGTCGAGTCGTCACGGTCCTGCTCGACGGCATGCGCGCCCCCGGCCGCACTCCTCTCCAAGGGCCGGCACCGCAGGTCCGCCCGGAAGGGGCATGATCCACTCAAGTCCTCGGGAACCCACAGGAGGATGTACGCGTGACGCAGAGCGACGGGGAACTGGTCGTGCTCGCGCAGGCGGGAGACGCGGCCGCGCTGGGGGCGCTGCTGGCCCGGCACGAGGCCGGGATGCGGGCCGTAGCGCTGAGCGTCCTGGGTTACGGGCCGGACGCCGAGGACGCGGTGCAGGACTCGATGGTCGTCGCCCTGCGTCGCATCGGCGAGATCCGCGACCCGGGCGCCGTCGGCCCCTGGTTGCGGGCCATCGTCCGCAACAACAGCCGGATGGCGTTGCGCGGGCCCAGAGCCGTCCCGGTCGCCGAACCCGAGTGGCTCACCGGTCCCGCCGACACACCCACCCCGGAAGAGGCACTGGACCGGGCCGCGATGCGCGACTGGGTGTGGCACTCCATCGGGCAGCTGTCCGAACCTGACCGGCTCGTCACCCTGCTGCGGTACTTCAGCGACGCGTCCTCGTACGAGCAGATCGCGGCCGTGTGTGGCGTACCGGTCGGCACCGTCCGCAGCCGCCTCAGCCACGCCCGCCGGGCGCTCGCCGGTGGCCTGCGGACGGCGGCGGACGCGGCGCACACGGACGTCGCCGCCTCGAACGACTCGCGGTGGCGGGAGGGCCGCGACATGATCACCACGGCGATGGGCGGCGACTTCGAGCGGGTGGTCCGCGAGAGCTGGTGGCCGGACGCCAAGCTGATCGTGCCGGGCGGCCCGCGGGGTGGCCGTGACCTGGCGATCAGCGGCATGAACCGCGACCTGGCCGCCGGGGTACGTCAGCGGTTGCGCAACGTGGCGGCCAGCGGCGACGTGCTGATCTGGGAGACCGACCTGATCAGCCCACCCGACGACCCGGAGCACTGCCCGCCCGCGGCGCTGTGGCTGCAGGTGCTGCGCGAGGGCCGGGTGCGCCAACTCACCCTCTTCCACCCCGTCCCCGCGCTGGCCTGAAAAAACTTCCCCGGCCGAGCGAACTTTCCCCTCGACCCGCGCATCTGGTCCGTGTCATGCACCAGTTGCCGTGTCGGCGGACGCCACGCGGGTCTCGGATCGGGAGATAGTTCATGGGTTCCACCAGCCACGACGTCAGCGCCCTCGCACCCGGTGCCCACACGTTCACAGTGGATGGCGTTCGGCAGGTCTACCACGTCGCCGGCAGCGGCCCGGTCTGCGTCGCGCACTCCGGCGGGCCGGGCATCGAGTGGGCGTATCTGCGGACGCCCAGCCTTGAGACGCACTTCACAATGGTCTACGTCGAGCCGGTGGGCACTGGCGCGTCGGGGCAGCTCGACAACCCCGAAGACTACCGTCTCGACGCATATGTCCGGTTCCTGCACGCCGTCATCGAGCATCTCGGCGAACCCCGCGTGTACCTCCTCGGGCACTCGCACGGCGGTTTCGTCGTCCAGCGGTACGCGCTCGCCCACCCGGACCGGCTTTCCGGCCTCGCCCTGTACGACACCTCGCCCGTCACCGGCGCCGAGTTCTGGGGCGAAGCCATGGCCGGCCTCGCCGCCTACCCGCAGCGGCACCCGGACCGGCCGGAGGCGGCGGCGGTCCCGGCTGCCTTCGCGCAGATCGGCGGCGCGACGGACGACGAGTCGCTGGGGGCCGCTCTGCGCGCCGCCCTGCCCGTGTACTTCGCGGACTTCTGGGGCCGGCAGGACGAGTTCGCCAGGTTTCAGGCGGCCGTCCGAATCTGGGCGACGCCGGCCGGCGCGCAGGACCCCACGCCCTTCGACGTGCGGGAGAACCTCGCTGAGATCACAGTGCCGGTCGTGGTGATCGTCGGGGCGCACGACTTCATCTGCGGCCCCCGCTGGGCCGAGCAGTTGCACGCGGGGCTTCCGGACTCGCGGCTGGTGACGCTGGAACGAAGCGGACACTTCGCGCACATCGAGCAGCCGGTGGAGTTCACCGACGCCGTGGCGGAGCTGCTGAAGCGGTGACCGCACCGCGGCAACAGCGCCCCCCGAGGTCGGTTCGTCACAGCGGGCAGGCCTCGGGGTGCGGGCGCGTTGCACGGTCATAGGCTGAGCGCTTTGCTGCACCGTGACGAAGAGGAGACCGCCGTGAGCCAGACCGAACGGATGGATTCCGTCGACGAGTGGAACGTGGCCGAGGACGACGGGGTCTTGGACGCCTCCGACACCCTCGACGACGATCGGGTCGGCGACCCCCTCGACACCGGCATCATCGCCGAGGACCACTGGACCGCGGCAAACCGGTTCGGCACCACGCCGGCCGAGGAGCGGGCGGGCGAGTCCCTGGAGCAACACCTCGCCCAGGAGGTGCCGGATGTCGACCCGTACGCCGAGGGTGGCGACGACGAGGACGAGCTGACCCGCCGGGGGTACGAGGCGGAAGCACGCGCCGGCCGTCTCGTCGCCTACGACGAGGGCGTCCGCGAGGACGACGAGGCCGAGTCGGTGGCGTGGGACGCCGGTATCGACGCGGGTGCCGCCAGCGCGGAGGAAGCGGCGATCCACCTGGTCGACGACCCGGACGGGCCCGGCGACGGTCCGTTGCGCTGACCCCGTACCCGCCGCGCCCGGCATCTGAGGTGCCGGGCGCGGCGGGGTCGGTCAGTGGATGACGACGGGCGTCCTGACCTGCTCGCCCTGCGGGTCGTCGAGCTGCGCCGGCTGACGTCGGCGCGGCAGGAACAACGCCGGGATGATCGTGAGCACGACCAACGCGAACGCGACCCAGAACGTGCTGGCGAACGACTTGGCGGCGAAGTCCAGACCACGCTCGATGAGCGACGGGTCCACCGGCATCTGCTGAAGCAACTCCGGCCGCTGCTGGGAGGCGATGGCCAACCCGGCCTCGGTGACCGGCTTGCCGCTCTCGTCCACCAGGCCGGGGATCGGCCGGGACCCGTTCAGCTCGTTGGTGAGGATCACCGACATCACGGCGGCGCCGACCGAGCCGCCGATCTGCTGGAGGATGTTGACCAGCGTCGAGCCGCGGGCCACCTCCTGCGCCTGCAACGTCCGCAGCGCGGACGTCATGATCGGCATCATCGTGCCGCCCATGCCCAGACCCATCACGAACAGCGAACCGCCGAGCAGCCAGTACGAGGTCTGCGGGTCGACCTGGGTGAAACCGAAGAACCCGACGACGATGAGCCCCAGCGCGAACGGGACGGTACGCCCGATCGGGACCCGGTCGGCCAGCGTGCCGGCGATCGGCATGGTGATCATCGCGCCGATGCCCTGCGGCGCCATCAGCAGGCCTGCGGCCAGCGTCGACTCACCACGCACCTGCAGGAAGTAGCTCGGGAACAGCAGGCCGGCGCCCATGAACGCGATGATGAACACGAACATCGTCACCGACGCGATGGTCAGACTGCGGTTGCTGAACAGCCGCAGGTCGAGCAGCGGGTGCCGGGGCTTGAACGAGTAGAGCACGAACGCCACCACCAGCGCGCCGCCGACCAGCATCGGGGCCCAGACCTTGGCCTCGGCGAAGGTGCCCGCCTCCGGCAGGGACGAGACGCCGTAGAGGAAGAGGGCGAGACCCGGCGAGAGCATGAGCATGCCGACGAAGTCGAACGACTCGGACGGCTCGGGCGCGTCCTTCGGCAGCGCGAACTGCGCGTAGATCAGTGCGATCACGCCGATCGGCAGATTGATCAGGAAGATCCAGTGCCAGCTCGCGGTGTCGATCAGCCAGCCGCCGAGGATCGGGCCGCCGATCGGCCCCAGCAGCATCGGGATGCCGAGGACCGCCATCAACCGGCCGATCCGGTGCGGCCCGGCCGCCCGGGTCATGATGGTCATGCCCAGCGGCATGAGCATGCCGCCACCGAGGCCCTGCAGGACCCGGAAGCCGATCAGCTCGCCGATCGTGTCGGCCATGGCGCAGAGCCCCGAGCCGATAGTGAACAGGGCCAGCGCCACCATGTAGAGGCGTTTGGTGCCGAACCGGTCCGCCGCCCACCCGCTGAGCGGAATCACTGTGGCGAGCGCGAGGGTGTAGGCGGTCATGGTCCAGGCCACGCGGGCGTAGGACGCGTCGAACTCGCTCTGGAATTTGGGCAGCGCCACGCTGACCACCGTCACGTCGAGGATCGACATGATCGCGCCGAGGACGACGACGCCCGCCACCTTGAGCACCGCGGCGTCGAGTTTGTCCGATGTCGCGAGGGATTGCTGTGTCACTAACTCTCCTGAAGTCGATTGAGCCGGCCGACGGTGGGCGGTGGCGGCGATGCCGCGCCAACCGGGCGCGGGGCGCGAGGTGCCAGGACGACGACGCGCGGAGGAAGACTAACCGCCAGCTGTGACGATTCGCCGCCGGTTTTCGTGACGGCCCGGCCGCGTATCCGAACGGCCGTGCGACTGTGGCCGGACGTCGGGGTGGCAATCAGTCGGCAGAGTCGCGAGCTAGGTGTTTCGCCCAGTGCGGCCCGGGGGGTCGGCTGTGCGGCTGTGCGGCTGTGCGGCTGCCAAGCGATCACCGTCGTGAGGGTTGGCACGTCCACCCACGGCACAGCGGCGAGGTCGAACCGAGAATCGCGCTGGCCCCCGGCACGAACGAGGGAGTCGGGTACGAGATCGCGGCGGAGCTGCGTGCCGGGCCCTGGTTGCGCGTCTCCCTCCGCCTCGGTGGACGCGCGGGCGTGGGGCCGTGCCGGGTGGGCACTCCATCGGCCCACTGGCCGTGGGGCGTGCGGGGCTGGCCACTCGAACGGCCTGCTGACCGGGGTGATCGTGCGTGCTGGTGATGCTCACGTCCGTCGGTGGTAGTGGTTGCGGCGGGGGACCTGTTCGGGGTCGAGCCAGGCCGGTGGCACGAACTCGGGGTGGCCGTCGCCTGCCAGCCGCACCGCCCAGTCGCTGTGGTGCAGGTGCCGGTGGTGGTGGCCGCAGAGCAGGACGGCGTTGGCGAGGCTGGTGTCGCCGCCGTCGGCCCAGTGGTGGATGTGGTGGGCGTCGCACCAGCGCGGTGGTCGGTCGCAGCCCGGGAAGGCGCAGCCCCCGTCCCGCAGCACCAGGGCTCGCCGGAGGGAGCCGGTGATGAGACGACGTTGTCGGCCAAGATCGAGTGGTTGGCCGGCTCCGTTGAGGACTGCGGGGAGGATGGCGGCGTCGCAGGCGAGGCCGCGCACGGCCTCGGGGGTGAGGCGCAGGCCGGTGTCGAGGGCACCGCTGCCGAGTTGCCGGGTCAACCCGTCGTAGCTGGTGGTGACGACGATCTGGGCGGGATCACCACCGTGCTCGGGCAACTCGCCGGTGCGCAGGGCGAGGCGGCACACGTCGCTGAGAGCGTCGTGCCGGCGTTGCCCGGGAGAGCGCTGGTCGTCAGGGCCCGAGGGTGCGCTGAGCGGGTCGATGGCGGCACGGAGCAGCCCAGCGGTCTCGGTGTCGAGGATGCCGGTGAGTCGCAGCCGGCCATCGCTGAGGGTGGAGAGGGTGAGGTGGCGGTCGCGGGCGGCACGGCGGGCCTCGGCGTCCAGGGCTGCTTGGGCGGCGGCGTCGGCGATGTCGGGTGCGACGTGGTCGAGGATGCGGGTGCTGAGTTTGCGTAAGAGGGTGGGATCGAACTGCCCGGCCCACTCGACGAGCACTCCGACTGCCTTGTCGGCAGCCTCGGGGCCAGCGGCGGTCTGCACGCTGTCGACCGTGTCGGCGATGAGCCGGGCCTGATCGACGGCGATGTGGCCATCGGCCAGTGCGTGGCGTACCCCAGGGTTGCCGGTGTCCAGAACCTCCGCGAGGTCGACGAGGCGGCGGGCGGCGGGGATGGTGAGGCGTAACCGTTCGCGGAGCCAGACCGCAGTGGAGGAGGCGCCCTGCGCGGTGGGGACGCCTCGGCCGTCGAGCTCACGGATCAGAGCCAGTTTCACCGCCGCGAGCCGCTGCTCGATGCGGTGAGCGGTGTCGAGTGCGGCGATCAACTCGTCCTCGGATCGTGCCCACGTGGGCGTATCGGCGCAGGCCGCGATGGCGTCCTCTGCCTGCGTCAACTCTTCAACCACGACCCGAACCTAGTACATCTGTACGACACTTTCAGTCATCATGATCGACCCGCGGCAGGCCGGCCCAGGCGGCAGGCCGGCTATTTGGCTGCCATGACCGGCAGAGAACAAACCGTTGAAACAGGGCCTAGCTGCTGCGCTTGCTGGCGTCGAGGGCAGCCTGCTCCACTCGCTGGCGGTGGTTCAGCCACCATGACTGGTCCACGGGGGGCAGGTTGTCGTTGGTGGGCAGCAGCCCGGCCGTGCCGTCGATGAGTTCGCGCACGATGTCGGCGTGCCCGGCGTGCCGTTGGGTTTCCGCGATGACGTGGACCAGGACGTGGTGCAACGTGACCGCCGCATCGCCCCACCACGGCACGTGGCCCACCTCATGCAGGGCAAGGGCTTCGATTGTGGTGTCGGCGTGGGCGATCGCGCGACGGTACGTTGCCACGATCTCCTCGCGGGTCTCGTCCGCGCTCGCCCACATGTCGGCGTTGGTCTCCGCCCCGTCGCCGACATACGGCAGCTCCTGCTCGAACGGCCGGCCGAACACGACGCCGAAGTAGAGGATCTCCATGGCCGCCGAGTGCTTCACCAGACCGAGCAAGTTGGTCGCGGTCGGGGTCAACGGACGCCGAATATCGTATTCGCCGAGCCCGTCGAGCTTCCACAGCAGCGACTCGCGGCCGCCCTTCAGGTAGCTGTGCAGGTCCGCCTTCATCGCGGCACTATGGCATCCGCTCGGGTGTCGGCGTTGCCCCGGCTTGCATCATCGGCAGGTCGAACTCCACTGCTACCTCACCGGTGCGTGCGTGTGGAGCAGTGCCTCAAAGGCGGGCACGTGGGCCTGCGCCGCGGTGATCACCTCTGCGGTCGACCGTCGGGCGGAGGCGGTGTGCCGCTGTGCGATTGCCGTGAGCGCTGCGATGGGCTCGGGCACGCGCTCGATGCCGTCGACAGTCTCGAGCGGGCCGACGCCGTTCGCCAGCAACCACAGATAGTCGCCAAGGTCGCGCGCGATGACGGTGTACTCGCCTTCAGAGCCCAGGAAGACGACCGGCTGGCGGTCGAGAGGGTCGTCTGGGTTACGGAGCCAGAAGGCGGCCAGACCACCGGTGCCGTCCTGGCCGAAGGCCCGGAATGGAGGAACGCCGGCCATGGGGCCTTTCGTCCAGCTCTGCCACCACTCCATCATCTCGCCCGACCACATGAACAGGTCGTACGGCTCGAAGTCATGCCCACTGTGCTCGTGGAAGAAGCCCGCCGAATGTGCCTCGACGAGCACCGCGGGCAGCGTCAGGTCCTCGTCCGTCATCGACGCAGTCTAGGGAGTGCCGATCATGGAAGCCACATGATCGCGGCGATCAGGACCATGCTGGATCGGTGGAGGGACACGCGTTTGGCGTAGGGGGTGCGGCCAGGTCACGCCCCTAGACAGTGACCACCGGCACGGCGGCGGTGAGCGCCCAGTCGTGCCCGATGTCGGCGGCCGCGCGCAGCAACCTCGGGAGATGCTCCTCGCGCAGGGTCTCCAGCGAGGTCTCGGCGGCGTGCACCGTCACGTTGATGGCGGCGACGACCCTCCCGTCGCCGTCGCGTACGCCGGTGGCGACGGACCGGATTCCCGGTGCCAGGTCCTGGTCGGCGAGCGCCCAGCCCTTCGCCCGGACCTCGCGCAGCACGGCGTCGAGGTCGCCCGGTGCGGGTTGCCAGCGCGGCGTGATGCCGGAGCGGCTGGGCTCGGCGAGGACGGTCGCCAGCGTGTCCGGTGGGAGGGCCGCGAGCAGCACCTTGCCCATCGACGTCGCGGCTGCCGGGAAGCGGGTGCCGATGGTGACGCCCAGCGTGACGATCTTGGGGACGGCCACCCGGGCGACGTAGACGATGTCGCTGCCGTCGAGCTGGGCCATCGAGGTCGACTCGTTGGTCTGCGCCACGAGTTTCTCCATGTGCGGCCGGGCCACGTCCCACATGTTCAGCGCGTTGACGTACGCCATCCCCAGTTCCAGGACGCGCGGGGTGAGGGTGTGGCCGCGGCCGACCGCGCGGACGTAGCCCAGCGATTCGAGCGTGATGAGGATGCGCCGGACGGTGGGGCGGGCCAGGCCGGTGGCGGTGGCGAGCTCGCTGAGCGTCATCGAGGGGCAGGCGGGACGGAAGGAGCGCAGGACGTCGAGGCCACGGGCGAGAGCCTCGATGAAGTCGGGCCCGGCGCCCCTTCCGTTGTCACTCATGTCCTTAATGCTTCCATTGCGCCGACCCGGCGTCCCACTCGGTGTACTGGTAGGGGTTCTCCAGGATCGCGGTCTCGGGGACGTCCGGGTTCATTCCCCGCTGCCACGCCTCCTCCCCCATCGTCTCGCGCAGGTGGTCGATGGTCGCGGCCACCCTGGCCCGCGCCGCGGCGAGGTCGACGCCGACGAGGCGACCGTCCCGCTTCACGACCCGGCCGCCCACCAGCACCGTGTGCACGTCGGCACGCTGGGCCTGGAAGACGACGTGACCGTGCGGGTTCAGGATCGGGAACATCGCCGGCGAGGCGTCGTTCTTGATCAGGACGACGTCGGCCTGACGGCCGGGGGTGAGGGCGCCGATCGTGGCGTCCATGCCGAGCGCACGGGCGCCGCCTCGGGTGGCCCACTCGACTACCTGCTCCGCGCGCAGGTGACAGTGGGTGATGGTCTCCTGCTTGGCGTGCGCCTCCAGGTGCTCCCGGGAGCGGTCCGCGCCGAGCGTGCTCCGCATCGCGGAGAAGAGGTCGCCGCTCCACCACACGCTGGTGTCCATCGACAGTGACACCGGGATGTCGTGGTGGCGCAACTGCCAGGTGGGCGGATAACCCTGGCCGGCGCTCTGCTCACTCTCGGTCGAGACGGAGACCGAGCCGCCGGTCGCGGCGATCCGGTTGTACGAGTCCTGGGTGAGCGTCGCCGCGTGCACGTACACGGTCGACGGGTTCATGAACCCGTTCTCGTGCATGAGCCGGATGCCGTCGTCGTTGGTGGCGCCCCACACGCCCGCGTGGGTGGTCACCGCGACGCCCAACTCCCGGGCCACCTCGAACGCGGCCCGTTCCGGGAAGGCGGGGTCACCGGTGACGTCGAACGCCAACTGGAAGCCGGCCAGCTTGCCACCGTCGATACGGCGGCGGTGGAAGTCGCGGAACTCCGGCGAGGTGGCCCACTCCCACGGCCCCTGCTGGATGTTGCCGTAGGCGAGCACGAACCGCCCGTCGACCGCCTCCAGGGCGTCCACGGCGGCGTCGGCGTGCTCGGGTGTCTGCAACCCGTGCGACCAGTCGACAGTGGTGGTGACGCCGGCGTCGATCGCCTCGATCGCGCCGAGCAGGTTGCCGGCGTAGACGTCCTCGGGCCGGAACAGCTTGCCCGACTCGAGGTAGTACCAGACGAAGTACTGGGTGAGGGTCCAGTCGGCGCCGTACCCGCGCATCGCGGTCTGCCACAGGTGCCGGTGGGTGTCGACCATGCCGGGCATGACGATGCCGTCGGTGGCGTCGATCTCCAGGGCGTCGTCGGGTGCGGTGAGACCGACGCCGACCTGCGCGATCCGGCCGCCGACGACCAGCACGTCGGCGCCGGGCAGCACCGTGCGCGCGTCGTCCATGGTGAGAACCAGGCCGTTACGGAAGACCACCGGCCGGTCGGTTGCGCTCATTCGCCACCCTCCTTTCGGAGTACGAGGGGAAACCGGACCGTTGTCCGCTGTGCGGCCAGCCCGAGTGGCGCAAGTGTGGTCCCGGTCACGAAGCGTGTCAAGAGCGCGATCCTCTTCGGCGAAAGCCCCGTTGACACGCACTCTGCGGTATCGCAAGCTGTCTCAGCGGACAGGTGTCCGCAGAACGGGCGGAAACATGGTGCAGCATTCGACAGGCCCACTGGCCGGCCTGCTCGTCGCGGACTTCTCCCGGATCCTCGCCGGGCCGTACGCGACGATGCTCCTGGCCGACCTGGGCGCCCAGGTGATCAAAGTGGAGAGCCCCGGTGGCGACGACACCCGCACCTGGATGCCGCCCACCCGCGACGGGATCTCGACGTACTACCTCGGCATCAACCGCAACAAGCGGTCGGTCGCCCTGGATCTCAGGAAACCCGACGACCTGGCCGCCGCACAGGAGTTGGCCCGCCGCGCCGACGTGCTGATCGAGAACTTCCGGCCAGGTGGCCTCGCCCGGTTCGGCCTCGACTACGACACCGTCACCGCGAACAACGACAAGATCGTGTACGCGAGCATCAGCGGCTTCGGCACCGGCGCCGGTAAGGACTTCCCCGGCTACGACCTCATGGTGCAGGCCATCTCGGGCCTGATGAGCCTCACCGGCGACCCGGACGGCTCGCCGTACCGGGCCGGCATCTCCGTCTTCGACGTGATGGCCGGGCTGCACGCCAGCATCGGCATCCTCGCCGCGCTGCACCACCGTGGCGAGACCGGACGAGGCCAGCACGTCGAGGTCAACCTGCTCAGCTCGGCGCTGTCCGGGTTGGTCAACCACTCCAGCGGCTACGTCGCGGGGGGCACCGTCCCGTTCCGAATGGGCAACGCGCACCCCAGCCTCTTCCCGTACGAGCCACTGCCCACCGCCGACGGCGACCTGATCGTCATCGCCGGCAACGACGGGCAGTTCCGCAAGCTCTGCCAGGTGCTCGACCTGCCCGGCCTGCCGGACGACAGCCGTTTCGGGCGCAACCAGGACCGCACGGCCAACCGCGAACAGTTGCGACCCCTGCTCGTCGAACGCCTCGCCAAGCGGACCACTGACGAGTGGTTCCGGGACCTGCTCGCCGCCGGCGTCCCTTGCGCGCCGATAAACACCATCGACGGTGGTGTGGCGCTCGCCGAGGAGCTGGGGCTCGACCCGGTCGTCACCGTCGGAGACGTGCCCGGTGTCCGCAACCCCATCACCTTCTCCGACACCCCGGCCCGGTACGAGCTGCCGCCGCCCGGGCTCGACGAACACGGCGAGGAGATCCGCGCGTGGCTGAAGAACTGAGCTTCCCCACCGGGATCGGCACCTCCGACCCGACCACCATCTCCCTGCTCGGGCAGGACCTGGCCGCCGACCTGATGGGCACTGTGGGCTTCGGCGAGCTGGCATACTGGCTGGTCGCCGGCCGCCGCCCCACCCGAGGTGAGGTACGGGTCTTCGAGGCGGTGCTGGTGGCCCTCGCCGACCACGGCTTCACCCCGACGGCGATCGCCGCCCGACTGACGTACCTGTCCGCGCCCGAGTCGTTGCAGGGCGCCCTCGCCGCCGGCCTGCTCGGCGGCGGCTCCCGCTTCCTCGGTGTCACCGAGGACTGTGGACGCTTCCTCGCCGACACGCTCGCCCAGGCCGGCGAAGTGACCGACTACGACGCGGTGGCGCTCGACGCGGTCACCCGGGCCAAGCAGGAGCGTCGACTGGTCCCCGGGCTCGGACACCCCGTGCACAAGGAGCAGGACCCGCGCACCCCCGTGCTGATCAGGATCGCCACCGAGGAGGGTCTGCACGGCCCGCACCTGCGGCTGTTCGAGGCGATCGGACGCGTACACCAGCAGGTGCTCGGCCGCACCCTGCCGCTCAACGGCGCCGGAGTCTGCGGGGCGGCCCTCGCCGACCTCGGGCTCCCGGTCGAGATGCTGCGCGGTTTCGCCCTGCTGGCCCGCGCGGCGGGGCTGCTCGGGCACATCGCCGAGGAGCGACGGCGACCGCTCGGCATGGACATCTACCGCACCGTCGACCGCAACGCCGTCTACGAACCCTGATCTGCTCCCCCACCCCCGAAAGGAGCGGGAATGGCCTCCATCGTCGCGGTCATCGCCTCCACCCACCACCCCTTCTACTACCGGGCCAGCACCGCCACCGGCGAGGATCGGCCACCGTTCGCCGACGAGTGGACCCGCAAGATCCTGGCGTTCCGGGAGACGTTGACCCGAGCCCGACCCGACGTGCTGGTGATGGTCGGCTCCGACCACTTCCACCAGCTCTGGCTGGACAACATGCCGCAGTTCCTGGTCGGCAAGGCGCCCCACTACGACGCCAACTGGTACAACGAGGAGCGCGAGTTCGGGCTGCCCCGGATGCTGCTCAAGGGCCAGGAGGACCTGTCCGGGCACATCCTGCGGGCCGGGCTCGACGCTGGCTTCGACCTCGCGTTCAGCAACGAGCTGCGCATCGACCACAGCATCACCTGCCCGATCATCACGCTGCGGCCCGAGGCCGACCTGCCGATCGTGCCGATCTACACGAACATCTTCGCGCCGCCGCTGCCGCAGCCGAAGCGCTTCGTCCAGCTCGGCCAGAGCATCCGCGACATCGTCGAGTCGTGGCCGTCGCACCTGCGGGTGGCAGTCATCGGCACCGGCCACCTCTCGTTGGAGCTGGGCGGTCCCCGGCAGTTCGGCCCGCACGGCCCGGACCCGGAGTTCGACCAGCGGGCCGTCGAGTGGATCGCCAACGGCGACCTGGACGAGTGCCTGCGCGAGGTCACCCTGGACAGCCTGCACTCACCGGGCAACGCCACCCACGGCTTCATGGACTTCATGCTGATGATGGGCGTGGCCGGTGCCGGCGTGAAGGCCGACTACGTCGACACCCTCGATCTGTTCCACACCATGGAGGCGTACTTCACCTGGTACCCGAACGGAGCGCCGGCATGAGCAGGTATCTGCTGAACAAGTTCCTCTTCATGATCGACCGGGACCCGGAGCTGGTCGAGCGCTACCGCAGCGAGCCGCGTGAGCTGGTCGCCTGGTGGGAGGCCGAGTGCGCCAACACTGTGCTGAACTGCCACACCGGCGAGGCGAGCACCTGGCTGCGCTTCGACGACGTGGAGCGCGAGGCGTTGGCCACCCACGACCACGTGAAGCTCTTCGAGCTGGGCGCGCACCCGTTCCTCACCCTGACCCTCTTCATCGCCCTCTTCGAGCGGGACAACACCGAGCCGCTGGAATACCAGAAGTCCTACGGCGCGCGGCTGGCCCACTTCTCCATGCCCTACCCGGACATCGCGACGTGATCCGCGCGGCAGTGCTCACCACCTGCGGCGTCGCGCCGACGATCGCCGAGCGGCCGGCGCCCGTGCCGGCCGACGGTGCGGTGGCGGTCACCGTCGAGGCCGTGCCGATCACCCCACTGGACGTGCTCTGCGCCAGCGGCACCAGCTACTTCGGACCGCCGAGCACCCCGTACGTGCCGGGTGTGCAGGGGGTTGGTCGGCTCGCCGACGGCACACCGGTCTGGTTCGGCACGTCGGCCGGCATGCGCTCCGGTGTCGACGGCAGCATGGCGACCACTGTCACAGTGCCGACCGTCGACGTGGTGGCCCTGCCGGCCGGCGTACCGCTCACCCTGCTCGCGGCCCTCGGTCTTTCCGCGGTCGCCGCGCACGCGGCCCTGACCCACGCCGGCGGCCTGGCGGCCGACGACCAGGTCATCGTGCTCGGCGCCGGGGGTGTGGTCGGGCAGGCCGCCGTCCAGCTCGCCCTGCTCGGCGGCGCCCGCCGCGTCATCGCCGTGGCCCGCTCTGCCGCGGCGCGGGCCCGCGCCGAGGAGCTCGGCGCCGCCGTCGCCGTCCCGCTGCTTCCCGACGACGATGTGGCGTCGATGGCCGACCGGCTGCGCCACGCCGCCGACGGGCCGGTCGACCTCGTCCTCGACCCGGTCTTCGGTGTTCCGGCCGCGGCGGCGCTGCGGATGCTGCGCCCGGGTGGGCGGCTGGTCAACCTGGGTAGCGCGGCCGGCGCGACGGCACCCATCGAGTCCGCCGTGCTGCGCAGCGGCGCACTGCGGATGATCGGCTACACGAACAACGGGTTGTCGACCGCCGACCGGGCCGCGGCGCTGACAGTGGTGGCCGGGCACGCGGCGGCCGGCCGGCTCACCGTCGACCACGAGATAGTGCCGTTCGACGCCATCGCGGACGCCTGGGCCCGGCAGGACGCCGGCACCACGGCCGGCCGGATCGTCCTCGCGCTCTGAGGTGTCGGATCCCAGCCAGGGATCGCTGAACCGTGGATAAACCGCACCTGGTTGGGGTTCGGCGGCGGTGCGACGGTCGGTCCATGACACCTCTCACCTACACCGTCGCCGGCCACTGGATCGGCGGCGAGACCGTCCCCGGCTCCGCCGGCACCCTTTCCGTCGTGAACCCGGCCACCGGCGAGGTCGTCGCCGAGACCCCGGCCGGCACCGCCGCCGACGTCGACAGCGCCGTCGCCGCCGCCCGAGCCGCCTTCCCGGCCTGGTCGGCGACCACTCCGCAGCACCGGGCGGACGTGCTGCGCCGCCTCGGCGCCGGCCTCGCCGCCCGTACGGAGGAGATCGCCCAGGCGATCACCGCCGAGATGGGCTCTCCGATCGGTATGTCCCGGACCGCCCAGGTCGCGTTCCCGGCCGCTGTGGTCGAGTCCATCGCCGGCCTGGCCGACGACTTCGCCTGGACCGAGGAGGTCGGCAACTCGCTGATCGTCCGCGAGCCGATCGGTGTCGTCGGCGCGATCACGCCGTGGAACTTCCCGCTTCAGCAGATCGTCTCCAAGCTGGCGCCGGCCCTGCTCGCCGGCAACACGATGGTCTTCAAGCCGTCCGAGAACGCCCCGCTGACCGCGCGCGTCCTCGCCGAGGTCGCCGCCGAGGCCGGCGTACCGGCGGGTGTCCTCAACGTCGTCTACGGCACCGGCGCGACAGTCGGCGAGGCGATCTCCGCCCACCCGGACATCGACATGATCTCGTTCACCGGGTCCACCCGTGCCGGGCAGCGCATCTCCGCGGTGGCCGCGGCGACCGTCAAACGGATCGCGCTGGAGCTGGGCGGTAAGGGCGCGAACATCATCCTCGACGACGCCGACCTGCCCGCCGCTGTCGAGCGAGGTCTCATGATGGCGTTCGCCAACGGCGGTCAGGTCTGCGGCGCGTGGCCGCGGATGCTGGTGCCCGCCTCCCGTCAGGACGAGGTCGTGGCGTTGGCCGTCGAGGCCGCGAAGCAGTACACGGTCGGCGACCCGGGCGACGAGGCCACCCGGATCGGCCCGCTGGCGTCCGAGACCCACCGGCGGAAGGTCGTCGGCTACATCGAGCGGGGCATCGCCGACGGCGCCCGGCTCGTGTTCGGCGGCCCGCAGCGGCCCGAGGGGCTGCCCGTCGGGGCCTACGTCCGGCCGACGATCTTCGCCGACGTCGACCCGGCCTCCGCGATCGCCCAGGAGGAGATCTTCGGCCCGGTGCTGACGATCATCCCCTACGCCGACGAGGAGGAGGCCGTGGCCATTGCCAACGGCACGCTGTACGGCCTGACCAGCGGCGTCTTCGGTGAGCCGGAGCACGCGCTGGCGATCGCCCGGCGGCTGCGCGTGGGCCAGGTCGACGTGAACGCCGGCCACTGGAACCCGCTCGCCCCGTTCGGCGGCTACAAGCACTCCGGCAACGGCCGCGAGTTCGGCCGCTTCGGGCTGGAGGAGTTCCTGGAGACCAAGTCCATCCAGCGCTGACCGCACCAGCCCTCGCCCCAGCCCCAGCCCCAGCCCTCGCCCGCCCGCCCGCCCCGCCCGCCCGCCCGCCCGCCCGCGCCGATCTTGCACTTTCGGTTGCCGACATGGGGTGTTACAACCCTTATGTCTCGACACAAAGTGCAAGATCGCGAAATCAGGGGGCGGGGCGGGGCTGGAGCGCGGGGTGGAACACCGGGGCAGGGATGGTCTGTTGCAATCCATGTGCCGGTCCACCCGCCGGCACCTCGTGATCGGAGACACCGTGGACCGCGCCCAACTCGCCAGCTTCCTGCGCACCCGCCGCGAGGCCCTCCAGCCCGAGGACGTCGGGTTGCCCCGGGGCCCGCGCCGGCGCACCGGAGGGCTGCGGCGCGAGGAAGTCGCCACGTTGAGCGGAATGTCCACCGACTACTACAGCCGGTTGGAGCAGCAGCGCGGGCCGCACCCCTCGGAGCAGATGCTCGCCGCTTTGGCCCGGGGCCTGCGGCTCTCCCTCGCCGAACGGGACCACCTGTTCCAGCTCGCCGGTCACGCCGTTCCGCGCCGCGCGGTGCGGGCCGACCACGTGAACCCGGGAATGATGCGCATCCTCGACCGGATGCACGACACCCCGGCCCAGGTGGTGAACCACCTGGGCGAGACCCTGGCGCAGACCGCTCCGGCCGTCGCCCTGCTCGGTGACGAGACCCGGTACACCGGGTTGGCGCGCAGCGCGCACCACCGCTGGTTCACCGACCCGACGGCACGGCAGCTGCACCCAGCGCAGGATCACCAGACGCAGAGTCGCCTGCTCGTGGCGCACCTGCACGCGGCGTACACCCGCGACGGGCGCGGCTCGCGGGCCGCCGCGCTCGTCGACGACCTGCTGGCCAGGAGCCCGGAGTTCGCGCACCTGTGGCGGGAGCACCCGGTGCCCGCCGGCTACTGCCCGCCCAAGCACTTCGTGCACCCGGAGGTCGGGGCGTTGGAGCTGCACTGCCAGACGCTGGTGGACCCCGACCAGTCCCAGACACTGTTGGTCTTCACCGCGGTACCCGGGTCGCCGAGCGACGAGAAGCTGCGCCTGCTCGCCGTCATCGGCGGTCAGCTCGTCTGACAGCGATCAGCTCGGGCGGGGGTAGCGGGCCGGGCTGACGCCCAGGTAGCGCCGGAAGTGGCGGGTCAGGTGCGCCTGGTCGAAGAACCCGGCCGCGACGGCGGTCTCGACGGGCCGCTGCCCGGCGAGGAGCAGGCGACGTGCCAGCTCGACCCGACGGCCGGTCAGGTACGAGTGCGGTGGCACGCCGTGCGCCTGGGTGAACGTACGGACCAGGTGGGTCGGGTGGGCATGCAGCAGCTCCGCGGCCTCCCCCAGCGTGACGCCCTCGACGGTACGGGCGTCCAGCAGCTCCCGTAGTCGCACAGCGAGGCCGCGTCCGCCCGACGGGCCATTGGCCGGGCGGCGCTGGCGGAGCTGACGGCGGAGCCGGTCCAGGATGAACGCGAGCCGGCTCTCGGCCTCGAACTCGTCACCGGGGGCGGCGAGCACCTGGTGCAGGTGGTGGATCCGGTCGCGCAGCTGCGGATCGGCCAGGTCCGGCTCGTCGACGGCCCGGCCGACCAGCTCGGCGTCGAGCACCGAGGTGTCGAGGTACAGGACCCGCTTGCGGAAACCGTCCGGTGTGGCGGAGCTGCCGTCGTGTGGCACGTACGGCGGCAGGAGGGTGACCGACGTGCGCAGCGCGCCGTGCCGGTGCCGGTCCAGGTCGAAGCGGACCGCGCCGTCGTCGACGATCAACAGCGTCCACACGTCGTGGATGTGCCGGGGGTAGGCGTGGTCGACGAAATGGGCGTGGAAGACCTCGGCGACCCCGGCTACCGCGGGTCGCCACGCGCTGACGTGCGAGCCCGCCGGGCGGGTGGCCACGCTAAGAACGTACAAGACCGGTAGGCGTCGGGGCGGGCAGGCTCGACGGCATGACCGAACCGATCCGCTTTCCCACCAAGATCGCCGTACTGCTCCGCAACGACCTGGCGAGCTGGCAGCGGCTGAACGTCACGGCTTTTCTGGTCAGCGGCATCGCGAGCACGCTGCCGGAGCTGGTCGGCGAGGAGTACCGCGACGCGGACGGCACCAGCTACCTGCCGATGTTCGGCCAGCCGGTGCTGGTCTTCGCCGGGGACCGGGCGACGGTGGTTGGCGCGCACTCGCGCGCCCTGGCCCGTGGCCTGCGGCTGGCGATCTTTACGTCCGAGCTGTTCGCCACCGGCAACGACCGGGACAACCGCGCCGCCGTGCAGGCGGTCGGACGGGAGAAGCTCGACCTGGTGGGCCTGGCGCTGCACGCGCCGCGCAACGTGGTGGACAAGGTGCTCAAGGGTGCGTCCATGCACCCGTAACGGCATCCGTGGCGACGAAGACATTGATATCGGTGTGTATGGCTGTAATGATTAACACACTTTACAGTTGTTTCGCCACCCCGGAAGGACCCCCACATGGCGCGACGATCGGCCGGGCTCCTGCCCCGCCGCCCCCGCATCAGACTGACCTCCGCGCTCGCCGCGGCCCTGCTCGCCGTACCGACCGGCCTGGTCGTCGGCGCATCGCCAGCGGCGGCGGCCGCGACGGGCGCCATCACCGGGTACGGCGGCAAGTGCGTCGACGTGGCCGCCGCGAACCCGGCCAACCACACACCGGTGCAGCTCTTCACCTGCAACGGCTCCACAGCGCAACAGTGGACGGTGGCCGACGACGGCACGATCCGGGCGCTGGGCAAGTGCCTGGACATCGCCGCCGCCAGCACCGCCAACGGCGCCCGGGTGCAGATCTACGACTGCAACGGCACCGGAGCGCAGCAGTGGTCCTCCAGCGCCGGGCAACTGGTCAACCCGACCTCGGGCAAGTGCCTCGACGCGACCGGCCCCAGCTCGGCCGACGGCACCCCGCTGCAGATCTGGAGTTGCACCGGCACCGCCAACCAGACCTGGACGCTGCCCACCGGCGGCGGCACCACACCACCGCCCTCGGGTGGTTTCACCCACCCGGGCGTGCTGGTCAGCCGAGGCCAGCTCGACTTCGTCCGCGGCCGGGTGCAGGCCGGAGCGCAGCCGTGGGCGGCGGCCTACAACCAGATGATGAGCAGCCGGTACGCCTCCCTGTCGCGCACCCCGGCGCCCCGTTCGGTGGTCGAGTGCGGTTCCTACTCCAATCCGAACAACGGCTGCACCGACGAGCGGGAGGACGCGATCGCGGCGTACACCGACGCGCTCGCCTGGTACGTCACCGGCGACGCCCGGTACGCGCAGAAGTCGATCCAGATCATGGACGCGTGGTCGGCCACCATCACCGCGCACACCGGCAGCAACGCCCCACTGCAGACCGGCTGGGCCGCCTCGGTCTGGCCCCGGGCCGCCGAGATCATCAAGTACACGTACACGAGTTGGCCCAACGCCAACCGCTTCGCCACCATGCTGCGCAACGTCTACCTGCCTGTGGTGCGCAACGGGTCGAACAGCAACGGCAACTGGGAACTGACAATGATGGAGGCCGCCGTCGGCATCTCGGTCTTCCTGGAGGACCGGTCCGCCTACGACGCGGCGGTAAGCCGCTTCCTCAACCGCACCCGGGCCTTCGTCTACCTGCCCACCGACGGCGCGTTGCCGTACACGATGCCCGGCAGCGGCCTGGACACCAGCGCGGAGATCATCGGCTACTGGCAGGGCCAGTCCACCTTCGTCGCCGGCCTCGCCCAGGAGACCTGCCGCGACTTCGTCCACACCGGGTACGGGATCTCCGCCATCTCGCACGTAGCGGAGACCTCCCGAATCCAGGGACGGGACCTGTACCCACAGGTCGGTGAACGGCTGCGTCAGGCGCTGGGGTTCCACTCGCGCTACCAGCTCGGCGAAGCGCCACCCTCCTGGCTCTGCGGCGGCAGCCTCACCCGGGGCCTCGGGCCGATCACCGAGGTCGGCTTCAACGCGATGAGCACCCGGCTGGGCAACGTCATGACCAACACCCAGACCCTCACGCTGCAACAACGCCCGGCCGGAACCAACAACCTCTTCGTCGCCTGGGAGACGCTGACCCACGCCAACAACCCCAACTGACCAGGCCGTCGTGGGGTGGCGCCGAAGGCGCGGCGTCACCCCACGACGCTGCTCAGTTGTCGGCCCCCAGCGCCTCCACCGGGCTGACCCGCGACGCCCGACGGGCCGGCAGCACCCCGGCGAGCGCGGTCAGCCCGACCAGCACCACGAAGAGCCCCGCCAGCGGCAGCAGCGGCGCGGTCAGCGGAGCCTCGATCCCGAGGGTCTGGACCGCCAACCAGGCGTACGGAATGCCGAGCACCAGGCCGATGGTCGCGCCGATCACCCCGTACAGGCCGGACTCGACGGTCAGCATGGTGCGCAAACCGGTCCGGGACAGCCCGATCGCCCGGAGCAACCCGGACTCGCGTACCCGCTCCACCACCGAGAGCGCGGTAGTGGAGCCCACGCCGACCACAGCGATCAGCACGGTCAGGCTGACCAGACCGACAGCGATCCAGACCAGGGTGCGCACCAACGCGTCGTTGCGGTCCCGTTCGTCGGCGAGCACCGCGAGGCCCACCCCTTCGCTGCCACCGATCGCCTGCCGCAGCGCCCGCACACCGGCGGTACGACCGTCCTCGCCGGCGCCGGCCGCGTCGGCCAGCAGACCGGTGTACGCGGCCGGCACACCGAGCCGGTCCAGGTCGGCCGGATCCGCGAGGATGCCCGCGTGCAGCGGCCCGTCACCGGGCAGGACCGCGGCCACCCGCACGTCGACAGAGCCGGTGGCGACGGCGAGCTTGACAGTGTCGCCGGCCCGCAGACCCGCGTCCCGCGCGACCCAGCTGTTGAGCACGATCCGCCCGGGGCCACGATCGGTCAGGGTGCCCTGGGCCACGTCCAGGGCACCGGTGCTCGGCAACGCCGCCAGGTCCAGGTCGCTGGTCGGATAACCGTCCTCCACGTCGCCGAGCTTGTCGGCGCCGCGCAGCAGCGTGGCGTCGCCGACCATCCGGTACGGCACCACCCTCGCCAGCGCGCCGTGTGCCGCCTCGGCCCGGGTCACGACGGCCGGCGGCAGCGTCCCACCGTTGCTGGTGACCTCGAAGTCGGTAGGGGCCGAGAGCGCCATCTCGCGGTCGGCGAGGATCTGCAACGACGCGCCGCCGATGACCACCCCGGAGATCAGGGTCACGCCGAGGGCGACCACGACGGAGACCGCGGCGGCGCGGCGCGGCGTCCCGCCGATCCCGCCGACCGACATCCGCCCGAGCGGCCCGAGCTGGCGCAGCGGCCAACCCACCACGGCCAGCACCGGGCGCACCAGCAGCGGGCCGAGGGCCACCAGCGCGAAGAACGCCAACGCGCCGGACCCGACCAGCAGGAGCAGCGGCATCGACGGGTCGTAGTCCGACTGCTCCGGCTTCGGCAACTGGCTGATCGTCCCGATCGCCGCCAGGATCGCGCCGACGGCCAGGAGCAGCCCGAGGACCAGACGGGACACGCTGATGCCGCGGCGGCCGGCGGTGACGCTCGCCGCCCGCAGTGCCTCCAGCGGGGAGACCCGGGCGGCGGAGAGCGCCGGTGCCAGCACGGCCAGCACGGTGATCACGACGGCGCCGATCACCACAGCGACCGCTTCCGCCAGTGGCAGGCCCGGCGAGGAGACCTCGTGCCCGGTGGCGCGCAGGATCGCCGGCAGCGCGTACCCGAGGGTGAGGGCGCTGGCGACCCCGACGACGCCGGCGACCAGCCCGGTCAGGGCTCCCTCGGCGGTCAGGGCCCCGACCAGTGTGGCCCGACTCGCGCCGACCGCCCGCAGCAACGCGAGCTGGCGCATCCGCTGGGCGAAGACGATGCGGAAGGTCGAGGTGACCACCAGCGCCGCCGCGACGACAGCGATGGAGACGAACATGCCGACCAGGATGAAGAGTTTCCCGACCTGTTGCGCCGCCGCGTGGGCCTCGGCATCGCGCACCTCGGCACCGGAGCGGATCGGCTGGCCGGCGACCGCTGCGGTCACCCGTTGGCGGACCGCGTCGATCGAGGCGCCGGGCGTCACCCGTAGGTCGACGCGCTCCACCGTCGCCAGGCGCGCCCAGGCGATCACGGCGCTGTCCGGGGCGTACGCGTCGTAGCCGGCGTCGGCGCTGCTCTCCACCAGGCCGGTCACTGTGAGCGGGGCGGGCGTGGTGAGTTCACCGCCCGTACCGCTCGTGGTGGTGCCGACCGACAGCCCGAGCCGTTCGGCGGTACGCGGCGTGATCGCGATCTCGCCGGGCTGATCCGGGTAGCTGCCCTCGATGACCCGGACCGTGCTCAGCGGGCCGGTGCCCGCATCGGACTGGAGGTTGAGGTACCCCTCGCCGATGGATACCCCGGTCGAGACCCGGGCCACCGCCTCGGCCACCCCGGGCACGGCCCGGATCTGCCGCACGTCGGTCACCGTGGGTGGCGGCACGTCGACGCTGCCGATCACCAGGTCGGTGACGGACGGGGTGCCGCTGAGGTTGTCCCGCACGGTCCGTTCGGTGATCTGTTGCACCAGCACGGTGCCGAAGACGACGAACGACGCGACAAGGATCGCCAGGCCGGTCAGGATCAGCCGGCCCGGCCGTCGGGCCGCGGCGGTCGTCTGGGTACGCAGCACCGTCGCCCTCATCGGCGGGCCGCCAGGTCACGCAGGGCGTCGGTGACCGACACCTGGTTCGGCTTGTCGATCTCGCCGGCCAGTCGCCCGTCGGCGAGCAGCACCACCCGATCGGCGTATGCGGCGGCGATCGGGTCGTGGGTGACCATGACGACGGTCTGGCCGAGGTCGCGTACCGAGTCGCGCAGGATGGTGAGCACCTCCGCGCCGGAGCGGGAGTCGAGGTTGCCGGTCGGCTCGTCGGCGAAGACCACCTCGGGCCGCGCCACCAGCGCCCGGGCCAGCGCCACCCGCTGCTGCTGGCCGCCGGACAACTCGCTGGGCCGGTGGTTGAGGCGGTCGCCGAGGCCCAGCACCCGCACCAGGTGCGCGAGGAGTTCGGCGTCGGGCTGCCGACCCGCGAGGTCCAGCGGCAGCGTGATGTTCTGCGCGGCGGTGAGCTGCGGCAGCAGGTTGAAGGACTGGAAGACGAAACCGATCCGCTCCCGGCGTACCCGGGTCAGCGTCCGGTCCGACTGGCCGGTCAGCTCCGTGCCGCCGAGCAGGACGCGACCGGAGGTGGCCGTGTCGAGACCGGCGAGGCAGTGCATCAGTGTCGACTTGCCGGACCCGGACGAGCCCATGATCGCGGTGAACTCGGCCCGGCCGAAGCCGACCGAGACCCCGTCCAGGGCACGGACGGCGGTGTCGCCGCTGCCGTACACCTTCACCAGGTCGACCGCGGCGACCGCGGCGTGGCTGGTCTCCGGCGGGGCGTGGGTTGTCATCGTTCCTCCAGTGGCTGCGTGGTGACCGGCAAAGCGTCGCCGCCACCGGCGGGTGGGCGCATCGGCCCGGGGCCGGGTATCGCCGGTGCCGGGTCTGCCTTTTGGCCGATCCGTCACCTCCACCGGGCTGGCTACGCTGGGTCACCATGAGCACGCCGGATCTTCGACGATGGTGGGTACGCCTGGCCCAGGCCGCCGGGCTGGTGGCCATGGGGCTGCTCGTCCTCTTCGACCTGCGGTTCGGCGCGCCGGAGAGCCTGGCCGCTCTCCTGCTCCTGCTGGTGCGGATGGGGCTGGCGATGGCGACGGTGCCGCTCTGGCTGCCGGTGCACCGGCTGGGTTCGCGGCTGCTGCCGCTGGCCGCGCTGGTGCTCGCCTGCGCCTCACTGGCCGTGACGGCAGCCGTCCTGGTCGTCTTCAACGGCAGATATCTGATGAGCAGTAGCTGGGGGCTCGCCGAGTCGGCCGGGTTGATCGGGGTGGTCTTCGTGGTGGCCCGCTGGGGTGCGCCGCGGCTCGCCCCGTGGGCGGCGGTGGCCGCCGGGCTCGCCGTGGCCGCGTTACCGCTGCGCGTCGGCACCGAGAGCCTGCTGGTGATCTTCGGTTTGCTCCAGGTGCTCGCCGCGGCCGGCGCCGCCGGGGTGGGGCTCTACCTGCGGATCGTGGCCGCCGGACGAGACCGGGCCATCGCGCTGGTCCGGGCCGAGCAGCGTGCCGAGTTCGCCCGGGACCTGCACGACTTCATCGCCCACCACGTCACCGGCATCGTGGTGCAGGCACAGGGTGCCCGGTTCGTCGCCGAGCAGGACCCGCAACGGGTGATCGTCGCACTGGAGCAGATCGAGCGGGCCGGCGCGGAGACGATGGCCTCGATGCGGCGGATGGTCGGCATCCTGCGCAACCCGGACGCGCCGCCGGACGCGCCGCTGGCGCCACTCGCCGGGGTGACCGAGCTGGAGCCGCTACTGACCGGATTCAACGGCGCGGCGAACGCGCCGGCTCGACTGCACGTCGACGGCGATCTGAACGGACTACCTGTGGAGGTGTCGACGTCCGCGTACCGGGTGGTGATGGAAGGGCTGACCAACACCCGCCAGCACGCGCCGGACGCCCGGTCAGTGTCCGTGGCCGTTCGGCGTACCCCGGACTGGTTGCTGGTCCGGGTCGCCGACGACGGCGCGTCGCCGCGGACCGCGCCGGCGCGGGGGCACGGCTTCGGCCTGATCGGCCTCACCGAGCGGGTACGCGCCCTCGGCGGCACGATCACCGCCGGGCCCGGCGTCGCCGGTGGTTGGGTGCTCGACGCGGCGTTCCCGCTCCGGGTGGCGGTGGCCCGGTGATCCGGGTGCTGATCGCCGACGACCAGGCCATGGTCCGGACCGGCTTCGGCATGATCATTGGTGCCCAGTCGGACATGGAGGTGGTCGGCGAGGCCGCCGACGGCGTCCAGGCCGTCGAACTGGCCCGACGACTGCGCCCGGACGTGGTGCTGCTGGACATCCGGATGCCCCGCCTCGACGGTCTCGAGGCTTTGCGGCTGCTCGCGGGGCCGGGCGTCGCCGACCCGATCCGGGTGGTCGTCGTGACGACCTTCGACCTCGACGAGTACGTGCACACAGCGCTTTCCAACGGCGCGTGCGGCTTCCTGCTCAAGGACTCCGGCCCGGCCCTGCTGGTGGAGGCGGTCCGCGCGGCCGTGTCCGGCGACGCGCTGATCAGCCCCTCGATCACGGTACGTCTGTTGGAGCACCTCAGCTCGCCATCCCCGGCGCGCGACGACGGTGGCCTGTCGCCACGGGAACTCGACGTGGTGAAGCTCGTCGCCAGGGGCCTGACCAATGCCGAGATCGCCACCCAGCTCTTCATCGCCGTGGGCACCGTCAAGACCCACCTGGCGAGCGTGCAGATGAAACTCAAGGCCCGCAACCGGGTCGAGATCGCCGCCTGGGCCTGGGAACGCCGCCTCGTCGGCTGACGGGACACCGACCTGGCCACAGCTGCCCTAAAATTTAGGTCAGTCTATGCCTGGTCCGCTGCGGACACCCGGAAGCGAGGACTTCATCGTGCGTCATCATCCGTTCCGAGGTATCCGGTCCAGGGCCGCCGCGATGATCGCGTGCACACTGACAGCAACCCTGGTCGCGGCGGGCGCGACCCCGGCGTACGCCGCCGCCGACGACACCGAACGACCCACCGCACCCGGCCCGATCACAGTCGTCGCCATCGACACCACCTCGGTCGAGCTGACCTGGGCGGCCTCGACCGACGACGTGGGGGTGGTCCGCTACCCGGTCGGCGCGCGATTCGAGGACTCCGGCGCCCAGTATTCGACCGACACCAACAGCATCCGGATCACCAACCTGCGGCCCTCGCGCACGTACACCTTCTCGGTGTGGGCTCTGGACGCGGCCGGCAACAGTTCAGTGTCGAACCCGACCCTGCGGCTGACCATGCCACCAGGGGACGACCAACCGCCGAGCGCGCCGGGTCAACCGGTGGCGTACGACGTCGCCGCCACACTGGTGTGGCTTCGCTGGGCCCCCTCGGTCGAGAACGTCGTGCTGGATCGGTACGAGGTGTTCCGGGTCGATGCCGGCGGCACGCTCACCCGGGTCCGCGAGCTGTACCAGTACCCGCCCACGCCCACCATGACCCAGATCAGCGGGCTGACGCCGAACACCACGTACACCTTCGTGGTGCGGGCCCGCGACGAGGTCGGAAACCTGTCCCCGCTGTCCGCGCCGGTCACTGTCACCACCCTGCCGCCGCCGCCGAGCTGCGCGGTCCGATCCGCCGTACGGCAGTGGCCGGACGGCTTCGTGGCCCACCTCGTCGTCGAGAACACCGGCACCACTGCGGTCGAGGGGTGGACGATGACGTGGCGGTTCTGGGCCAGCCAGCAGGTCCACGGCATCTGGGGCGCGACGGTCGTCGACCGCCTCAACAACAGCTACCTGCGGGTGCGCAACACCGGTCGCAACGCCGTGATCCCGCCCGGCGGCACTGTGTCGCTGGGGCTCGTCGCCTCCGGCACGCAACTGCCGGAGGAGATCACGCTGAACGGCGGCCTCTGCACAGTGGCAGACGAACAACACTCGACTGCGCCTCGTCGGCTGAGCGACGTCTAGCGGGTGAGGCGTGCGATGAGGGAAGCGCCGAGAAGCACCAGGATCGCAACCTTGAGCACTTCGAGCCCGATGTAGCCCAGGTGCAGGACGGACGGCGGTGGCTGGTGGCCGTCGATGATGAGCTGGGCACGTCGGTCGAGCAGTGGGCGCAGGACGACGGCCTGGGTGAGCAGGATCAGCCACAGCCCACCGAGCGCGCTCCATCGAGCGGGGCCGATCGCGGAACCGAGCACTGTGATGGTCAACGCCGCCAGTAGGGCGATCTCGGCGATGTTCAGGCCGCGGAACACCAGACGACCGATGCCGAGGCCGAGGGGCAGGGTGATGCCGGGCGCCCGGAACTTCAGTGGCGCCTCGATGAACGAGATGGCCAGCACCATACCGAGCCACAGGAAAGGCAGGGCGAGTTGCAGTGACTCTCTGATCCTGGTCATGAGGGTGTGGTTCCTTCGGGGCGGAGGATGTGGGCGAGGCACACGCCGGGACGGGCGAACGGCACGAGCTCCGTGGTGTTGCCGGGGCCGACCGCCTCGGCGGCGGCCTGCAGGAGCCCGCGGTGCAGGCCGCACACGACGTCCGGGTGCTCCCGGGCGACAGTGATGAACGGGCAGGTGGGCAGCTCTATCCGGCTGACTGCGGGCTCCTCGACGGTGACGACCGGCTCGAAGCCCAGCTCGGTGAACAGCGCCACGACGCGCGTGGTTGCCGCGGCGAGCGGATCGGCGCCGTCGGCGGGTGGGCTGACAGTGGTGGAGCGCAGCCAGGACCGGCCGGCCGCCTCCGCGAGGTCCTCCACGCCTCGCCTGTCGATCTCGGCGGCCAGCAGCTCGCTGAGGAACTGGTAGCCGGACGCCGGGATCGCCGGAACGACACTGCGGTAGACGGTCTGGGGGCGCCCTCGGCCACGCGGCTGCCCCGGGCCGGCGACGACGAACCCCGCCTGCACCAGAACGGCAAGGTGGAAGCGGACGGTGTTGGGGTGCAGGCCGCTGACGGCGGCCAGTTCCTTGAGATCCATGGCACGACCAGCGACGCGCAGCTCATCAAGGAGACGGCGGCGGCTGGGGATCGCCAGTGCGCCGAAGGTCACGTGTGAATCCACGTGCCTATTTTATACGATGAGCGTCGTGAGAAAGGGGCGACCGTGACGACCGACATCTCCCACCGCGCCGATATCGCCGCCGTGGTGACCGAGTTCTACGCCCGGGCCTTCGCCGACGACCTACTCGGCCCGGTCTTCATCGACGTGGCACGAATGGACCTGCCCGCCCACCTGCCGATCATGTGCGACTTCTGGGAGACCGTGCTGTTCCGAACGGGCTCCTACCAGCGCAACGCCCTGAAGCTGCACGTCGACCTGCATCGCAAGGAACCGCTGACCGATCGACACTTCGAGCGCTGGCTGACGCTGTGGTGCGCCACCATCGATGACCGGCACACCGGCCCCAAGGCGGAGCTGGCCAAGCTCCAGGCAAGCCGAATCGCCCAGTCCATGCTCCGCCGACTGGCCGGCGGCACGGGCAGCGAACACCACACCATCCGCGCGGTGGCAGACAAGTAACACTCGCGCACGAGGTCTGGCGCGCGCCGCGACAACTTGCGACGCTAGCGCCTGTGTATGACTACGACCTGTTGGTGCTGGGCTCCGGACCCAGCGGTCAGAAGGCCGCGATCGCTGCCGCCAAGCTCGGCAGGCGGGTCGGCATCGTGGACCGCCGCGACATGATCGGTGGGGTGTGCATCAACACCGGCACCATCCCCTCCAAGACACTGCGCGAGGCAGTGCTCTACCTGACCGGCCTGAGCCAGCGGGACCTCTACGGCAGCAGCTACCGGGTCAAGGAGGAGATCACGGTCAGCGACCTGGCCGCCCGGACCCAGCACGTCATCACCCGACAGACCGACGTCATCCGCAATCAACTGGCCCGCAACCGGGTCGCGATGATCACCGGCACCGGGCGTTTCGCCGACGCGCACTCGATCTGGGTCGACGGTGGCTCCGGTCGCGAGTCCAAGGTGACCTTCGACAAGATCGTCATCGCCGCGGGCACCCGCCCGGCCCGCCCGGACAGCGTCGACTTCGACGACCGGACGATCGTGGACTCCGACGGCGTCATCAACCTCCAGGCCGTACCCCGCAGCATGGTCGTGGTCGGCGCCGGCGTAATCGGCATGGAGTACGCCTCGATGTTCGCCGCCCTCGGCACCAAGGTGACTGTGGTGGAGCGCCGCGAGCGGATGTTGGATTTCTGCGACGACGAGGTCGTCGAGTCACTCAAGTACCACCTACGTGACCTGTCCGTGGCGTTCCGCTTCGGCGAGGAGGTGGCCGCCGTGGAAAAGCACCAGACGGCGGCGCTGTGCATCCTCAAGAGCGGCAAGAAGATCGTCGCCGACACGGTGATGTACTCGGCCGGGCGGCAGGGCCAGACCGACGACCTGGCACTGGAGGCGGCCGGACTGGAGGCGGATCGACGCGGCCGGATCACTGTCGACGCCAACTACCGCACCTCGGTGGAGAACATCTACGCCGTCGGCGACGTGATCGGCTTCCCCGCGCTCGCGTCCACCTCGATGGAGCAGGGCCGGCTGGCCGCACAACACGCCTGCGGCGAACCGATCCGGGAGATGCACGGCCTACAACCGATCGGCATCTACACGATCCCGGAGATCAGCTTCGTCGGGCAGACCGAAGCACAGCTCACCGAGAGCTCCACACCGTTCGAGGTGGGCATCGCCCGCTACCGCGAGTTGGCCCGGGGTCAGATCGTGGGCGACTCGTACGGCATGCTGAAGCTGCTCGTCTCCCCCGAAGACGGCCGGCTGCTCGGGGTGCACGTCTTCGGCACCGCCGCCACCGAGATCGTCCACATCGGTCAGGCCGTGATGGGCTGCGGCGGCACTATCGACTACCTGGTCGACACGGTGTTCAACTACCCGACGCTGGCCGAGGCGTACAAGGTCGCCGCCCTGGACGCGTCCAACAAGATCCGCAACATCACCCGCATCGACGGTTAGCCACCGCCTCCGACCTCCACCAGCTCCGCCAGATGGGCGCGGTACTTCGGGCAGATCGAGATGTCCTCGTGTGAGCAGGTCAGCCCGGCCTCAAGCAGATCGAGTGCCGACCGCAGCGCCGCCATCCTGGCTTGGAGCGAGCTGTGGTTGCGGCGCAGCACGTCCTTGCGGGCGGCCGGGTCGCGCGCGGCGAGGAACGCCCGGATGTCGGGCAGCGGCAGGCCGGCCTGCTTCGCGCGCAGGATCGAGGCAACCCGGAACAGGTCGTCGCGGGTGTAGCGGCGACGGCCGCCGGTGACCCGGGCGGGACAGAGCAGGCCCACCGATTCCCAGTGCCGCAGGACGTGCGCCGGCAGGCCGAAGTGGTCGGCCACTTCGCCGATAGTCATCGGGCTTGACTTCATGTCGATATTAAGTCCGACGATGGCGGGCATGTCCAGTCTTCTTGCTGTCCTCGATGCCATCGAGAGCGCGCCTGCGGCCGTCCAACTGCGCACCCGTTCCTACGAGTTGCTCGGCGACCTCGCCGGCCGAACCGTCGTCGACGCCGGCTGTGGCAGTGGCCGCGCCGTCGCCGAGCTAGCCGAGCGCGGCGCCCACGCGGTCGGCGTCGACCTCGACCCCGAGATGATCGCCGTGGCCCGACAGCGTTGGCCTGCCGGCGAGTTCCGTGTCGGCGACGCCGCCGAGTTACCGCTTGAGAGCGGATCGGTGGCCTTCTACCGGGCGGACAAGGTGTTGCACGTGCTCGACGACCCAGCGCGAGCCGTGGCCGAGGCCCGCCGGGTGCTCGCACCGGGCGGCCGGGCCGTCCTGCTCGGCCAGGACTGGGACATGATCGCCATTGACTCGGATGAGCCGGAAACCACTCGTCGGCTGGTCCTCGTCGTCGTGCCGATGTTCCTCGTCGCCGCCCAGGCCTGAGAGGGAAGGTGGGTCGAACTCGGTGAACTGCTCCCCCACCGATGTCGGTGCTGCCCGCTACCGTGCCGGCACTGTTGCGCCGAGGCACAGCGCCATGCCGGCACCGAGCGGCTGACCCGCGAGCACCTGGCCGCGATCGAGGGGCTGGCGGAGCAGAGATGGTTCGGCCCCACGTCCCCCACTGCCCTCGGTGATCAAGAGGTTTGCGTCATCCTGTCTGGCGTGGCGTGACGCGAACCTCTTGATCACCGAGGGCTGGGCCGGTGCGGAGGCATGGCCTCCGCACCGTCCGGTCGGGCTTTAGCTTGCTGAGCAGGTGGGGCTGAGGCTTCCGGCGGTGCCGTTGGCCTGGAAGCCGTACTCGGTGGACTGTCCGGCGCCGACCTGGCCGTTGTACGCCACGTTCGTCCAGTTCGTCGTGCCGGTGTTACCGCTGCGGTTGGCGTTCCACGCGTTGGTGACCGTCGCGCCGGACGGGAGGCCGATGCCGACCGTCCAGCCTCTGATGGCCGACGAACCGGCCGTCACCTTCACAGTGGCCACGAAGCCACCTGTCCACTGGTTCACCGACACCGTCGCTGTGCAGCCGCCCGTGCCCGGAGGCGGAGTCGTGGGCGGGTCGGTCGGCGGGTCGGTCGGCGGATCCGTGGGCGGATCCGTGGGCGGGTCCGTGGGCGTGGTGCCGTTGTTCAGGGCGGCGAGAACCGCGTCGTACGCCGGCTTCTTCGAGCCGTTGCTGTTGAACAGCAGCGGGGTCTGCGAAGCTCGCCAGGAGTCACTGTCGCGGATGCCCCACACGGTGATGCCGTTGCAGCGGGCCACGGCCAGGCAGTCCTCCACGACGCTGCGGTACGTGTTCGCCGACGCGCCCTGGATGTCCAACTCGGTGATCTGCACGTCCACACCGAGCGCCGCGAAGCTCGACAGCGTGGTGCGGTAGTTGCTCACGTACGGGGATTCGTTGTTGAAGTGCGACTGGAAGCCCACGCAGTCGATCGGCACGCCACGGGCCTTGAAGTCACGCACCATGTTGTAGACGCCCTGGGTCTTGGCGTGCGTCCAGTTGTCGGTGTTGTAGTCGTTGTAGCAGAGCTTCGCGCCCGGATCCGCGGCACGCGCCGCCCGGAACGCCGCCTCGATCCAGTCGTTGCCGGTGCGCTGGAGGTTGGAGTCGCGCCGGCCGCCGGAGCTGCCGTCGGCGAACGCCTCGTTCACCACGTCCCACGCCACGACCTGACCGCGGAAGTGGGTGGCCACCTGCGTGACGTGGTTGAGCATCGCCTGCCGCAGCGCGCTGCCGCTCATGCTCTCCATCCAGCCGGGCTGCTGCGAGTGCCACGCCAGCGTGTGACCCCGCACGCTCATCCCACGGCTGCGCGCGTGGTTGACGATCTGGTCCGCCGCCCCGTAGCTGAACTGATTCTGCTGCGGCTCGGTGGCGTTCATCTTCATTTCGTTCTCGGCGGTCACCATGTTGAACTCACGGTTCAAAATCGTGGTGTACGCACTGTCGGAGAGCTTGAATCCGGCAACCGCCGTGCCGAAGTACCGACCCTTCTCGGCGGCGGACGCGCCGAGCGTCGTCCCGGCGGCCGCGGGTGCCGTCGAGAACAGCGCCATGCCGGCGGCGAGGGCACCCGCGCCGGCCAGCGCGATGGCGGCTCTGGATGCCGCCTTCCATCTCGTACTTCTCATCGTGTGACTCCTTCTGAGGGTGGTGGGGTGGGAAGGGACATCAGGACACCGAACAGGCGGCACCGTTGAGGGCGAACGAGGTGGGCTTGCCGGTGCCGCCCTCGTGCGTGGCCTGGAAGCCGATCTCGACCGACGCGTTCGGGGCGATGGTGTTGTTGTAGGAGACGTTGCGGGCGGTCACCGCACCGCTCGCCGGGGCGTACTGCGCGTTCCAGCCGCTGGTGATGCGCTGTCCGCTGGGCAGCGCGAAGGTCAGCGCCCAGCCGCTCACGGCGGTGGCACCGGTGTTGGTGATGGCCACGCTCGCGGTGAGGCCGCTGTTCCAGGCGTTGACCGTGTAACCGACCCGGCAGGCGCCCTCGGTCGGGGGCGGAGTCGTCGGGGGCGGAGTGGTCGGGGGTGGAGTCGTCGGCGGCGGCGTGGTCGGCGGCGGCGTGGTCGGCGGCGCGGTGCCGTCCAGCCCGAAGAAGCGGATCACCTGCGTAGCGTCGACAGGCAGGTTGTGCGTGACACCCTGCATGCTGATCGCCTCGACCGGCGCCATCGGGCCGCTGCCGCCGTACCGGGTGCGGGTGTAGCCGGACTGCGGGGTGTCGGTGTACGTCGGGGTCTGACTCAGCCCGTGCACGTTGGTCCACTGCTTGACCTGCTCACCGAAGTTCGGGTAGCGCAGCGTCTCGTCGTTGGTGCCGTGCCAGATCTGCATCCGGGGCCGTTGGCCGGTGTAGCCCGGGTACGCCTCCCGGACCAGATCACCCCACTGCTGCGCGGTACGGATCAGTTGCCCGTTGGCGCACTGACTGTTCCACTCCGAGGTGCCGCCGGTGGCAAAGCAGGCGAACGGCACCCCGGCGAACGAGGCGCCCGCCGCGAACACGTCCGGGTAGACGCCCAGCATGACGTTGGTCATCATCGCCCCGGAAGAGGTGCCGGTGGCGAAGATCCGCGCGGGGTCGGCGGAGTAGCGCTGCCGCACGTAGTCGACCATCGACATGAGCCCGACCGGGTCGCTGCCGCCGCCACGGCGTAACGCCTGCGGCGAGTAGACATCCCAGCACTTGCTGCTGCGGGTCGCCGACGGGTAGATCACGATGAAGCCGTACCGGTCGGCGAGTGAGGCGTACTGGGTGCCCGAGTGGAACGCGGGGCCCGTCCCGGTGCAGTAGTGCATGGCCAGGAGAATCGCCGGTCGGGTCGCCACCCGGTCCGGGACGTACAGGTGCATTTGCAGGTTGGTGGGGTTGGTGCCGAAGTTGGTCACCTGCGTGAGCGTCGCCGCCGACGCGGGGGTGGCGAACGTCAACGCGGCGGCGGCCAGCGAAACGGCCGCCATGACGACGCCAAGCATTCTCGTCTTCAGTGTCATCGTCGCGATCCCTTGCGAAAAAGGCGCGTGGAAGGGGACTTAAGTCGAGGACTGCCCTTCGCCCGACCTTGACCGCGGCTCGCGTGACCATGTCAGCTTCGATCGAGCACACTCGATTGTCAAGACTTCCGGAAACCTTTCGCCGCAACGGTTCCGGTGGTCACCTGCGCAGAAATGGGCATCGGCGGACATGGTCAGCGCCGACGGGTCGCGATAAATTATCGGGACGTTTTCGGAAGCTGCCAGGCCACTGAGGCGCACGGCACGAGGGCGGCCCGACCGGATGGCCGAGCCGCGCCTCACCGCCGCTCAGTAGATGTCCCGCCCTCGCTCGTCCGGCACCCCGGACTTGCGGAAGAAGTACGTGTTGATCTGGTCGCGCCACTCGGTGGCGCAGCGCACCTGCTCGTCGAGGCGTTCGGCGACCCGCTCGTACACACTCGGGTCGATCATGCCGGTCAACGTCTGCCACTTCCGTCGCATCACCGTCACCTCCTCGACCCCCGCGAAGTGGGTGTCGTAGATGTGCTGGATGACTGTCGAGCCGCTGTGCAGCACATGCCCGTACGGCACGTGGTGGAAGAAGAGCAGCAGCTCGTCGGGGCAGGTCTCCAGTGACTCGTACACCTGCGCCCAGTACGGCGGGTACTGGCCGGCGAAGCCGGTGCCCGACGCGCGGCTGCGGTCCACGCCGACGCCGTCGCGGTCGGCGAAGTGGTAGGTGCCCCACCGCGTGTACTCGTATCCGTCGACGCCGGGGCCGTAGTGGTCGCCGGGGTTGACCATGAAGCCGACGCCCAGCGGGGCGGTGTAGCGCTCGTACGTGCGCCACGAGTCGTCCATGATCTCGTGCAGGGTCCGCCGCACCAGTTCCGCGTCGGCGGTCGCCGACGGCGGAAAGGTCAGCGTGATCCACTCGTCGAGGATCGCCGTCGGGTCCCGCCGAGGGTCCCAGGCCAGCCGGCCGAACGTGTACAGGTTGGCCTGTGCCAACGGATGCCCGGTCCAGAAGAGGTCGTCGCCGACGTTGGCGACGGCGACCATCCCGCCGCCCGCCGCCGACTCCCCCGTGACCACGTCGGCGATCGTCCGCCCGCCCGGCCCCCAGGGGGCGAAGCCAAGCACCTCACTCCACCACGGGCCGAGGTGGCAGACGTGCCGCTGTTGGCCCGTGTACTCCTGGGTGACCTGCAACTCCACCGCCAGCCGGGTCGCCGGCATCGCGGCGAGCACCGGCGAGACCGGCTCGCGGGTCTGGAAGTCCACCGGGCCGAACTTCACCTGGACGACCACGTTGGTGCGGAACCGCCCGTCGAGCGGGGCGAAGTGGTCGTACGCGGCCCGAGCCCGGTCGGTGGACCGGTCCCGCCAGTCCTGGTGGTGGTTGTAGACGAACGCCCTCCAGTGCACCACTCCCCCGTGCGGGGCGAGCGCCTCGGCCAGCAGGTTCGCCCCGTCGGCGTGGTCACGGTCGTACGTGAACGGGCCTGGTTGCCCCTCCGAGTCGGCCTTCACCAGGTAGCCGCCGAAGTCCGGGATGCGGTCGTACACCCGCCGGGTGGTAGCGGACCACCAGACCCGCACGGCCTCGTCCAGAGGGTCGGCGGTCGGCAGGCCACCGAGGACCACCGGCGCGGCGAAGCTGACCGACAGGTGCACCCGGATGCCGTACGGGCGCAGCGCGTCGGCGATCTCGGCCACGTCGCCGAGCCGTTCGGTGAGCAGCAGCGCCTCGGTACGGGCCACGTTGACGTTGTTCACCGATATCGCGTTGACCCCGCAGGAGGCCAGCAGCCGCCCGTACTCCCGCACCCGGGCCAGGTCGCCGCGCGGACGGCCGTCCTGCCAGAAGATCGAGCCGCCCGCGTACCCCCGTTCGACCTGGCCCATCACCGGGTGCACGGCCACGTTGTCCCAGTGGTTCAGCATTCGTCGGCGTAGCGCCGGCCGGTGCCGCTCCGGGGGTCGGGCCGGGTCGAAGGCCGCAGCGCAGAGCCGGACCACGTGGAAGAGCCCGTACAGCAGGCCGGCGGGAGCGTCGGCCAGCACCGCTGTCACGTCGCCGGCCCGCGCCAGCACGAAACCCTCGTCGCCGAGCGTCCCGCCGTCGCCCAGCTCGACCAGCGCCGCTTCACCGGCGGCGCGCGCCGCCTCCACCGCCGGGTTGGGCAGCTCAGTGGCATCGCGCAGGGCGAGCACCAGGTCGACGTCGACATCCCAGGACGGGGAGTGCCACACCCGTCCGCCGTAACGCGCGCACGCGCGCGAGACCTCGTTGAGGACGGTGTCGACGAGCAACCCCTCGCCGTGCAGGAGGATGCGGCGCGCGCCGAGCGACCGGAACGCCTCCGGGGGCAGCCAGGCCGGGTGGACGCGCGGCTCGTCACCGTCCATCGGCTCCTCGACGAACATCAGCTGCTCCAACTCCACCGACTCTTCGGCGTTCACCGGTCCTCCTCCAGCACGACAACCCCGTACGCCGGCAGCCGCAGGGCACCGCCGGCCGCCGTACGGTCGCCGGTGAGCAGGTCGACGCCGCCGGCCCGGGCGGTCACCTCGACCGGCTCGGCGCGGTGGTTGAGCAGAAACAGCAGCCGCGACCCGTCCGCCGCGACCCGCACGGCGGACTCCAGGTCCGGCACGTCCGGGTAGGGCCCGAGCAGGTCGTGCCGGGCGAGCACCTGCCGCACCACCCAGGACACCCCGGTCTGGTCCAGTCCGGCGGCCACGTACCAGCCGTCGCCGGCACCGAAGGAGTTGCGCGTCACCGCCGGCGTGCCCGCGTAGAAGTCGGCCTGGTAGGTGCCGACGACCTGCGCGCCCTGCGGAATCACCAGCTCGAACAGCAGTCGCGCGTCGACGTCGACCTGATCCACGCCGTCGCCGAGGCGGACCCTGTTGACCACCTCAGGGCCGCGGGCGTCCCACTCGTCGATCCGGACGCCCATGAGCTGCCCGAGCGGGCCCGGTACGTCCATCAGGAACGCCTGGTCGTTCTCGTCCACCCGGCCGGACAGGTAGGTGGTCAGCACCGACCCGCCGCGCGTCGCCACCGCCTCCAGCCGCTGCGGCAGGTCACCCTTGAGCAGGTGCAGGGCCGGGGCCACTACCACGTCGTAGCCGGACAGGTCGGCGGTCACCGCGACGACGTCCAGGTCCACACCGGCGTCCCAGAGCGCCCTGTGGTACGCGAGCACTACCTGCTGGTAGCGGATCAGCCGGGACGGGCCGTCGGACAGCTCCAACGCCCACCAGCTGTCCCAGTCGAACAGCAACGCCACCCGGGCCGGGGTGCGCGCGCCCAGCGATGCCGGGCCGAGCCGTTCCAGTTCGGCGCCCAGCTCGGCTACCTCCCGGAACACCCGGGTGTCGGAGCGACCGGCGTGCCCGATGACCGCACCGTGGTACTTCTCGCTGGCCCCACGGGAGGCACGCAGCTGGAAGAAGAGCACAGCGTCGGCACCGTGCGCCACGGCCTGCCAACTCCACAGCCGCATCAGCCCGGGGCGCTTCAACGGGTTGACGTCACGGCACGCGGTGAAGCTCGGGGTCTGTTCCATCAGCCAGAACGGCTGGCCGTCCTTGAGCCCGCGCATCAGGTCGTGGGTCAGCGCCATCCGGGCCGCCGACTCGTCGTCGGGCGGGTAGTTGTCCCAGGAGACGAAGTCCAGATGAGGAGCCCAGCGGTGGTAGTCGATCGGCCGGTACATGCCCATGAAGTTCGTGGTCACCGGCAGCGTCGGGCTGGACTCCCGGATGGCCGCCTTCTCGTCGCGGAAGTTGGTCAGCATCGCGTCGGAGGTGAACCGCAGGTAGTCCACTGTGATGCCCGGGAACGCGGTGTGGTCCGGGCCGCGCCAGTGCTCGGTCAGCGCCGACGGCGGCTCGATCTCGTCCCAGTCGGTGAAGGTGTGCGACCAGAAGGTGGTGTACCAGGCCTCGTTCAGCTCGTCGAGGGTGCCGTAGCGGTGGCGCAACCAGCTCCGGAAGCCGGACGCGCACAGTGCGCAGTAACAGGCGCCGCCGTACTCGTTGCCGACATGCCAGGCCAGCACCGCCGGGGTGTCGGCGTAGCGGCGGGCGACCCGGCGGGCCAGCTCGGTCGAGAGCCGGCGGAAGACCGGCGAGCTGGGGCAGGAGTTGTGTCGCTGCCCGAACCGGTGCTTACGGCCCTCGAAGTCGGTCCGGGTCACCTCGGGGTACGCCTTCGCCAACCACGGCGGGTGGGCTCCGGTGCCGGTGGCCAGGCAGATCCCGCGTCCCTCGGCACTGGCCCGCTCGACGATCCTGTCCAGCAACGCGAAGTCGTAGGTGTCCTCGGCGGGTTGGGTGAGCGCCCAGTCAAACACCCCGAGGGTGAACAGGTCGATCCGTGCGCTGTCGAAGAGACGGTAGTCCTGCTTCCACACGTCCTCCGGCCACTGTTCCGGGTTGTAGTCGCCCCCGAAGGGCACCTTGGCGCTGAGGGGCAGGCTCATGAGGTGAACTCCTTCCGGATCAAGTGGATCATCGGTTCGCTGATGCGCAGGTACGCCAGCACCGCGATCGACGCGAGCAGCATCAGCACCGCATCGGAGAAGACCGCTGTGATCCCGGCCGCCGCGGCCAGCAGCAGGGCGTTGCCGACGGAGACACCTGGGGTACGCACGAGGAAGTGCACGGCCAGCCGGAGCACGTCGCGGGTGCGGAAGTCGAACAGTGACGTGATCACCAGGGCGTTTGCCGCGCAGAGCGTCACTCCCACTCCGATCAGCACCAGTGGCACCGCCCACCAGCTCGACAGGCCGACCGCACCGGAGTAGGCGAGGTTCACGGCGAGCACTGTCAGCCACAGCAGCGTCGGGACCCAGACGCGCAGCACGCCGAGCCCGTTGGCCCGGTAGCCTCGCCAGAACAGGGCAGCCGGGCGCAGGTCGGTCAGGTCGGCTCGCTGGTGGCGCAGGGCGTACAGGGCGGCGGAGACAGCCGGGCCGACCGGTACCAGGAGAAGCGCGGCCAGCGGCAGGTTGCTGGGGTCGCGGCCCAGCACCAGCAGCGGGAGCAGGGCGGGCACTGTGACGAGCAGCAGGAGCAGCTCGACCGCGAGCAGGATGTAGACGCGTGAGGTGATCCGCGACAGTGGTCCGTCGCCGAACTGTCGCCGGGTCTGAGTCGCGCCACTCACGCTCGCTCCCTCCGGTCGACGTGGCCGATCCGTGGTCGTCGGAGTCCGGTCGGGCCGCGACAGGCCGCCCGACCGGACTCCGCTGATCAGCCGTTGTTCTTCTGGAACCGCTCGTACGCCTTGTTGACCAGGTCGATGTACTGGTCGGAGTTCTTGGCCTTCAGCTCGGCCACGTACGCGTCCCACTCGCTGAGCGGACGCTGCCCCAGGGCGAACTTCAGCGTGTTCTGAGTGACGAAGTCCTTCAGCGGGGTCTCCCAGAGCGACACCTGCTCGCGTTCCTCGTCGGTCAACGGGCGCGGCGGGGGGACCTCCCTCGGCTTGCGGGCGTCCATCACCTTCTGGAACTCCAACTCCTCCGGGGAGAAGAACCCACGAACCAGGTCGGGGGTGCCGCCGTAGGCGAAGACGCCGTTCTGGAAGCCGAACTCCTTCTGCAGGTGCTTGGGCGCCTTCGGGTGGAGCCCGAGGAAATCGACGTCGGCGGTGAGCGAGCGCTTGCCGGACGCGTCCTTGGTGAAGGTGGTGCCCTCGATGCCCCAGCGGGCGAACTCCATGCCGGCGTCGGAATACCAGAGCCAGTCGATGAACTGCATCATGGCCACGAAGTTCTTGCTCTCCCGGGCCTTCGAGGAGATCATGATGCCGTTCTCCAGCCGGGGGAACGGGTTGATCTCGCCGGCCGGGCCGATCGGCAGCGGGATCTTGGCCATCTTCGCGTTCGGCAGGGTCTTGGCCAGGTCGGGCCGGTGGTTGTTGACGAGCGTCTGCGCGTTGCCGGTGACCATGAAGGACTTCCCGTTGGCCAGCTTCTGCCGTGCCTGGTCATCGGTCTGGGTGAAGCTCTCCGGGTCGAGCAGACCCTCGGCGACGAGCTTGTGCAGGAACGTGACCATCTGCTTGTACTGGTCGGACGAGCCGGTGTAGTTGAACTTCTTCGCTGCCGGGTCCCAGGTGGCGTGCTGGAAGTCCCAGCCCGCGTAGGTGCCGTGGGCCGAGCCGAGGAGGTTCAGCAGCGCGCCGGTCGGATTGGGCTTGCTGAAGAGGTCCGAGTACGGGTAGACGTTCGGGTACTTCGCCTTCATCGCCTTCATCACGGCGTACAGGTCGTCCCAGGTCTTCGGGACGGGCAGGTTGAGCTCCTGCATGATGTCGGTGCGCACCAGCACCGTGTAGTCCTGGGTGGGCTTCTCGTGGACGCCGGGCAGCAGGTAGAACTTACCGTCGGACTGCCGCAGGTTGTCGATCTCCGGCTTGAGGTTCCACTTGGTGATCTTTTCCTTGAGGTTCGGCATCAGATCCAGGTAGTCGCTCACCGGGAGAATCGCCCCGGAGGACACGAACGCGTCCTCCTGCGGGTGGTACGTCTTCGGGATGATCAGCGGAGCGTCTCCGGCGCCGATCAGCAGGCTGCGCTTCTGCTCGTAGTCACTCAGCGGCACGGCCACCGGATCGATCTTGACGTTGGTCCGCTTGGTGAGCTCCGACCAGAACAGCCAGTCTTCCTTGAGCGGGTAGAACGTGTGGTTGTTGTAGAGGGTGGTGAAGGAGAGCGCCTCGGTGGCCTTGAACTGGTCGCCGACGCCGTAGTTGGCCATCGCGCCGACCTTGTTCTCCGAGAGGTCGGTCGACTCACCGGGGTCCTCAGAACAGGCGGTGGCAAGGGAGAGCGCGAGCAGACCCGCGGTGGTCAATGCCACGCGGCGCCACGTCTTGTGGAGCATGGCTCGTCCTTTCGGTGGTGGGGATTCGAATGTGGAACGGTGCGGCGTCGACGTCACCCCTTGACCGCGCCGAGCATCACGCCGCGGACGAAGTAGCGTTGGACGAAGGGGTAGACCGCCAGGATCGGCAGTGTGGTCAGCACGATCGTCACGGCCTGGAGGGTGGCCGCGGCCTGGACCTTGTCGGCGTCGGCGGCGGCGGACTCGGCGCTGGTGGCTCCCGCGATGAGGTTGCGCAGGTAGACGGTTACCGGCAGCAGGTCCTGCCGGTCCATGTAGAGGAACGCGGCGAACCACGAGTTCCAGAAGGACACCGCGTAGAAGAGCACCATCGTCGCGATGATCGCCTTCGACAGCGGCAGCACGATCCGCAGGAGGGTGCCGTACGTGTTCAGCCCGTCGACGGCCGCGGCCTCCTCCAACTCGCTCGGCAGACTCTCGAAGAACGCCTTCATCACCAGCAGGTTGAACACACTGATGGCATTGGGGATCACCACGGCCCAGATGGTGTTCTTCATGCCCAGGCTGGTGACCAGCACGTAGTTGGGGATCAGGCCACCGGAGAAGAACATGGTGAACAGTGCGACACCGATGAGGAACGGGCGCCCCTTGAGCTGCGGCTTCGACAGCACGTACGCGTAACACGTGGTCAGCACGATCGAGATGAGCGTGGCGACCACCGTGTACACCACTGTGTTGCGGTAGTTCGTCCAGAACATCGCGTCCGACATCAGCAGCTTGTACGCGGTCAGGTCGAAGCCACGCGGGACGATGGTCACCTCGCCGGCGATGATGTACGCCTCTTCGCTGAGCGAGCGGGCCACGATGTTGAGGAACGGGTACAGCGTCACGACCACGACGCCGAGCAGGACGACGGTGTTGACCACCCGGAAGATCCGGTAACCCCGGCTGTCCACCGGCCCGCGCGTCTTCGGGGCGTCGATCTTCGTACCGAGGGTCACCACAGGCTCGTCCCCACAGTGCGACGGGAGATGACGTTCGCCGACAGGACGAGGATCAGCCCGATCACCGCCTCGAAGAGGCCGATGGCGGCCGCGTAGCTGAAGTTGCTCGACTGGAAGCCCATCCGGAACAGATAGGTGGAGACCACGTCGGCTGTCGGATACGTCAACGGGTTGTAGAGCAGCAGGATCTTCTCGAACCCGACCGCCAGGAAGCTGCCGATGTTGAGGATCAGCAGGGTCACCATCGTCGGACGGATGCCGGGCAACGTGACGTGCCAGGTCTGCCGCAGCCGGCCGGCGCCGTCGATCCGGGCGGCCTCGTACAGGTCCTCGTCGACGGTGGTGAGGGCGGCGAGGTAGAGGATCGTGCCCCACCCGACGGTCTGCCAGACCTCGGACGAGACGTAGATGGTGCGGAACCACTCCGGTTTCTGCAGGAACGCCACCGGGTCGCCACCGAACAAGCTGACGATCTGGTTGGCCGTGCCCTCGATCGAGGTCAACTGCATGACCATCGCCGCCACGATCACGATCGACAGGAAGTGCGGCAGGTAGGAGACGGACTGGACGAACCGCTTGAAGCGGCGGGCCCGGACCTCGTTGAGCAGCAGCGCCAGCACGATCGGCAGCGGGAAGCAGAACAGCAGGGTCAGCGTCCCCAGCACCAGGGTGTTGGTGAACACCTCCCAGAACGTCGGGTCGCTGAGGAACATCCGGAAGTAGCGCAGCCCGACCCAGTACTCACCGAAGATGCTGCCGCCCGGCTTGAACCGACGGAACGCGATGATGTTGCCGATCATGGGCAGGTACCGGAAGACCAGGAAGAACAGCAGCGGCAGGATGGCGAGCGAGTAGAGCTGCCAGTCCCGACGCAGCGCCTGCCGCCAACTGCGACGGCGTCGTGGCGAGCGCGGGGCAGGGCTCTGCGCCTGCTGCGGAGAACTCGGCGGCGCCGGCGGTGGTGGCCGCAGGGTGGATGTCATCCGTGGCCTCCTATGCCGACTGTGGAACGGCCACGAGGGGCTCGACCCGTACCGAGGTGAGCAGTTCCCGCTCGAAACCGACCTGGCGCTCGGCGCCGACCAGTCGCAGCGGTAGGGCCGCCGCCACATCGCCGCTCGACCGGCCGAAGCGCAGCTCGACGTCGCCGGGCTCGACGATCCGTTGGCCGGTCAGCCCGGTGAACGACGCCACGTCGGCAGGTACGCCGAACGTCACGTGCGCCACCTCACCGGGTGCCAACGGCAGCCGGGTGTAGCCGATCAGCCGGACCACCGGACGGGTGGTCTGCGCGACCGGGTCGTGCAGGTAGAGCTGCACGACCTCGGTGCCCCCCCGCTCACCGGTGTTGGCGACGGTGATCCGCACCCGCACCTCGCCGTCGACCGGCCAGGCGATCGGATCTTCGCGCGGTTCGACCACCGTCGCGTCGGACCACTCGAAGGTGGTGTAGCTCAGCCCGTGGCCGAACGGGTACGCCGGGGTCGGGTCGATCGAGGAAACCTTGTTACGCCGGCCGAGCGGTGGCGCCAGGTAGGTGCTCGGCAGCCCGCCGGCGTCGCGGGCAACGCTGACCGGCAACCGCCCGGAGGGGTCGACCGCGCCGGTGAGCACCTCGGCGAGCGCCTGCCCACCGAGCTGACCGAGGAAGAACGCCTGCACCACGGCCGCCGCGTCGTCGAACTCCGGGCCGAGCGCGTACGGGCGGCCGGCCATCGACACCAGGACGACCGGGGTGCCGGTGGCCAGGACGGCGCGGACGAGGTCGCTTTGCACGCCGGGTAGTCGCAGGTCGACGGCGTCGCAGCCCTCACCGGAGGTGCCCCGGCCGAACATTCCCGCCCGGTCACCGACGGCGAGCACGCACACGTCGGCGGCGGCCGCCGCGGCGACAGCGGCCGGGATGCCCGAGGTGTCCTCGCCGGTGATGGCGCAGCCCGGCTCGTGGGTGAGCAGCGGGACGCGTCGGGCCAACTCGTCGCGCAGGGTGGGGATGTCCAGGCCGAGCCCGAAGTCGCTGTGGTTGACGCCCACGTGGTTGGGGAACGAGTAGCAGCCGAGCATGGCCATCGGGTCGTCTGCGACCGGACCGACGAGGGCGACCCGGCTACCCATGGGCAGCGGGAGGACGCCGGTGTTGCGCACCAGGACGACTGACTCCCGGGCCAGACGAAGGGCGATGTCCTGGCTGGCCTCGTCGTCGAAACGCAGGGACGCGACGTCGTCGGGCAGTTCCTGCCAGCCCTCGTCGAGCAGACCGAGCTCGATCTTCTGGATCAGCACCCGACGCAGCGCGCGGTCGATCAGCGCCTCATCGACCTCACCGCGGCGAGCCGCCTCCACCAACGGCTCGCCGAAGGTGTCCACCGTGGGCAGCTCGACGTCGATTCCGGCCCGCAGGGCGAGCCGGGCCGCGTCGGCGGCATCCCCTGCGACTCCGTGCAGGGTCTGAAGGAACCGTACGGCGAAGTAGTCGGCCACCACGGTGCCGGTGAAGCCCCACTCGTCACGCAACAACCCGGTCAGCAGCCCACTGTCGGCCGCGACGGGCAGGCCGTCGATCTCGGCGTAGGAGTTCATCACCGAGCGGGCGCCGCCGAGGCGCAGCGCCATCTCGAACGGCGGCAGAATGACGTCTGCCAGCTCGCGGCGACCCATCGGCACCGGCGCGAGATTGCGTCCGCCTCGGGAGGCGGAGTAGCCGGCGAAGTGTTTCAGCGTGGCCACCACGCCGGCCCGCTCCAGGCCCCGCACGTAGGCGGCACCTGTCGTACCGACCAGGTAGGGGTCCTCGCCGATCGTCTCCTCGGTACGGCCCCAGCGGTAGTCCCGGGTGACGTCCAGCACCGGGGCGAGACCCTGGTGCACACCGGCTGCGCGCATCGACCGCCCGATCCGGTCGGCCATCGCCTCGACCAGTTCGGGGTCGAAGGACGCGCCCCAGCTCAGCGGAGTCGGGTAGACGGTGGCCCGCCACGCCGCGAACCCGGTGAGGCACTCCTCGTGCACCTGCGCCGGAATGCCGAACCGACTGGCGGCCACGATCTGCGCCTGGGAGGCCGCCAGCGACCGGGCCCCGAGGACCGGGTCGACCGGGGCGGTGCCGAACGGGCGGGTCAACTGGCCCAACCCGTACTGGATGACAGTGCTCCACGGCGGCAACTCGCTGATCATGTCCGACTGGTGCGGTGCGACGCCCTCGCCACTGGCGTCGGCACCGACCCAGACCCCGACGAGCTGGGCGATTTTCTCTTCGAGGGACATCAATGGCAGAAGCGCCTCGACCCGCTCGGTCGGCGACAGCCGCTGATCACGCCACGGCGCGGCGCCGCCGTCCCCGAGCGACTGACTTCTCATGCCCTGACCCCTTAGCTCCGGCCACATCCCCGCGCCCTGGTGGAACCAGCTCTGTGGCGGACGTTTCCCACGATCCGAAACTTTCCGGAAGCCTGCGTAACCTTTTCGGCAACCTAAGTGCCCCATCGATGCCTGTCAAGAGTCTCAATCGGACCACCAGGGGGTGTTTCCTGCACACCGTGACCCCACGATCGGCGCTCCGTCGCCAACAAGCCGCACGGTGTCCCGGGAATGCGCAGCCCGACTGCGGCACCCACTGGCGTGAATGTCTCATCATGTTAAAGTCGCCCGAAACTTTCGGATGTTGTATGAGGCCGCGATGACAGAGCACCGCCCGCTCGACCCACCCGCCTCCACCACCATCGCGACCATCGCCAACGATGTCGGCGTCTCGGTCGCGACCGTTTCCAAGGTCCTCAACGGACGCGGCGATGTCGCCCCCGGCACCAGAGCCCGGGTGGAGGCGAGCCTCGACCGCCACCAGTACCAGCGCCGCGCACGTCGACACGCGACAAGCGGCGGCCGTGTGGACCTCGTGTTCCACGAGTTCGACACGGGTTGGGCGATGGAGATCCTGCGGGGCGTCGAGGCGGTGACCTCCGCGGCCGGCATCGGGCTGTCGATCGCCCAACTCGACGGCGCGCACCGCCCGCCGGCACGATGGCTGGAGGCGTTACTCGCCGACCGCCCCCTGGGCGTGGTGTTCGTCCTCTCCCACCTGGCCGAGGCCCAGCAGCAGCACCTGCGCCGACAGGGCATACCGTTCGTCGTCGTCGACACCGACAGCGCCACCTCGGCATCCGTGCCGACAGTCGGGTCGAACAACTGGAACGGCGGCCTGCTCGCCGCCCGGCACCTGCTGGAGCTGGGGCACCGACGGATCGCCATCATCTCCGGGCCGCCCGACGTGCTGTGCAGCCGCGCCCGCGCCGCCGGCTTCCAGTCGGCCCACGACGAAGCCGGGATCGTGGTCGACCGCGAGCTGATCCGCTACGGCAGTTTCTCCGCCGGAGCGGGGCACGCCCACGGGCTGCAACTGCTCCAGCGGCCGGACCGGCCCACGGCGATCTTCGCCGGGTCGGACATCCAGGCCATGGGGGTGCTCCGGGCCGCCCGCCAGTGCGGCCTGCGAGTGCCCGAGGACCTCTCGGTGATCGGGTACGACAACCTGCCGGTCTCCGCCTGGACCGACCCGGCGCTCACCACGATCAACCAGCCGTTGCGCGACATGGCCGGCATCGCCACCCAGATGTTGCTCGACCTGACCAGGGGGAACGAGCCGGCGACCAGCCGGATCGACCTGGTGACCGAGCTGGTCGTCCGGGAGAGCACCGCGCCCCCCGCCCACCCGCACTGACCCCGGCCCCTGCGAGGACCCGTGCCCCACTCCGCCTCCACCGTCGACGACCTTCAGCGGTACGCACCCGAGGTCGCCGAACCCGACGACTTCGACGAGTTCTGGCGAGCCACGCTCGCCGAGGCTGCCGCCGTACCGGTGCTCGTCGACGTCCGCCCCGAACCCACCGACCTACGGCTGCTCGACTCCTGGGACGTCACGTTCGCCGGCTTCGGTGGTGACCCGGTCCGCGCCTGGTACACCCGCCCGGCCGGGGTCCGAGAGCCGCTGCCGGCGGTGGTCGAGTACGCCGGCTACGGACGCGGGCGCGGCCTGCCCCACGAGCGGCCGACCTGGGCGGTGGCCGGGTACGCGCACCTGCTGATGGACAACCGGGGCCAGGCGGGGCAGCACGGCGCCGGGGACACCCCCGACCCGCACGGCGCGCCCGGCGGGCCCTGGCCGGTCACCTGGGGGATTCTCGATCCGCGCACCTACCACTACCGCCGCCTGATCACCGACGCCGTGCGGGCGGTCGAGGCGGTCCGTGCCCTACCGGGGGTCGAGGGTGACCGGGTCACCGTGGTCGGCAACAGCCAGGGCGGTGGCATCGCCCTGGCGGTGGCGGGTCTCGTCGAGGAACTCAGCGCGGTGCTGACCACCGCCCCGTTCCTGTGCGACATGCGCCGGGCCGTCGCGCTCACCGACCTCGCGCCGTACGGCGAGATCGCACGGTACCTGGCGGTGCACCGGGAGGCCGAGGAGGCGGTGTGGCACACATTGTCCTATGTCGACGGGGTGAGCTTCGCGCGTCGGGCGACGGCGCCGGCGCACTTCGGGGTCGGCGGACGCGACACCGTCTGCCCGCCGCGAACCGCCTTCGCCGCCTACAACCAATACGGAGCCGCGAACGGGAGGCCGGTCCCGCCCGAGCGGGAGATGCACGTCTACCCGTTCAACGGCCATGAGGGTGGGGAGGCCGTGCACGTGCGGCGTCAGCTGCGCTGGCTGGGCTCGGTGATAGATACAGCGCGGGCCTGAACGGTCCACCCCTTCCTGGTCACGGCTCCAGCAGGCTCTTGACCGGGGCACACGCGCGGCAGGACCAGACGCGTACGGTGCCGTCGTCATGCGTCGAGACGAGCCGCTCGCCGTCCGGGCTGAAGTCGACGGTCTCCACGGAGGCGCCGAATCCGCCGAAGGTCACGGACTGGGCGGCCTCCGACGCGTGCCACAGCCGGGCGGTGCCGTCCTTTCCAGAACTGAGCACCCATTGCCCATCCGGGCTGAACGACACGTGCCAGACGGGACCCTCGTGTCCTCGCAACACCATTGGCGCGCTGCCGCTCGTGACGGAATGGATCTGCACGGTGCCGTCGAAGCCGGCACTCACGACCCGTTGTCCGTCCGGGCTGAAGGCCACTGCCCATACCAGTCCCTCGTGACCGGGAAGTAGCAGTGGTTCGGCAGTGCCGGAGGCGTCCCAGATCCGTAGGGTGCCCTCCGCACCAGCTGTGGCGACCTTCCTGCCGTCCGGGCTGAAGGCGGCGTACCGGATCTCTTCGGCGACTCGATGGACCACCGGGGCACTCTGACCGGTGAGGTCCCAGATTCGCAGGCTCCTGTCGTTGCTGACGCTGGCCAGGCGACGGCCGTCAGGGCTGAAGTCGGCGATCCACGCCTGCTTCTCGTGCCCGCGAAGTACCACGGGATCCTGTCTGCCGGCGAGGTCCCAGACGCGTACGCTGCCGTCGCGGCCGCCGGTGGCCACACTCGTCCCGTCCGGACTCACAGTGAGACCGTAGACGTCGCCGTCGTGGCGGCCGAGTACCCGAGGCTCGGCCGGTGTGGCCAGGTTCCAGACCCGTACCGTGCCGTCCTCGCCGCCACTGACCACCCGCCGCCCGTCCGGGGTGAACGCGGCGGACCAGGTGGCCTTCTCGTGGCCCCGCAGGATCAGACGATCGCTGCCCGGGTCCCAGACCCGTAGCGTCCCATCATCGGCCGCGCTCACCAGCCGGGATCCGTCCGGGCTGAACGCCAACGCCCAGACCCGGTTGGTGTGGCCACGCAGCACCAACGGGTCACCGGTGCCGCTGGCGTTCCAGATCCGTACGGTCAGATCGTCACTGGTGGTCGCGAGCCACTGCTCGTCCGGGCTCAGCGCGAGCCCTTCCACAGTGCCCTCATGCCCACGCAGCACCACCGGGGCCGCCGACCCGGTCAGCGGCCACACCCAGGCCGTGCCGTCGGCGCTGGAGCAGGCCAGACGGGTGCCGTCCTGGCTGAACACCAACGTCCTGGTGGCCTCGCGTGGCCCGGTGAGAATCGTCCTGGTGGATCGCGCGGCCAGGTCCCAGAGGCGTACCGTCGCGTCGTGGCCGCTGCTGGCCAACTGGCGCCCGTCGGGGCTGAAGGCCACGCCGACCGCCACCTTGCTGTGCCCACGCAGCACCACCGGTAGGTCGTCGCCGCGGGCATCCCAGACCCGAACGGTGGTGTCCTCGCCGGCACTGGCGACCAACAGTCCGTCGGGGCTGAAGGCCACTCCCCAGACCGGGCCCACGTGCCCGCGTAGGACGATGGGCCCGGCGTTTCCATCGACCTGCCAGATCCGGACGGTGCCGTCCGAGCCGGCGGTGACCAGTCGCTTCCCGTCCGGGCTGAACATCGGGCTCCAGACCTGCCCCTCGGGCCCGCCGGTGAGAGCCAGTCCCGGTCCAGAGACGCCGTGGCCGGCCCAGGTCCACACCCGCACCTCGCCGTCCGTCCCGGTGGCCGCCACCCGCCTTCCGTCCGGACTGAACGCCACGCCCAATGCCTTCTGGCTGCTCATCGGCACAATCGCCTGCAGTCGGTCATCCACGGCAGCCTGGCGGAGCACCATCTCCGCGCCGACGGTCGGGCGGGTGGTCAGAGCGCGTCGGGCGAGGCGCTGCGCCTGCTGCGGATCGATCTGCAGTTGGTTGTTGGCCTCGACCGTCAGCTGCCGGGAAACAGCGAGGTCTCGTTCGGCGGCCGCCCGGTTCGCCTGCACCAGTGCCACTGCCGCGAGGACGCTCACCACGACAACGGTTGCCGCGAGCCCGGTCAACGCCATGCTGGTCCGCCGCCGTCGGGCTGCCCGGCGTCGGCTCTCTCGTGCACGGCTGGTCTCCAGAAAGTCCCGTTCCAGGTCACTGAGGTCCATCACCTGCTGCGTTCCCCAGAGCGCCAACTGGACCCCCCGATACAGGAATCCGTCCACGCGGTCGTGCCGATCCCACTCGGCGGCAGCCTCCGTCAGCCTGCGGTGGGAGCGCAGCAGCTCCCGATCTTCGGTCAGCCAGCGACGCAGCCGGGGCCACTCCTGGATCAGTGCCTCGTGGGCCACCATGACGCCCTTTTCGTCTGCGGTGACCAGCCGCGCGGCCGTCAACCTGCCCACCACCTCAGCCGCGGCCAATGGGTCTGCCCCGCCCACCAACTCGGCCAGGGGTGCCCGGCGTCGGGTGTCCTCGGTGCCGTCACCGAGGGCCGTCAGGCGCAGGAAGATGTCCCGGGCCAGCGCTCGCTGCCCCTCATCGAACTGCGCGTACACCCCCTCAGCGGTACGGGTGATGGCGCCATTCACCCCGCCCGATTCGCGGTAGTGGGCCAGTGTGATCCGCTTGCCCTGCCGCAGGCGCGACGTCTCCAACAGCGCGTGGGACAGCAGCGGCAGCGCACTCGTCTGACCGCCGACGTCCGCCACGGCCATCTCCACCAACGCCGGATCGACAAGCAGCCCGGCGCGCTCGGCGGGGCCGGTGATGGTTCGACGCAGATCCGCACCGTCCATCGGGCCGATCAACAGTTGGTGCTCGTGGAGAGCGGCCACCAAGGCCGGATGGGCGGCACACCGACCATAGAAGTCGGCTCGCACTCCCAGCACCACGCGGACCCTGGGGACCTCCGCCGCGGCGAGCAGCGCGGCGATGAACCCCGACCGCTCCTCTTCGTCGCGACAGAGGGTGAAGAGCTCCTCGAACTGGTCCACCACGATGAGCATGTTCGCCACCGATGGACGGGCGTCAAGAATGTGCTCGAGCGTCGCGCGAATGCTGGCCGGGTCATCGGCCAACTGACGCTGGACCGTTTCACGAGCCAGGTCCTGTTCCTTGACGAGCTGAAACGCGAGTTCTTCGATGGGATGTTCGCCGGGCGTCATCAGCACCGTGGCCCAGGCCGGCTGACCCTTCACCGGATTCTCGACCACGGCCGCTATCAGACCCGCTCGTAGCAGGGATGACTTGCCCGCACCGGACGGGGCGAAAACCGCGACGAATCGGAGGCGGGTGAGCATTTCACAGAGCTGAGCCACCAGGCGCTCGCGTCCGAAGAACCATTCCGAGTCTTGCGGCTGGAACGCTGCCATCCCCCAGTACGGCCCGCGGCTGCCCCCCGCCGTCCCGGCGGACGTCACGCTGGCGATCAGGCTGTGCCACCGTTCGGTCCATTCAGCCGGATCGCCCTCGCAGGCGGCCACGTACGCCAGCGTCACCTGAAGGCTCGGCACGGTCTCCCCGCTGGCCGCCTTCGCCAGGGTGGTCACCGAGAAGTGCGCGCGTCTGGCCAGTTGACGGTAGGTCGGCGAACCTGCCTTCGTCCGCAACTGGCGCAGGTCGAGCGCGAACCGCTCCAGCTCGCCTGCCTCCGGGTCGAGCGGCCGCTCAGGTCTGCCCACGATGTCCCCCGTCACGGAGTTGTTTGTCAGCCTGGCGACATGATTGGCAAACAATCCATGGGGGACTATATCTAGTTCCGTGGACGCCGATCGGCGAGTGTCGGGTAGCAGCCACAGCGCGACTAGGCGTGCGGCAACGTTCGACGACCCGACGCGATCGACGACACGGAGGAGGACTGGGAGGGGGTGTGTGATGCACACCAGAAACGGCATCGGTGTTGTTACCCGCAGCACTGATCGTCGTCCTGGAATCGGGGGGTGTCACGCAATCCCGGATTGGCGAGGGGGATTCTATTCGATTACGATTTCCCTATCACTCTGGCGACCAGCGCAAGTAACAAGACCAGTTCGGTCCGCACCGACTGCCAGTGCGGTGCGGCGACGGGGCGGCGACGGAATCCGTCGGCGCCCCGTCAGCTCGCGGAGGCGCGGTCACCGCTCCACGGCACGGTAGAGCCGGCTCACGGTCTCGGCCACGCAGACGGGCTTGCCGCCGCTGTCGCTCTCCACTGTGACCGTCACGACCAACTGCACGCCGCCGCTGACCGGCGACACGTCGGCGATGGTGGCGGTGGCGCGTACGGCGGCGCCGACCCGCAGCGGCGCGGGGAAGCGCACCCGGTTCAGCCCGTAGTTGACGCCCATCGCCACCCCCTCGACCCGGTAGAGCCCGCCCGCCAACGCCGGCAACAGCGACAGGGTGAGGTACCCGTGGGCGATCGTCCCGCCGAACGGCCCCGCCGCGGCTCGGACCGGGTCGAGATGGATCCACTGGTGGTCGTCGGTGGCGTCGGCGAAGAGGTCGACGCGGCTCTGCTCGATGCGCTGCCACGGACCAGGCCCGAAGCTCTCGCCGGTCGCGGCGGCCAACTCCTCGAACGAGGTGAAGACTCTCATGCCGGATCTCCCTACAGCTACTAGAAGGCGTTGACGCCGGTGAGCGCGCGTCCGATGAGGAGTTGCTGAATCTGGCTGGTGCCCTCGTAGAGCGTGGCCACCCGGGCATCGCGTAGATACTTGCCGACCGGATACTCGTCGATGTAGCCGTACCCGCCGAAGACCTGGACCGCGTTGTTGGCCGCGCGGACGGCGGCCTCACTGGCGAAGAGCTTGGCCATCGACGCCTCGGTGGCGAACGGCTGGTCGCTGTCGATCAGGTCGGCCACCTGCCACACCAGCAGCCGGGCCGCAGCGGTGTCGACAGCGATCGCGGCGAGCAGTTGTTGGACGAGTTGGTGTCCGGCGATCGGCTTGCCGAACTGGGTGCGCTGCCCGGCGTAAGCGACCGCCGCGTCGAGGCAACCCTGGGCGATGCCGACGCATCCGGCGGCCACCGACATCCGACCCTTGGCGAGGGTGGCCAGGGCCAGCCGGAATCCGGCGCCCTCGGCGCCGAGGCGGGCCGTGTCGGGTACGCGCACCTCGTCGAAGCCCAGCTCGCCGGTGGCCTGACCACGCAGGCCGAGCTTGCCGTGGATCTCCCGCCGGGTCAGCCCCGGGCTGTCGGTGGGCACCAGGAAAGCGCTGATTCCTCGGTGCCCGGGGCCGCCGGTGCGGGCGAAGACCAGCGCGACCTCGGCGGTGGTGCCGTTGGTGATGAACGTCTTGGTGCCGGTGAGCAGCCAGTCGGTGCCGTCGCGGACCGCACGGGTGCGCAGGGCGGCCGCGTCCGAGCCGCTGTCCGGCTCGGTCAGCGCGAAGCAGCCGAGTGCGCTGCCGGCACAGAGCCTCGGTAGCCACTCGGCGCGCTGTTCCGCGCTCCCGTGCGCGGCGATCGACTTCGCGACCAGGCCGAGGGAGACCGAGACGATGCCGCGCACCGCCGAGTCGCCCCGGCCCAGTTCCTCCAGGACCAGGCAGTACGCGAGGTGGTCGCCGCCGGAACCTCCGTCGGTCTCGGCGATGGTCAGCCCCAGGAAGCCCAGGTCACCGAGCATGCCGACGATGGCGGGGTCGACCGATTCGCGGCGATCCCAGGCGGCCGCGTGCGGCAGCAGCTCGCGGTCGGCGAACTCGGCGGCCAGCTGGCGGACCGCCGCCTGCTCGGCGGAGAGGGTGAGGTCCATGACGCTCAAACTAGCGGTGATAGTTAAACGCGTCCAGACCGGACGTTCACCGGTCGGAGGCCAGACCGACGTGCCGCTCGGCGGTGAACGCGCGGGCCAGCTCGGTCCGCGAACGGATGCCCAGCCGGTGGAACACGTTGCGCAGGTGGTGATCGACAGTACGGGTGGAGAGGAACATCCGGGCGGCGATCTCCCGGTTGGTGGCGCCCTCGGCGACCAACTCGGCGATCCGCAGTTGCTGGCCGGTCAACAACCGCGCCGCGGGCAGGTCCGGCGGACCGATCGACTCCCCGGCCGCCCGCAGCTCCGTGGTGGCCTGCTCGGCCCAGCACTCCACCCCGAGCAGGCTGAACATCTCGCGGGCCTGGTGCAGGTGCGTCCGCGCGTCGCGAGGGCGTCGACTGCGGCGCAACTCCTGGCCGAAGAGCAGTTCGGTGCGGGCCCGCTCGAACGTGCCGGCCTCGGTCGGGTGCAGGCGCAGCGCCGCCCGGAAGTCCCGTTCCGCATCGGCGCCGCCCCGAGGGGCGAGCAGTGCGTGACACCGCGCGGACAGGGCCCGGCGCAACGGGCTCGCCGTGCTGCTGGCCCACCTGTCGAACGCGGCGAGCGCGGCCGTCGCCGCCGGCCGGTGCGCCAGGTGCGCCGCCGCCTCCACCAGGTACGGGGTCGCCATCACCTGCACCAGGACCTGACCTCGACGCGTGCCGAGCCGGGCCAGCGACGCCAACCGTTCCGCGGCCTCGGCGTGCCGGCCGTCGACCAGGTCGAGCACCGCCAGGGCCCACGCGGCGAGCGCGTGCGGGCGGCTGCCCGGCGTCGGCGACTCGCCGATCTCGCGGATCCGCCGCAGGCTGGTCTCCCGATCGGCCCGGATCGCGGCGAGGACGGCGAGCATGCCCAGATGGACGTTGGCGCAGTTGACCTGCCCGGTTGCCCGAGCGACGCGCAACCCGTCGCGGGAGGTCTCCGCCGCCGCCTCGTGTCGACCCAGCCAGTACTCGGCGACCGCCCGCAGCTCCAACGCCCGCGACAGCATGGACAGCTCACCTCGTTCCCGGGCCAGCTCGACGGCGCGTTCGGCGAGCCGGTGGGCCGCGCCGTCCACGGCCACCAGCAGCCCGGCCGCCGCGGCGCAGCTGAGCGCGGTGGGGGTCAACGCCCAACCGGTCAGCCGGTCGCCCAGCACCACGGCGCGGCGCAGCGCGGGCCCGGCTCGCTCGTGGTCGCCCCGCAGAGTCGCCGCCACCCCGGCGATCAGACAGCCCATGACCTCCAGGGCCGGCGGGTCGTCCGGGCGCCGCAACGCCAGCGCCCGGCGGCCGACCTCGGCGTACCGGTACTGGTCGCCGGTGAAGCAGACCGCCTCACCGGCCCGCACCAGCCCGGTCAACGCCAGGGCACGGTCGGTGCCGTCCACCGCCGCGGCGGAGGCCAGCAGCGTGGCCGACGCACTCGACGCGGTGCCGCAGCGCAGCTCCAGCTCACCGCGGAGCAGGTCGGCGCGGCTTCGAACGACCGGGTCGACGCAGACCGCGCGGAGGCGGTCGAGCAGCAGCCGGGCCTCGTCGGGTTGCCCCCCGGCCCAGGCGTACCGGGCGGCGGTCAGCAGACGGGTGACGGTCAGCCTCGGCTGGTCGCTCAGTTCGGCGGCCCACCGCAGGGCCACCGAAGCGGCGGCCCAACCGTCGGATCCGCCGACCGCCGCCTGTTCCAGCTCGGCGGCGAGGACCGGATCGGCACCCGCCGTCGCGGCGGCGAGGTGCATCGCCCGGCGGAGCCGCTGCCCGTCCGCTACCAGCACCTCGGCGAGCAGTCGGTGCGCCGCGCGCCGCTCGGCGAGCGGCGCGCTGGCCGCGATCATCGTGCGCACCAGCGGCTGCGGAAAGGTGACACCTCGTTGCTCGACGCGGACCAGGCCGGCGACCTCCGCCGGTGCGAGCGCCTCGACCTCGGCGCCGGCGGCCGACGCGGCCCGGATCAGGGTGCCCGGCTCGCCGTCCTCGTCGAGCGCGGCGAGCAACAGCACCCGTCGGGTCTCCGGGGGCAGCCGGTCCAGCCGGGCGCGGTACGCGCGACCCAGCGCTCCATCCGCCGGTGGCGCGGCGGGCAGCGACTCCTCGCCCCGCCACTGCCCCGCGGTGAGCACCTCGGCGAGGTCCACCAGGGCCTGCGGGTTGCCGCCGCCGATCGTGGCCAACGCGGTAAGGGCCGACGCGGCTGGCCGGTCGGGGAGCCGGTCGACGCCCTCACGCCCGGTCAGCCGGTCGAGTCGATCGGTGAGGACGGCGCTGCTCTCGTGCTCGGTCAGCGCGCGCAGTCGGTGTGCCGGTATCCCGTCGAGGTTGGCGGTGACGTCCGCGGTGAGCAGGACGGCGAGCGGTAGGTGCCGCAGTCGGCGGGCCACGAACGCCAGCACCTGCGCGGTCTGCGGGTCACCTCGGTCGATGTCGTCCATGGTGGCGAGCAACGGCCGGTCCCGGGCGGCGGCGGCGAGCAGCCCGAGCACCGCCATCGACAGGGTCAACTGCCTGTCGGCCGGGCAGCTCTCCCCGGCCAGTGCCCGCCGCAGCAGTTGCCGCTGCTCCCCAGGGAGCGAGGCGGCCCGGTCGAGCACCGGGTCGACCAGACGTTGCAGGCCGGCGTACGGCAGGGCGGCCTCCTCGGCGAGCCCGCTGCCGGCCAGCACTGTGCAGCCACCCTCGGCGTGCCGATGGGCGTAGCCGAGAAGCGCTGTCCGGCCCGATCCGGGCTCTCCGCGCAACAGCAGGGCACCGCCGGCGTTGGTCATGCCGTCGAGCAGGCTCCGGACAGCCCGGCACTCGTCGTCCCGGCCACGCAGCACGGTTAGTTGCACTCTTGATGCAGTAACCATGCCTGCCAGTGTTACCCATCGGAAACCGAATGGAAAGAGGGGGCGATATCGGGCCGGGCCGGAATCAGTCGGGCGCGACCTCGGCCAGCAGGGCGCCCACGGTCCGGGCCATCACCGCGCGGGCCTGGTCCACGCCGAGACCGAGCCCGTAACGCAGCATCGACCAGGCCTGCCAGGTGCTCGCCGCCACCAGGGCGTTGAGCAACTGCTCGCGCCCCGGCCCGGCCTCGGCCAGCTCGACGGCGAAGAGCTCCTCGACCTCGTCGCGGACCCGTTCGATGTGCTTGAGACGGTTGCGGTGCAGCTGTTCGGAGACCGGCTCACGCATCTGCGCGGCCCGCGCCGACGACGCGATGAGCTGGAGCAGTCGAGCCCGCTGCCGGCAGTACGCGTCGACCCGCTTCGCCAATGGCAGCCCCGGTGAGATCGGCCGGTAGGCGGCGTCCTGCTGGCGGAGCACCTCCGCGCCGCTGGCCTCGAAGAGCGTCTCCATGTCCTTGAAGTTGGTCCAGAGGGTGCGCAGCGAGATGCCGGCCCGCTCGGCGATGCGTTCCCCGGTCGGGCGGAGGTCACCCTCGGAGATGAGCGCGAGGTGCGCCTCGACGATGGCGGCGCGGGTCCGCTCGGCGCGGGCGGTGCGCCCGTCGACCCGGCCCGCCACATCGACTGCGTCCATCCGCCCTCGCCCCCTCACCGCCACGACGTCCCCCGACGCACCGCCGAGTCTAGACAGCCGTTGATCAGCGGCTCCGGACGCTCCGCCGACGCCGTCATCCGGCCCGGCCGGTCAGCGAGACGCCGCCGTCGCAGACGATGGTCTGCCCGGTGATCCAACTGGCGTCGTCGGAGGCCAGGAAGGCGACCGCGCCGGCCACGTCCGACGGCAGACCGAGGCGCCCGAGCGGGTACCGCGCGGCGACCTCGGCCTCCCGCCCGTCGTAGAGGGCGGCGGCGAAGCGGGTCTTCACCACGCCGGGGGCGACCGCGTTGACCCGGACCGTCGGCCCCAGCTCCACGGCGAGGCTGGCGGTGAGGTGGTTGAGCGCGGCCTTGCTGACCCCGTAGCAGGCGATGCCGGGCGACGGGCCGAGCCCGGCGATCGACGAGACGTTGACGACGCAGCCACCGCGCTCGCTCATGCCGGCGGCGCAGACCTCCTGCACCCAGCCGAGCGCGGCGACCACGTTCACGTCGAGGATCTTGCGGGCCGCGGCCAGGTCCAGCTCGACCAGCGGGCCGTGCACCGGGTTGATGCCGGTGTTGTTGACCAGCAGATCCACCGGCCCGAACGCCGCGCTCACCTGGCTCACCGCGGCGGCCCGATGCTCGGGATCGTCGGCCCGACCCGGCACCGCGAGGGCGTGTGCCGAACCGCCCAGGGTGGCGACCGCCTCGGCCAGCCCTTCGGGACGGCGGGCGGTCAGACCCACCCGCGCGCCCTCGGCGACGAGGCGTTGGGCGATGGCCAGACCGATCCCCCGACTGGCGCCGGTGACGATGGCGACCCTATCCGCGAGTCGGCCCGAATATGCATTCACGGTGCAGATAGTAGGAGCGTCGATCGGTATCGGTCAACGCCTTCGACGATTGGTCGACAGGCCGCTCCGGCAGCACGCGCGCAGCAGTCCGACCGGGCGTGGTCGGGGGAAACCACGCCCGGTCGGACGTCGGGGCTGCGGGGCCTCAGGAGACGGTCGGCACCCCGTTCGCCGGCGGCGCGGCCGGGGCGACGGTGTACTCGTTGACCGCCCCGTCCGCCTCGTCCGTCTCGTACGCCGGCCCGAAGTAGGTCTGCACTCCCCCGCTCACCCGGCTCAACCGCTGGCCGCCGTACCCGGAGTGATCAGTGGCCGAGAAGCGCAGCGGCACCAGCCCGGGGCCCTGGAAGCCGCCCTTCTGCACTGCCCCCAGCACCTTCTCCCGGGTGAGGTCCTTGCCGGCGGCGAGCAGCGTCTGCACGAAGAGATAGCCGACCGACATGCCGTAGACGGTGTTGCCGTCGAACGGCGCGTCCCCGTTGTGCTCCTTGTTGACCTTCGTGAAGAGCTGGATCCACGGGTTCGCCGTGTCGTTCTGCATCGGCAGGTAGTTGGTGCCGACCATCCCCTCCAGCAGCGGCGCGGCGGCGCCGAGCTGCTTGGCCAGGGTCGGGTGGTCGGCGCCGACGTTGGAGACCAGCCACTGCGGCTTGAAGCCCAGCCGTGCCGCCGTGCCGACGGAGAGCGCTGTGAAGCCGGGCACTGTGGCGAGCACGACGACCTGGCAACCGGCCGCCTTGAACGCGCCGATCTGCGGCGCCACGTTGGTGTTGCTGGTGACGTACGTCTGCTTGACCGCCACGGCACCGGCGCCGAGCACCTTCTCCACGCCGGCCAGGCTGTCCCGGCCGAAGTCGTCGTCCTGACCGAGGAAGCAGACCTTCTGGCCGGCCAGGTTCGCCTTCGCGTAGTTGGCGAGGATCTTGCCCTCGACGGTGTAGTCCGGGTTGAACCCGAACGTGCCCGGATACTTGTCCGGCTGGTCCCAGCTGCGGCTACCGGAGGCGACGAAGAGGTCTGGCACCCGGTTGCTCTTGAGGAAGTCGAGCACACCGGTGTGCGTCGGCGTGCCCAGACCATTGAGGACGGCGAAGACCTTGTCCTGGAGGACGAGCTGACGGACCACCTGCTGGGTGTTCGCCGGGTTGTAGCCGTCGTCCATGATCTTGTAGGTGATCTTGCGGCCGTGCACTCCGCCGTTGGCGTTGACGTAGTCGAAGTACGCCTTCGTCGCCGGAGCGATCTTCGAGTAGCCGGCCGAGGCCGGACCGGTCAGCGGCATGTGGGTGCCGACGACGATCTCGGTGTCGGTGACGCCCGGCACCGACGCCCCGCCGGAGCCGGGGCCGTCGTCGCCGCTACAGCCGGCTGCGGTGATGAGCAGGGCAAGGGTGCTGGCGATCGCGAGGCCGCGATGCGCTTTACGGTGCATGGGAAACACCGACCTTTCTCGGTCCGGTTGTCTGTGGGAACGGTGTGGTGGTGGGGCGCCCGGCCGAGGCCGGACCGAGGACAGCTCAGGAACGCCGGGTCGGCCGCCTGGCCAGCAACGCCCGGCCGAGACGCGACAGCAGACCCTGCACACCGCCGGGGGCGGCGATCATGACGACGATCAGGGTGAGACCGAAGATCGCCAGGGGGAGGTTGCCCTCCAGCCGCTGCGCCACAGCGGGCGAGAGCGTGAGCATCTCGGTCACCGAGTGGGTCAGATCGGGCAGGGCGACCAGCAGGACGGCCCCCCACAACGCGCCGGTCAGTCGACCCAGGCCACCGATCACCACGGCCATCAGCAGGAACAGCGACAGGGTCAGCGAGAACGCGCCGGGTGAGACGCTCTGCGCGAGCACCGCCAGCAGCGCGCCGCCGAGCCCGGCGGTGGCCGCGCTGACCACGAACGCGAGGACCTGGGTGCGGGCCACGTGGATGCCGGCGAGGCGGGCCGCCACCTCGTCGTCGCGGACCGCCCGGAAGGTACGCCCGTACCGGCTGCGGACCAGATTCGCCAACAGCAGCAACGCGAGCAGGGTGGCCGCGCCGGTGACCCAGAGCTGCCACCGCTCGTACGGGAAGTACGGGCCGAGCGACAGCGGCGGCGGCTCCACCGGCACCGACAGCCCCTGCTCGCCGTTGAACACGCCGTCGAAGGTGACAGCCAGCGCCGGCACCACCACTGCCACCGCGAGGGTGACCCCGGCCAGATAGGGGCCGCGCAGGCGGGCCGCGGCCACACCGACCACAGCGCCGACCGCGACGGTGCTGACGATCGCCGCGGCCAACGACAGCGGCAACAGCCAGCCGCCGGTCATCCCCCGGTCGGCGAACGCGGTCTGGCACAGCGCCACCGTGTACGCCCCGGTGGCCATCAGCGCGCCGTGCCCGAGCGACAGTTGACCGTTGAGCCCGGTGAGGACGGTCAGCCCCGCGGTCGCGCAGAGGTAGGCGGCCACTGTGGCGAGCTGGAAGTTGCGGAACGGCTCGACGGAGTAGCTGAGCGCCACCAGCAGCAACCCTGCGGCCAGCACCACCGCGAGGTGGCGCAGCAGTGTGGAGCCGCGTCGCCGGTCGACCGGTCGGCCGCCCGGGTCGTCGAGCTGCTCCGTCGGCGGCACTGCCGCCTTCGTGGCGCTCACACCCGCCTCGCCGCGACCGGGGCGAACAGCCCACCGGGCCGGACCAGCAGCACCGCCAGCAGCAGGACCAGCACCGCGAGCGGGGTGAGGTCACTGCCGGCGTAGCCGCTCACGTAGGAGAGCAGCAGCCCCACCACCAGCCCACCGACCACCGCCCCCGGTGGACTGTCCAGCCCGCCGACCACCGCCGCCGTGAACGCCGAGACGAACACCAGGTCCATGGCGTGCGGGTGCAGGCCCAACTCGGTCGGCAGGACCAGCATGGCGGCCAGCGCGCCCACCCCGGAGGCGAGCGCCCAGCCGAGGGTCAGCATCCCACCGACGTTGACCCCGAGCAGCCGGGAGACCTCCGGAGCGAAGGCCGCCGCGCGCATCCGCAACCCCACCGGGGTACGCGCGAACATCCAGGCCAGGCCACTGACCACCACGCCGATCGTGGCGAAGACGAACAGGTCGTACGGGGACAGCACGGCGACCCCGCCCACAGTGAGGGCGGAGCGGCTGAACGGGGCCTCGGCGGGGCGGAACTCGCTGCCGTACACCATGCCCAGCACGGCCTGGATCAGCAGCACCAGCCCGAGCGCGACGATCACCGGGTTGAGCGGTGAGGCGTGATCGACGTGCCGCATCACCACCCGGTCCACCAGCGCACCGAGCAGCAGGCCGGTGACGATCGCGACAACGAAGCCCAGCCAGTAGGAACCGGTGGCGGTGCTGACCGTGTAGGCGACGTACGCGGCGGCGACGGCCATCGCTCCCTGGGCGAAGTTGACGACCCGCGCCGCCCGCCAGATGAGCACCAGGGCCAGTGCGAACGCGGCATACACCGCGCCCCGGGACAGGCCGTCGACGGTGAGGAAGACGAAGCGGTCCAACAGTTCTCCCTCCGGGGGACGAGGTGGTGGTCAGAAACCGAGGTAGGCGTGGCGCAGGTCGACGTCGTCGCGTAGCTGCACCGCCGGGGCGGCGATCACCACCCGACCGAGGGACATCACGACGCCCTGGTCGGCGACGGCGAGCGCGCTGCGCACGTTCTGCTCGACCAGCAGGACGGTCAGCCCGGTGCGGTCGCGCAGTTGGCGGAGCAGGGCCATGGTCCGGGCGACCACCCGTGGCGCCAGGCCGAGCGACGGCTCGTCCAGCAACAGCAGACGGGGCCGGCCGACCAGGGCCCGACCGAGCGCGAGCATCTGCCGCTCCCCGCCGGAGAGCTGGTGACCGAGGTGCCGGCGGCGTCGGGCCAGCGGCTCGAAGAGCTGGTAGACCTCGTCGAGCGCCCGCCCGGCGTCGGCCCGGTCGCGTCGCCACAGCCCGCCCAGCCGCAGGTTCTCGTCGACGGTCAGCTCGCTGATCACGCCCCGGCCCTCCGGGACGTGCGCCATGCCGCGTCGGACGAGCTGCTCCACCGGCGTACCGCGAAGGTCCTCCCCGGCCAGCAGGACCTGACCTGCGGCCGGGCGGATCATGCCGGAGAGCGCGCGCAGGAGGGTGGTCTTGCCGGCGCCGTTGGCGCCGACGACAGCGGCGATCGTGCCGGCCGGGATGGTGAGGTCGATGGCCCGCAACACGGGCGCGGCGCCGTAACCGGCGACCAGCCCCCGCACGACCAGCAGATCGGTGCCGCTCATGGGGAGACCTCTTCCTCGACGGTGGCACCGAGGTACGCGTCGGTGACCGCGGGGTCGTCGCGGATCTCGTCCGGGGCGCCGGCGGCGATGACCCGACCGAAGTCGAGGACCACGAGCTCGTCGCAGACGGCCATCACCAGGTCCATGTGGTGCTCGACCAGGAGCACGGCGCAGGGGTCGGTGTCCCGTCGGGGCAGTTGCCGGACCAGCTCCGCCAGCTCGGCGATGTCGTCCGCCCCGAGGCCACCGGCCGGCTCGTCGAGCAGGAGCAGCCGGGGCCGGGCGGCGAGCGCGCGGGCCAGGGCGACCCGCTGGCGCACGGCGAAGGGCAGGGTGGCCGGCGCGGCCCCCGCGTGCTCGGCGATGCCCAGCTCGTCGAGGATGGCCAGGGCGTCCGCGCGCAGCCGGCGCTCGTCGCGGTCGCTGGCCGGCAGCCCGAGCAGCGCCGGGACGAAGCCGGCACGGGCGGTGTGCGAAGCGCCGGTCATCACGTTCTCCAGCACGCTCAGCCCGGCGAAGAGCCCGGTGCCCTGGAGGGTCCGGGCGATGCCGAGCCGGGTCAGCCGGTGCGGCCGTGGCCGCAGCGGCCGGCCGTCGAGGGTGAGTGAGCCCGTCTCCGGTGCGACGAAGCCGCAGATCACGTTGAACAGCGTGGTCTTGCCGGCGCCGTTGGGTCCGATGACGCCCACCACCCGGTTGGGTGGCACCCGCAGGGACACGTCGTCGAGGGCGGTGAGGCCGCCGAAACGGACGCCGATGTGGTGCAGTTCGAGGCCGCGCTCCATCACCCATCCCTCTGTCGTGGCGGGTGTTTATTTACACTCGCAGTGTACGTTTCTCGGGTTTGGCGTCAAGACCTTCAATGCCCCCTTTACGCACGTGGACGGGGCGGCCGCCAGCGGCGACCGCCCCGTGACCGCCGTCAGGCGCTGGGACAGGTGTTGCGGTACTCCTGGATCTGCGAGCCGCTCGGGCCGGGGCAGAGGAACTGCTCGTAGCGGGTGTCGTCGTCGACGAACCGCTTCAACCAGGCCACCATCTGCCGCGCGGTCGGCGTGTTGGTGGTCTGCGGGAAGAAGTGGCTCGCCCCGTTCAGCTCCAGGTACGCCTTCTCGGCGGACGCCGGGATGCTGTTGTAGAAGGGCACCGAGTGCGACGAGACCGGCGCGACGCTGTCGCTCTCCCCACCGACGATCAGCGTGGGCACCCGTAGCTCGGACCAGCTCTTGTCCAGGTTCCACGGTGCCAGCGGCACCGCGGCCTGCAACGACGGCCGCGACGAGGCCGCCTCCAGGCTGCCCCCGCCACCCATGGAGTGACCGGCCACAGCGAGTCGACTGCTGTCGATCCGGGTGCGCACCGAACTGCGCTGGGTCAGGTAGTCCAGCGCGGCGAGCAACTGCCGGCCCCGGCTGTCCGGCTGGTCCAGGCGACTGTTGGTCTCGATGCCGATCACCACGAAACCGTGCGAGGCGATGCGTGGTCCGAGCCAGCTGATGCTGGACCAGGCGGCGGTGTAACCGGGCGAGATGGCGATGGCGCCGAAGGTGCCCTCGCTGGTGCTGGTCGGGTAGTAGATGACGCCGCCGCCGAAGCCGGTGACGCTCAGCGAGGACACGCTCTGCGAGGACGTCGCGAACGGGCCGCGGCTCGCCTCCAGGATCGCTGTGGTCGGGGCGGGGCCTCGCTCGTACGGGCCGGCGGCCTGGGCGGCGCCGGACGATCCGGCCACGACGCCGCCGGCGGCCAGGACGGCGGCCAAGGCGAGCCGGGTGGCACGGGCTGCGACGGAACGGGGACGGGTGGTGGTTGGTGAGGACACGTCGGGCACTCCCTAAAGTCGAGGGATATCGACGTATGTCAGTTTTGGCTGCCTGGCCGATCCCGGCATCGGCGAAATCACCAGTCCCGGCGCAGGATGCCGAGATGAGTCGTGTTTCGACCCTCTGACCTGGGGTAGCAGGGCAGGCGCCGGCCCGCACACGCGCCATGGAGAGGTTCATTCAGTGGATTCCAGCAAGCCCGCCGAGGCGGTCAAGAACGTCGTGAAGACCGCCTCAGGAAAGATCGCCGACGCCCTCACCCCCGACATCCCCGGTGCGCCGGGGAGCGCGCCGCCACCGATCGAGGAGCCGACGACGCCGCACGACCCGCTGCCGCCGAAGCCGGAACAGGGGGCACCGCAGACGCGCACGCCGACCGGCGCGGAGACCGGCGCGCCGACGATCGCGAACGGTCAGCAGGGGGCCTACCTCACGACAGCGAACGGGGCACGGCTGCGCGACACCGACCACTCGCTCAAGGCCGGCCCGCGCGGCCCGGTGCTCCTCCAGGACCACCACCTCCGCGAGAAGATCACGCACTTCGACCACGAACGCATTCCGGAGCGCGTGGTGCACGCCCGGGGCGCCGGCGCGCACGGTGTCTTCACCGCGTACGGCACCGCCGAGGCGGTCACCCGTGCCGGCTTCCTCAAGAAGGGCCGTGAGACCGACGTCTTCGTCAGGTTCTCCACGGTGCTCGGTTCGCGGGGTTCGGCCGACACGGTCCGCGACACCCGTGGCTTCGCCACGAAGTTCTACACCGACGAGGGCACCTTCGACCTGGTCGGCAACAACATGCCGGTCTTCTTCATCCAGGACGCGATCAAGTTCCCGGACATCATCCACGCCGGCAAGCCGCACCCCGACCGGGAGATCCCGCAGGCGCAGAGCGCCCACGACACCTTCTGGGACTTCGTGTCGCTGCACACCGAGGCGCAGCACCACACCATCTGGAACATGTCCGACCGGGGCATTCCGCGTTCGTACCGGACGATGGAGGGCTTCGGCGTGCACACCTTCCGCCTCGTCAACGAGGCTGGGGAGACGGTGCTGGCCAAGTTCCACTGGAAGCCGAAGCTGGGCGTGCACTCACTGACCTGGGAGGAGGCCCAGCTGCTCGGCGGCATCGACCCGGACTTCCACCGACGCGACCTCTACGACGCCATCGAGGCCGGCGCGTACCCCGAGTGGGAGCTGGGCATCCAGGTCTTCCCGGACACCCCCGAGGAGACCTTCGACGGGATCGACCTGCTCGACCCGACGAAGATCGTGCCGGAGGAGCTGGCCGAGGTGCAGCCCATCGGGAAGCTGGTGCTCAACCGGACGCCCACGAACTTCTTCGCCGAGACCGAACAGGTCGCCTTCCACCTCGGTCACCTGCCCCCAGGCATCGACGTCACCAACGACCCGCTGTTGCAGGGCCGGCTCTTCTCGTACCTCGATACGCAGCTCACCCGGCTGGGCGGGCCGAACTTCACGCAGATCCCGATCAACCGCCCGCACGCCGACGTGAACGACATGCTGCGCGACGGCTTCCACCAGCACGCCGTGCACGGCGGCGTCGCACCGTACCGACCGAACTCGCTCGACGGCGGCAACCCGTTCCCCGCCGGGGACGCCGAGCACGCCTTCGTCGACGTGCCGGTCACTGTCGCGCAGGCACCGAAGGTACGCGCCAACCCCGCCTCGTTCGACGACCACTACAGCCAGGTCCGTCTGTTCTGGCTGAGCATGTCGCCGGTCGAGAAGGAACACATCATCCGGGCGTACACCTTCGAGCTGGGCAAGTGCTACCACCAAGCGATCAAGGAGCGCCAGCTGCAGAGCCTCGCCAACATCGACCCGGTGCTGTGCGAGCAGGTAGCCGCCGGCCTGGGCCTGCCCGCACCCCAGCCGACAGTGCCGCTCCCCGACGTCACGCCCAGCCCGGCGCTGTCGCAGGTCGGTCGGGAGTGGCCGAGCGATGGCCGCACCGTCGGGATCGTCGTCGACCCCGACGGCGACCTGGACGGCGTCGACGAGGTCCGCCAGGCGGTGTTCAGCGCGGGTATGGTGCCGCTGCTGATCGCCCCGCACGGCGGCCTGGTGGGTGACCTGCCGGTGCAGCGCACCTTCGCCACCGGCCGGTCGGTCGAGTTCGACGCGGTCCTGCTGGCCGGAGCACCGGCGCCCGCACCGGACGCCCTGCCCGCCCGCGACGCCAAGGCGGGCACGCCAGACCCGGCAACCGTCGACCCCCGCGTGCTGCTGCTCGTCGAGGAGTGCTGGCGGCACGCCAAGGCGATCGGCGCCTGGGGCGCCGGCGTCACAGTGCTGGAGCAGGCCGGCGTCGCCGGCACCCCGGGCGTCGTGGCGGCGGGCTCGGGCGCCGAGGCGCTGACCGCTGTGCAGCAGTTGATGGCCGCGCACCGGGTCTGGGAACGATTCCCCGCAGCGGTCGCCTGACCCCACCACCGACGAGGGCCGTCCTCCGCAGCACCGGGAGGAGGGCCCTCGTCGGCGTCCTGGCGCTATCGCCGGGTCCACTGCAGTTGGCTCGTGCCGGCACTACAGCTGCGCTGCTCGATCATCGCGCCGTTCGCGGTGCTCTGACCGACAGTGCCCAGGCACAGTCCGCTGTGCGCGTTGACGAGTTGCCCGGCCTCGTTCAGTGTGAACTGTTGCGCCGGGGTCGTGTTGCAGGTGGTGAGCTGGATCGCCGCTCCGGCGTCGCTGGACGCGGAGAGCACGTCCAGGCAACGCCCACCCAACTGCACGCTCCGGTCCGAGCGCATCGCCCAGAGCTGGTGGGAGGCGCGGGCGTCCCGGCAGTCCCAGATCCCGAGCCGGACCGGGTCGGGTGATTCCGGCGCGCTCACGTCCAGGCACCGCTTGCTCGCCACCCCGACGAGCCGGTTGCCCGACCGCGCCGGGGGCACGCTCGGGGTCGGTGACACTCGACGGTCCGGCGTGGCCGACGGGGTGGCCCCACCCGCCGTCGACGCCGGCCGGAAGCCCGCGGTGATCTCCCGGAACGCGTCCGTCCCGGCGACCTCCCAGGCGGACTCGGGTGTCAACCAGGCGATGCGGTAACCCTGACGCTTCTCCGTCGTGAAGGTGCGCTGGCGCCCGCGCATCGCGGTACCCGCCTCGCTGGTGTAAACCCACTCCAGGTCGGCTGCCTTGAGCTGGTAGTTGACGGCGAGCAGCTCGACCCGGCGGTAGTCGCGGTACCGCTCACCGACGGCCGGGCCGGCCAGTTCGGCCAACGGGTCGTTGCGCGGCGAGTCGGTCTGGCTGACGACCAGCATCCGTTCGCCGCCCGGCTCGTGCAGTTCGACCCGCTGCCCGCGCCGGACGATCTGCCAGTCGCGCGGCGCCGGCATCGAGAAGCCGCTGCTGTCCCGGTAGACCGACCACGAGATCGGTCGGAGCGCAGCGGTCGTCGGTGCGGCAGCGGGCGTCGACGGCGCACCCGGCACTGCGGCGTCCACCAACTCGGCCCCTCCCCCGGCCGGCCGCGACGCACGGCGGGTGGCCAGCGGAACCCCGACCGCCAGGCCGAGTGCGACCACTGCCGCGAGGCCACCGAGAAGCCAGGTCCGCCGTCGGCGGGCCGGTCCCCGACCGGCACGATCCGCGGCCACCGGGGCCGACGACCGGGGTACGTCGGGAGTGTCGACCGGATGGGCCGTGATCGCCGTTGACGCGGCGGGCGCCGGACGCCACGTCACCGCTATGGGCGGCCGGGGTGTGCCGTCCAGCGCCGTCCGGAGCAACTGCTCGGCCGCGTCCGCGTCCATCCGCTCGGCCGGGTCCTTGCGCAGCAGACCGGCCAGCACCGGCGCGAGCGGTCCCGCCCGTCGCGCCGCGGGCGGCGGCTCGGTGACCAGGGCGGTGAGGCTCATCAGACTCGACGGCCGGGCGTACGGCGACTGGCCCTCGACGGCGGCGTACAGGGTCGCGCCGAGCGACCAGAAATCCCCCTCCGGACCCACAGTGCCCCGCATGGCCCGTTCGGGAGAGACGTACGCGGGCGAGCCGAGCACCACACCGCTGAGGGTGAGGTTCACGTCCTCGACGGCGGTGGCCAGGCCGAAGTCGGTGAGCACGATCCGGTCGTCCGCACCGACGAGGATGTTCGCCGGTTTGACGTCGCGGTGCATGATCCCGGCGCGGTGGGCGGCGCGTAGCGCGCCGAGCACGGCCAGCCCGATCTCGGCCGCCCGCACCGGCGGGACGGGACCGTCGGTGGTGATCGTGTCGTGCAGCGAACGGGACGGCACGTACTCCATCACGATCTGCGGGTCACCGTCGGCGCTCAACAGCACATCGAAGACCCGGACGACGTTGACGTGGTCGAGTTGCGCGATTGCCCGTGCCTCCCGAAGTGACCGGACCCGCAATTCCTGTCGCGCCTCAATGGTCAGACCAGGGGGCGGAACGATTTCCTTGATGGCGACGTCCCGTTGCAGCATTCGGTCGCGGGCTTTCCACACTCGACCCATTCCACCCTGGCCGATGAGCTCGACGACGTCATACCGATCGGTAACAAGAAGCGGCAACATCTGCGACACCCGGAGAGGCTACCTGGCACGTCGTCGAACAATTTCCGGCAGTCGAAGCGAACCACCGGATGTGATTCGGCTCATTCGCGCCGACGACGTCGTTTGTGGAGCCACAGACGGTGTGGGCGCGCCGTTGAGCCACCAGGAATTGGCTATTTGTTCACGATGGCACCCACACCGGTCGAGGCGGAATCAACCGATGTCGGCCAGCCGGGGCAGCACCTCGTCGCCGAGCCGCCGGGCGAACTCGATCGGGTCCCGATCCGGCGTCACCTGCACCTCGCTCACCCCGAGCGCGGCGTACTCGGACACCTCGGCGAGGAACGCGTCGGTGTCGTCCAGCGGCGCCTGGGCGGCGACCACCGTCTTCTCGATGGTGTCGTAGTCGCGACCCTCGGCGGCGCAGTGCCCGCGCAGCACATCCAGCTTGCGCGCGATGTCGTCGCTACCGCTGCGGCCGAACAGGTTGCAGGCGTCGGCGTACCGGGCCACCAGCAGCAGGGTCTTCTTCTCGCCGCCACCACCGATCATGATGGGCGGTCGCGGGCGGCTCAACGGCTGCGGCGAGTTGATGGTCTCGGCGAGCTGGTAGTGCTTCCCGTTGAACGGGCCGTCGTCGGCACTCCACATCTGAAGGCAGATGCGCAGCGTCTCCTCCAACCGCTCGAACCGCTCGGCCACCGGGACGACCGGCACACCCAACCCGAGCTGCTCCCGCTCGTACCAGGAGGCGCCGATGCCGAGGCGGGCCCGGCCGCCGGAGAGCACGTCGAGGGTCGTCACGGTCTTGGCGAGCAACCCCGGGTAGCGGTACATCACGCCGGTGACCAGTACGCCCAGCGTCATCCGCTGGGTCATGGCCGCGACGTAGCCGAGCGTGGTGTACGCCTCCAGCATCGGCTCGTCGGCCGCGAACACCGCGTCCATCTGGAAGAAGTGGTCCATCACAGTGAACGACGCGACGCCGGCCTGCTCGGCGACTGTCGCCGTCTGCGCCAGGGTCGGTGCGATAGCGGCCGGGTCGGCCGGAGTCGAGTAGTTCCAGTAGTGCAGCCCGAGCTTCATGTTCGACACCTCCGCAACGAGCCTAGTGCCGCCTGGCGTCCGCCGGGGGCGGCTCCGAACCGCCTACGGATCGGGTCCGACGGCGTCCATTACCGGACCATGACAATTCGTGGATCACGTGCGGATATCCGGCTGGCAGCTTTCGGTGAGTGATCCAACAGCTCTCTCCCACCGAATCCCGGCCCGCCGAGCCGGAGCCCGACGCGCCACGCGTCCGGTTCCGCCACCGCCAACGGACCGGATCCACCTCTGCCTCCGCGACCGCACCCGCCGCCGGATCACACCGGGCGCAGTGGGCCGATGCCGCGAAGGGCGTCTGCATCATCCTCGTCGTCCTGTGGCACGTCGTCGTGAAGGACTACCTCCAGATCGACTGGCACATCGGCGTACCGGTGCCGGGCTTCTGGGGAACGCTGGGTGAGCAGTTCCTTCCGCTGCGGATGCCGTTGTTCTTCACCATCTCGGGCGTCTTCGCGGCGAACGCCGCCCAGCGGCCGTGGCGGGTCGTCGCCCGCAGCCGGATCGCCGGGTTCCTCTACCTGTACGCCGTCTGGCTGCTGATCCACACAGTGGTCCTCGCCGCCGCACCGGAACTGCCGACCGACCGGGCCACCTCGGCGCTCGGCCTGCTGGAGCAGTTCACCATCACGCCGTCCAACCTCTGGTACCTGTACGCCCTGGCGCTGTACTTCACGATCGCCAAGTTGACCCGCCGGGTGCCCCGGGCGCTGGTCCTGGTCCCCGCCGCCGCGCTGTCCGCCGTCGCCGCCGCCGGCCTGCTCGACACGCCGGGCAACCGCGCCGGCCTCTACCAGAATCTGATCTTCTTCCTCGCCGGCCTGTACCTGCGGCCGCAGATCCAGCAGTGGGCCGCCACCGCCACCCGCCGCCGGCTGTTACTGACCTCGGGTGGCTACGTCCTGGCGCTCGCCGCGATGGCGGCAACCGGCGCCCAGCAGTGGTTCGGGGTATGGCCGGCGGTCTCCGTGGTGGCAGTGATCTTCGGCATAACCGCCGCTGCCCGGCTGTCGCGGTGCTCGGCGCTCAGCGAACCGCTGGCTAGGCTCGGCCGCATCACCCTGCCGATCTACGTCATTCACATGCCGGTCCTGGCCCTGCTGCACCGGCTGTTGCTCGCACCGGTTTCCGGGCTGGGTGGGTCCGCTCAGGGCCTGATCGTGCTCGGTTATCCGATTCTGCTGAGCGGGCTGGTGATCGCTCTGAGCCTGGCCGTTCACCGCGGGCTGCTGGCGGCTCGCGCGGGCTGGCTGTTCGCGCTGCCCGGCTCGCGACGGGTGGAGGCGGCCGGATGAGCGCCCTCGCCGAAGCCCTGATCGACCTGGACGCGATCGCCAGCAACGTGCGGACGATCGCGTCGGTCACCGGCACCGGACTGATGGCCGTGGTGAAGGCCGACGGGTTCGGCCACGGCGCGGCGCAGGTGGCCCGGGCCGCGCTGCGCGCCGGCGCCTCCTGGCTGGGAGTGACCTCGACGGCCGAGGCGCTGACCCTGCGCGAGGAGGGTGTGACAGCGCCCACGTTGAGCTGGCTGCACGGCCCGGATGACGACTTCGGTATCTTGATCAAGAGTGGCGTCGACGTCGGCGTGTCCACGACGACGCACCTGCACGCCGTCGCCGACGCGGCCCGTCTGCTCGGCGTACCGGCGATGGTGCAGCTCAAGGCGGACACCGGGTTGTCCCGCAACGGGGCCGCCGGCGACGACTGGCCCGAGTTGGTCGGTTGGGCCCGCAAGTACGAGCGAGAGGGTGGGATCCGGGTGCGCGGGGTGTGGTCCCACCTCGCCGACGCCGACCTGCCGGGCGCCCCCGCGCTCACCCGTCAGGTGGCGACCTTCGAGGAGGCGCTGCGGACCGCACGGTCGGCCGGCCTGGCTCCTGATCTCGTTCACCTGGCCAACTCGGCGGCCGCCCTCTCCGCACCGCGGACCCGATTCGACCTCTGCCGGATCGGGATCGCCCTCTACGGCGTGGACCCGTTCGGCGTGAGCGGTCCGGGCGAGTTCGGGCTGCACCCCGCGATGACCCTGCGCACGAGCGTTGTCAACGTCAAGCGGGTGCCGGCCGGCACTGGCGTCTCCTACGGGCCCGAGCACGTGACCGGCGCACCGACCACGCTGGCGCTGCTGCCGCTCGGTTACGCCGACGGGCTGCCCCGGGCCGCGGGTGGCCGCGCCTCGGTGTGGCTCGCCGGCCGGCGGTGCCCGATCGTCGGGCGCATCGCCATGGACCAGTGTGTGGTCGACGCCGGGGATCTTCCCGTGACGATCGGCGACCCGGTCGTGGTGTTCGGCCCGGCCGAGGGCGACCAGCACCCTCCGACGGTCGTCGAGTGGGCCCGCTGGGCCGACACCAACCCACACGAGATCTTGACCGGCATCGGGGCCCGGGTGGCCCGCGAGCACCTCCACGGAAGGGCACGGAACTCATGACAACCCGACTGGCAGTGCTGTACGGCGGGCAGAGCGGCGAGCACGAGGTGTCCTGTCGCTCGGCGGCGAGCATCCTCGCCCACCTGGACCGTGAGCGGTACCAGGTGACCGAGGTGCTCATCGACCGCGAGGGCGGGTGGCACGTCGGCGGTCGACCGACGCCTCTGCCTGCGGCGTTGCGCGTCCTTCGTGCCCAGGACGTGGTCTTCCCGGCCCTGCACGGCCCGTACGGCGAGGACGGCACCGTGTCGTCGCTGCTGGAGTGGCTCGGCGTGCCGTACGTCGGCAACGGTGTCTTCGCCAGCGCCGCCGGCATGGACAAGGGGGTCACCAAGCGGCTCCTCGCGGCGGAGGGCCTGCGGGTCAGCCCGGGGGTGACCCTGCGTCCCGGTGAGGCCCTGTCGCCCGAGGACCAGCGTCGGCTGGAACTGCCGGTCTTTGTCAAGCCGGCCCGGGCCGGGTCGAGCCTGGGCGTCGTCAGAGTGGACGACTGGGCGGGAGTTCCCGCCGCGCTGGAACAGGCCCGCCAGGTCGACCCGAAGGTGCTCGTCGAGCAGGGGGCGCGGGGACGGGAGATCGACGTGGCGGTCCTCCAGCACCCGGACGGCCGGGTACAGGCCGGCCCGCCGCTGGAGATCAGCGTGACCGGCGCCGGCTTCTTCGACTACGACGCGAAGTACGACGGCGGGGCGATCTTCCAGATTCCCGCCCCGCTCGACGCGGCGACCACCGAGGTGCTTCAGGACCGTGCGATTCGCGCCTTCCAGGCCCTCGACTGCCGTGGGCTGCTGCGGGTCGACTTCTTCCTGCCCACCGAGGGGTCGCCCGAGCCCATCGTCAACGAGGTCAACACGTTCCCCGGCTTCACCGCCGCGTCCCAGTTCCCGCAGATCTGGCAGCAGGCCGGTATCGGCTTCGCCTCCCTGATCGACATCCTGATCGCCGGCGCGCTGGCCGATGAGGACCACGGCCACCACAGCGGGTTGCCCCGGCCGGAACGCGCGGTCGACCATCTGGTGTGAGTCGGCGGGCGTGCCCGGTCACCTGATCGGGCACGCCCGGGGCGCTTGGACGCCGTCCGACCCGACGATCGTGACGGTGGTGGCGGTGTTCGCCGCGCTGACCTGCGCCGCGGCGGCGACCGTCGTGCAGATGATCTGGTCGACCGCGTGCGCTGACAACGCCTGCGCGGCGATGTTCGCCCGCACCGTGAGGTCACCGGCCTGATCGGCTCCCGCCGTCACAGTGACCGGGTCGAGGCCGGCCGGAACGTCGCTGGTGAAACCCTGGGCGCGTTCGTTCTCCTGCGGACCGGCCGCGAGCAGCGAGAGCGCGGCGGCGGGCGACGGGTCCCCGTTGACCGGGCGGAGGACCAGCACCAGTTCGCCGTGCGCGAGCAGGTAGAGCCAGTTGCCCTGGGCGGGGCCGCTGATCGGCGGACGGCCGGTGATGACAGCGCTGGGTCGTACCCCACACCCCGCCGCGACCAGCGTCAGAAGCAGTCCGCCGGCGAGCAGCGCGCGGCCCGTCCGTCGGCCGGTCACCGGGCACCTCCGGTGTCCGCCGTTTCGCGGGGCAGGCGGAGGGTGAACACCGCGCCGCCGTGGGTGCCGTTGCCCGCGACGAGACTCCCCCGGCGCTCGCCGTGGCGGTGCAGGCGCGCGTTCTCCCAGGAGATGGCGAGGCCGAGACCGCTTCCCTCGGAGCGGGTTCGTGCGGTGTCGGCCTTGTAGAGGCGGTCGAAGACGTGTGGCAACACCTCCGGGTCCAGTCCCGGCCCCCGGTCGGCCACCTCGATGGTGACCCAGTCCCGGTCGGCGCTCAGTCGCACCGACACCGGCTCGGCACCGTGCCGGAAGGCGTTGCCGACCAGGTTGGCGACGATGACGTCCAGTCGGCGGGGGTCGAGTCGAGCCACGATGCCGGGTGGCAACTCCGCTCGTACCCGGTCCAGCCAGCCGCGGATCCGCAGGGTCGCTGTCACCGCCGCGGCCACGTCCACGTCGTCCAGGGCGAGCCGCGCGGTGCCGGAGTCGAACCTGCTGATCTCGATCAGGTCGTTTACCAACTGGGTGAGGTTCTGGGTCTCCTGGCTGACCAGCCGGGCGGCCCGGCCCGCGTCTCCGGGCAGGTGTTCCGCCTCCTCGTCGAGCACGTCGGTGACCGCCGTCATCGCGGCCAGCGGCGTCCGGAGTTCGTGCGAGACGTCGGCCACGAAGCGGCGGGCGTCGGATTCCAACCGCCGCAGCTCGCCGACCTGCCGCTCCAGCGTGCCCGCTGTGTCGTTGAAGGTCCGTGCCACATCCGCCAGCTCGTCGGCACCCCGAACCGTCAACCGGGTGCTCAGGTCGCCCTCACCGAGGCGGCGCGCCGCCCGGCTGAGGTCGCGGACGGGTCGCAGGACGCCGCGGGCGGACAGCAGGGCCAGCAGGACGGCGAGAACCAGGGACAGGCCACCGGTCCACCACGCCCTGGTGGCGAGCTGGTCGACGCTCTGCTGCTCGGGAACGAGATTGCGCACCGAGTAGACCTCCACCCCGGACGGGCGGGACGTGCCGTCCGGGCGGTCGAGCGCCAACTGGGTACCGATGAGCAGCGCGGGTTGTCCGGCGAGCGAGACCCGTTGCCAGGCGATGCGACCGTCACGGACCTTCTGCCGCAGCTCGGGGGTGAGCGGGTCGGCGAATTCGCCGCCGCCCTGTGCCCGCATGTCCCGGTAGACGACCACCGCGAAGCTCTCCCGGTCACTGAGGCGCTGGGCCAACAGTTCTAGGTCGTCCTGGGTCGGCGGAAGCTGGGCGATCGGGTAGACCTTGGTGAGCTGGTCGGTCAGCGACATCACCGCGGCGTCCTGCGCCTGCTGGAGGATGACGGTCCGAGCCTGGAAGTAGCTGCCACCGGCCACCGCCACCGTCGTGGTCACGCCCAGCAGCGCGAACGCCAGGACGAGCCGGACCCGTAGACCCGAGACCCATGCGCCGACCCGGCGCCACTGTGTCACAGCGGCCCGAACCGGTATCCGAAACCACGCACGGTCTGGATGTAGACCGGTGCCGACGAATCGGCCTCGATCTTGGCGCGTACCCGCTGGACGCACGCGTCCACGAGTCGCGAGTCGCCGAGATAGCCGTGCTCCCAGACGGCCTCCAGCAGTTGCTGGCGGCTGAGAACCTGGCCCGGCGTGTGCGAGAGTTCGAGCAGCAGCCGCAGCTCCGTCGGGGCGAGGCTGACCGGCGTCCCGTCCTTGCTGACCACCAGCGCGGCCCGGTCGATGGTCAACTCACCGTGCTGTTCCAGGCCGGTCCGCTCGCCGCCGCGCCGCGAGTCGCCACCGGTCCGTCGCAGCACCGCGCGGATGCGCGCCTCCAGCACCCGGGCCTGCACGGGCTTGACCACGTAGTCGTCGGCGCCAGCCTCCAGGCCCGCGACCACGTCCATGTCGTCGTTGCGGGCGGTGAGCATGATGATCGGCAGGTCGCCGAGCTGCCGGATCCGGCGGCAGACCTCGAACCCGTCCATCCCGGGCAGCATGAGATCGAGGACCACGACATCGGACGGGGTCGTGCGCAGCCGCTCCAACCCCTGCTCACCGGTGCCCACGGCATGCACGGTGTGGCCCTGTCGGGTGAGCGCCAACTGCAGTCCGTCGCGCACCGTCTGGTGGTCTTCGATCAACAGCACCTGGGACATGTCGTCAAGTATCCCATCATGAGATCTTTCGGGTTTCGGTCGTTGGCGGTGGCTGCGTGGGGCTCCGCGGGGAGAGCGGCACCGCGAAATCCGTCGAACGCACCAGGAACACCACAGCGCCCACCAGGAACATCGTCGACGCGGCCGCGGCCACAATGGCGATCAACAGGCCGCGCTGCACCGACGCGGCCAGACCGGGAACAACCACCAGCAGCGCCCAGACCAGGACGACCAGCCCAACCCCCGCCTCGGCCAGCCTGCGCCAGAGGCTGCCACCGTCCGAACCCCCGGTCGTGTCGCGGCCGTCGGACCAGGTCGCCAACGCTGCCGCCGCCAGGCAGAACACTGTCACCCCCAGCAGTACGCCACCGAGCACGTCACTGAACCGGTGCCAGCCCGCGATCATCGTGGCGGAGGCGATCACCGAGACACCCGCCGCGCCCGGCGCCGCCAGCCAGCGCCGGGCCCACCCGGGCAGGACCAGCATGAACGCCAGTAGCAGGGCGGTCGCCGCCGCGACATGGCCGCTGGGGAAGCTGTTGTGAGTGGTGGAGCTCAGGATCTGGAGATCCGGGCGGGGCAGCTCCGATTTCACCGCGCCGGCCAGCAGCACCGCGCAGACGACCATGCCCACGCCGACGACCCCCGCCACCAGCCGGCGACGGAGCACACCCAGCAGCAGCACCACGCCGAGCAGGGCCGCGATGAGGCTCGGGCTGCCGAAGGTGGCCAGCACGGTCTTGGCCGGGCCGACCAGCACTGTCTGCTGCTCGTACCCTCCGCCCCGCTCGGCGCGCGGCAGGAGCACCCCGTCCAGCCACTGCCCGGGGTACGTTCGCACGAAGACGGCGGCGGTGAGGGTCAGGGCAACCAGACCGGACAGCGCCGCCGCGAGCAGTCGAAGCCCCAGTGGCACCGCCGCGCGGGCGTGGGGCAGCGGTCGCGCCGGACCGGGCGTCGACCGCCCGACGGAGTACAACGATCCGATGGACATGGCGACCATGCTCGCTTCGGCAGGTCCGTACCCCGTCCGCGAATTGTCTTGGTTCTGTCACAACCACTCCCACCGCTTCCGGAAAAGCGGATCGTCGGCGGTGGGCCGGGTGGACCTGGACGGCGCCGCGGGATTCACATGCTTACATGCAACTATGTTTTACCCAGCCGAGATCAGCCACCACTAGGGTCAGGACGCCGATCGATATTTCGGTCGGCGGCGCGAAAAATCCATCCGGAGTGAGTTGGGGAACCGGAAGGTGTTGGCACATGCAGGGAATTCCAGTGGCCAGCCTGGTCATCGGCATCGCATCCTCGCCGGCCGAGCGGCGACATCTGGCCCGGCTGCTCGGCGGCAGTGACGCCTTCCTGATCGTCTCGACAGTCGACCAGGCACGAGAGTTCCTCGGGGTGGTCGAGGCGCCTGCCGCCTCGGCTCCCCCGACCACTGTGGCGCTCGCCGAGGTGGCGCCGAGCCCACAGCCACCACCACCGGATCTGGCCGTGGACTCCGACCGCCGGGTGCTGCGGTGGCGCGACCAGGAGATCGACCTGACCCGGTTGGAGCACGACGTCCTGCTCTGCCTGGTGCACGCGCCCGGTCAGGTCTGGACCTACGAGCGCCTGCACCTCGAGGTCTGGGGCAACCGGCACCTCGGCCGGGGCTCCGACATGCACTCGGTGATCCGCCGGGTGCGCGGCAAGCTCGCCAGTCTCAACGCCACGGCGACGATCCACTCGGTACGCGGCGTCGGCTTCCGGCTCGCTCCCGTCTGATCACCCCGGGCGCGGTCCGGCCCGCCTGGTCGGGGACCAGGCGGGCCGGACTTCTTCGGCTAGTGCTCAGGCGTCAGCACTTGATGGGCGCCAACCCGAAGTTCTCCACAGTCGGAGCGGCGGTGTCGATCCTGGTCTGACGGGTCTGCGGCTTCCAGCCGTCCTTGGCCACGATCATCGTGAGTGGATTGTTGCGGCGGTCCACCCAGTAGGCGTACTTGCCCTCGGCGTCGGTGGCGAAGGTGTACGACGCCGCCCACGAGTCGACCTGCACGACCGCGCCGGCGAGCGGCGCTGTCGCACCCTGGCAGCTGGTGCCGGTGACCGTACCCATGAGCTTGCCCCAGGTCTTCGGGGGGTTCGCGGTCATGGTCACCGCGACCGGCGCCACCGAGTACGGGGTGTTCTCGGAGATCGCGACCGCGCCGGAGTAGGTGCCCGGCTGGTCCACGTTCGCCGTCAGACCGACGGTGACAGTGACCTTCGCACCCGGTGCGAGGGTGACCGCCGACTTGTCGATGGTCATCCAGCTGACGTCGGCGGCCGACTCGGAGCATCCCTCGAAGCCCGGGAGCACCTCGCTCTCCGGAGCCGCGTTGAAGCTGCCGGACGAGCCGCCGATCTTGTAGAAGCCGCACGCCGCGCCGCCGCGGTACCGCGCGGTGTTGGCGTTGGGCAGGTTGGACCACGAACCGGCGGCCGGGTCGAAGGCGAAGCCGGCGTTGCTGATGGCCCCACCCTGCGAGCCACCGACGACGAGGAGCTTGCCGCTGGCGACGGCGTACGAGCTGGCCCAGTTGTCGGCCGGCGCGTCGGCGACGGCGGTCCAGGTGTTGGCGCCCGGGTCGAAGGCGTAGCTGGACTTCTGCGCGACGGAACCATCGTTGCCGCCGGTGCAGTAGAGGACGCCGTCGATCCCGCCGCAGGAGGCGAAGGCCACCGACTTCGGGTAGTTGGCCATCGCCTCCCACTTGTCACCGGTCGGGTCGTACCGGACGACGCTGTTCGACATCGGCAGACAGGCCGCCGTCGTGCAGCCACCGACCGCGTACAGCTTGCCGTCGACGACGGCCTGACCGGCCGCGGCCCGCGGTGCCGGGTTGTCGGCCAGTTCCGTCCAGGTGTTGGCCCCCGGGTCGTACGACCAGGTGGCGGAGTCCGGGCCGGCGTCGCCCCAGCCACCGCTGACAATGATCTTGCCGTTCACCACGCCCGCTGTCACTGCGTTACGCGCGCCGGGAAGGTCGGCGATCGCCGTCCAGGTCTGCGCGGCCGGGTCGTAGGCGTAGTTCTTGGTGGTGGAGGCCTCACCGTCGCCGCCACCGATCGAATACACCTTGCCGTCCAGGTTCACCACCCGGTTGTCCATGATCGTGGCCGGGTAGTTGGCGATGTCGGTCCACGGCGCCGCCTGCGGGCCGGCCGCCGCGGCAGCCGCCTTGGCCTCCTTGCCGGACGCCTTGGCGGCGAACGACGTCGGTACGGTGAGCCGCTGCTCCGGCGCGCCGCTGGACCCGAGCACCTGCTGCCGGGTGACAGTGGAACCGTCCGCCCGCAGGAGTTCGAACCCGTTGTCCCGCTCACCGAACTTGAACTCGACCGGCGCGCCGCCGGTGTTGGTCACCGTGAACGTCTTACTCGTCTTGCCGTTGGGCATCTGGAGCGTCGCGCTCAGCTGCGTCGGCGTCACCGCCAGTCGACCGGCCGCGAGCTGGAAGTTCGCGGTGGTCGCCCAGTCGGCCTCGACGTCGACAGGCTTGGTCTGGCTGACGTAGTTGCCGGCGGTCGCCGTGAACGGGTGCTCGCCGGTCAGCGACGAGTAGAGCCAGTAGAAGCCGTCCGCCAGCCCCGGGTCGTCCGGGGTCGCCACTGTGACGGCCTTCTCGGCGGGCCGGTCCTTGCTGGTGACTGTCGCGCCGTTGACGTAGCTGTTGTCGTTCTTGTCGCGGACGTTGCCGACGACCAGACCGCCGTCGACCGGCACGCAGGTGACCTGGCTGCCGATCAGGACGTTGTCGACCTCCCACCACCACTCGTACGAGGCGTCGTAGTAGTGGAACCGAACCTGCACCTGCGCCTGGCCGGCCGCCTGCGGGATCGGAATCTCGGTCAGCTTCGGTCCCCGGACGTCGGTCTCCTGCCGGAGCACGTTGGTCCAGGTGGCACCGCCGTCGATGCTCAGATCCACGTCGGCGGTGTCGTCGTTGAGCTGGTTGAAGTCCTGGTTGAACCGGATGACCGGGGCCGTGACGCTGGTCAGGTCGACCACCGGGCTGACCAGGGAGGTGTCCTGGCTGGTGCCGGCACCGTAGTTGTCGCTGTCGATCATCGCGAAGTTGCCGGTGCCGCCGGTCAGGTTGCCCCGGTCGCCGTCGTCGGTGAACTTCCAGACCTGACCGCTGCCCGCGTTGTCAACGACGGTCCAGCCGGCCGGCGTGGTAGTGGCGTCGAAGGTCTCGTACTCACCGTCGGAGCCGGTCGTGTACCCCGGCGCGGTGGTGCAGACGCTGCTGTCCACCGGCACCGCGACATTGGCGGTGGCGTTGCCCGAGCCGACAACGACCTCCTTGGTGACGGTCTGGTAGCCCGGGTACTGCGGCTCGTACTTCAGGGTGTACGTCTGGCCGGCCGGCAGCTTGATGCTGTAGCGACCGTTCGACGGGGTGGTGTAGTCGTAGACACCGGACACGCCCGTCACTGTCACCTTCGCGTACAACGGCCAGCCGTGGCCGGAGCCGTCGGTGACCGCTCCGCTGACGGTGACACTCGGCACCGCCGTGAGGGCGACGTTGAGCGTCGTGGTGGCACCCTTCGCGACCGTTGCCGTCCTGGTGGTGCTGGCGTACCCGAACGCCGCGACGGCGACCTGGTAGTCGCCGACGGGCAGTTGGGTGGAGAACGTGCCGTCGGCACCGGTGGTCAGCTCACGATCGGACGCGCCGGTCAGCGTCAGTGTCGCGCCGGCGATCGGGGCGCCGGAGGTCGCGTCGGTGACAGTGCCGGCCAGCGTGCCGATGTCGCCGGTCGGGGCGGCGTTGAGCAACGCGAGGGCGTCCAGTCGGCCTTCGCCGTAGACGTTGTTGTCGGCGGCGGTGCCACCACACTGGTCGTCGGCCTTGTCGATCGCGGCGCCGTTGAGCAGCGCGCGGGTCGCGTTGACGTCGCCGACCAGCGACGGTGCCGCCGAGTACAGCAGCGCGATCGCGCCCGCGAGGTGCGGTGAGGCCATCGAGGTGCCGCTGATGCTGCCGTAGGCGCTGCCCGGGATGCTCGACCGGACGTTCACGCCCGGGGCCGAGATGTTGGGCTTGATCTCGCCGTTCTGACCGGCGCCGCGCGAGGAGAAGCCGGCGACGTTGTTGTTGCTGTCGTACGCGCCGGTCGAGTAGTTGCTGACGAGGCTGCCCGGCGAGCCACTGGTCTGGCAGGCCGGCCCGCTGTTGCCGTTGGACCAGGCGCCGAATATCCCGGACGCGGCCCAGGCGTTCGTCACGTCCTCCATGAACGGCTCGTTGGACGGGTCCTGGGTGCCCCAGGAGTTGTTGATGACGTTGGGGCGCTTGCTCGCGTCCGCGTTCTGACCGTTGAGGTCCAGCGGTTCGAGCATCCACTGACCGGATTCGACCAGAGCGGCGTCACTGGGGCAGCAACCGTTCGCCGCGATCCACTTGACCCCGGGGGCGACACCGATCTGGTTCGCGCCGTCGGAGCCGGCCATGGTGCCCATCGTGTGCGTACCGTGGCCATCGTCGTCACAGGGGGCGGTGGCGCAGGCCCCGGTGGCGTTGGCGGCGTTGAACCAGTTGTAGTTGTGGTCGAACGTCCCGTCGCCGTTGTTGCCCCGGTAGGAGTTCACCAGCGCCGGGTGGTTGAACTGCACCCCGGTGTCGATGTTCGCGACGGTGATGCCCTCGCCCTTGACGCCGTACTGGGACCAGACGTCGTCGGCGTTGATGTTGGCGATGCCCCACTCCAGGGCGTTCACCGTCTTCTCGTCGGTGCCCTTGGTCGTCTCCGGCACCTTGTACGCGACCGGCGCGTAGAGGCCCTCGACCTCCGAGTGCCCGGCGAACTTCTTGGCCATCGCCAGCGAACCGCTGTTCACCTTGATGGCGTTGGTGGCCCAGAAGGTCTGGTACTTGGTGCCCGAGCTGTCGAGGTCGGCCCGGATCTTGCCCTGGCTCGCGGCGGCGGTCTTGCGCAGCGCGTCCGCCACCGCCGTACCACGCTTCGACCAGTCAGTGATGGCGCTGGCCTTGCTCAGGTCCGCCCGGTCCTTGAACCGAATCCAGAAGTCCCCTTCACTCTTGGCCTGGAGCTGCTTGGCGAGCTCCGGTCGGATCTTGTCCCCGGTCTGGGCGCCCGCCCCCATCGCACCGCCCGGCGCGGCCTGCGCGCCCGAGCTGATCGTGGCCAAGCATGTCGCGGCGAGGATCGTCGCCGCGCCGGCGCTCACCAGTGATCTGGCCGCGCGCCGCCATTGTGGACGTCTGAACATCGGTGCTGCCTCCCTCAGAACGACCCAGGGTGTAATGGGCCATGGTGAGACCTCCCCCATGCACCGCGCGGGTCACGCCGGTTGCCCGAGTGGACACTATGATCGAGAAGAACGGACGATCAAGAACTTGCCGTGAGCAACTTGTCGCTAAGAGTTGCCCTGGCTGGCGGCACGCTTGCCAATCATTGTCAGAACCGTGACGAGAGCTGGGCAGGGATGCCCATCGATCCCGGGTGGTGCGGTGGCCGAGGACGAGGCAACGGTGAACAGGGGTGATCCGGCCGACGAGCCGTTCCCACTGCTGATCGCGGTGACCCCGTCGCCGGCCGAGCGCATCCGGCTCGCGGAGCTTCTCGACGGCATCGCACCGCTGCTGCTGGTCGCCGACCTCGACGAGCTGCGCCGGCTGATCGCCGCCCCGCAGCAGGTAGCCGTCCCGTCCGAACCGACGCCGGTCGCCGCCCTGGTGATCGACTCGGCCCGCTCCAGCGCCCGCTGCGGGGAACGTGAGATCGACCTCACCCGCCTGGAACACGACCTGCTGACCTGCCTGATCACCGAGCCGGCACGGGTCTGGAGCTACGCCGAGCTGCACCGGTCGGTCTGGGGTGATGAGGGGCGCGAACGCAAGGCGGACGTTCAGTCGCTGGTCAAGCGGCTGCGCCGCAAGCTGCACGACCTGGGCACCGGGGCCACCATCGATGTCGTGCGCGGCGTGGGGCTGCGGCTGACCGATCACCAGCAGGCGCGGGTCGAACGGGCCTGACGGCGACGTCGCATGAACTGATCTCGCCCTGGGTACGCCAGGAAGATCAGCATCAACACAGGCGACAAAGAGCGCTGGTAAGGAGAGTCAGGATGGCATTCCCCAATCCCTCGACCGTGTCCATCGGGCTGAAGAAGGCCGCGCACGTCGGGATCGCGGTGAGTGACCTCGACCGCTCGGTCGCGTTCTATCAGGCCCTGCTCGGCGCGGAACCGGTCGTTCGGGACGAAAGCATGCACGGTGCCGGTTTCGCGCAGTCACAGGGATTGCCGACGACGAAGCTGCGGTACGCCACGTTCAACCTCGACAACCTCGGGATCGACCTGATCCAGTTCCAGGAGCCGGTCGGCGACGCCGCCCAGGTGGCTGCCAACCGGCCCGGCTCGATGCACCTGTGCTTCCACGTGGACGACGTGCGCGCCGTCTACGACCGGATGAGCGAGGCCGGGTTCGAGTTCCTCGGACAGCCGTACACGTTCGCGTCCGGCGAGGTGGAGCCGCCGGCGGCGGTCGGCACCGCTGTCGCGTACTTCAACGACCCGGACGGGACGAACCTGGAGATCATCGCGCCGAAGGGTGGCTTCGCCCGCAGCGAGTGAGCCCACACGGGCGGCGTGGGGTCCGGCCGGGATCGGCCCACCCCATGCCGCCCCCTGAGGGGCAACGGGTCAGATCAGCCCGGCGCGGGCCCACAGCAGACGCCCCGGCCCAGCCACCAGGCCAACGTGCGCCAGGTTGGCGTGTACCCGTGCCGCGGACCAGCGGAGGGTGGCACGCCAGTGCGGGTTGGCGCGGGCAGCGGCCCGACCGACCGCGGGCGGAATGCCCACCGCCGTGTACACGTCGGGATGGATCAGGCGGTTGGCGATCGTGGAGGCGGCGCGACCGACCAACAGCCGGGCGTACGCCATGCCCACCGGACCGGTGGCCGCGACCGCGGCGGTCAGTTCCTCGCGGGCGAACCGGACATGTCGCGCCTCCTCCACCACGTGGATGCGGGAGACCATCCGGATGAGCGGCTGGAGCGACTCGTCCGCCATGATCTCGCGCTGGAACGCGTCGAGGATCTCCTCCGCGATGAGGATCGCGGCGTACATCCGAGGGCCGCTGGCAGTGGCCTTGAGGAAGCGTCCGAGGTGGTGGTCCACAGTGCTGGCGCGGTACACCGGACAACCCATCGCCTCGATGAGCCGGCCGAACATGATGGAGTGCCGGCACTCGTCGGCGACCTCGGTCAACGCGTACTGGGCCTGCCTGCTGGTCGGGTCGGCGCGGTAGTACTCACGGATCAGCATCTGCATGAGGATCGTCTCGAACCACAGCCCGGCGCTGGCCGCGCTGGCCACCTCCTGCTTGGTCAGCTCGACGCGCTGCTCCTCGCTGAGCTGCTCCCACAGTGACGTGCCGTAGAGGCTGCTGCGCTCTGGCGGGAGCCAGTAGGCGCCGGGGGTGTGCGGGGCGTTCCAGTCGATCTCGACGGTGGGGTCGTAGCTGGTCCGCAGTGAGGACGTGAGTAGTCGCTCGGCGACCGCCGCGCGCCCGGTTTCCGCCGCCTCCATGGCTCCTCCATATTGACGTGACGACCAGTAACTGTTACGAGTAGTAGCATGCAATCGCCGCTCACCGATGTCAATGCGCCCGATCCGCCGGCCACGCCCCCCGACGGCAGTCCGAAGGCGAAGGGCAACGGCCGCCGAGACCGCTGGGCAGACCATCGTGAGCAACGACGGCAGCAGTTGGTCGGTGCCGCCGTGCAGGCGCTGCTGCGGCACGGGCCGGAGGTCGACATGGAACAGGTGGCCGCCGCCGCGGGCGTCAGCAAACCGGTCCTGTACCGCTACTTCGCCGACAAGTCGCAGCTCTGGGTAGCGGTCAGCGAGGTGGTGGCGGCCCGGATGGTCGACACCATCGCGCCCGCGATCGAACAGGTCCGCGAAGAACGTGGCCTGGTCGAAGCGACGATCGACGCCTACCTGGGCGTGATCGAGTCGGAGCCGAGGCTCTACCGGTTCCTGATACACCAGTCCGGCGACCCCGGCATCCACCAGGTGATCGCCGGCACCAGCCGGCAGGTGGCCGCCGGGCTCGCCCGGGTGATCGGCGACCGACTACGCACGTTGGGCCTGGACGCCGGTCCCGCCGAGCCCTGGGCGTACGGCCTTGTGGGTTTCGTGCAGGCGGTCGGCGACTGGTGGACCACGCACGGCCAGCCGATCAGCCGGGCCGCCCTCACCGACTACCTGACCGCCCTGCTGTGGAGCGGCATCGAGGGGGTGCGGGCCAGCGCCGACCTGCCGCACGAGCTCACCCGCGCCCACGAGCGGATCGTGCCGTGAGCTACCACGGCCCGGCGGGTATCGAGGGCAGCGCAGTCCGGGTGCACCTCAGCGGGCGGTGGGAGCCGGTCGACGGTCGCTTCCACTGGGGCGGGCGAATCGAGCCCGAGCCACGGGTGGCCCACCTGCTGCGCTCCGGCCGGCGCGACGTCGAGGTGCGCATCGCCGACCGCGTCCGGGCGGCCCGACTGGCCGAGGTCGATCCGTGGGGCGGCGTACGAATCACCGGCGTGGGCGATCCACCCTGGCCGCCGGTGGCCGACACGACTCGCGCGCCCGACTTCACGGAGGAGTGAATGGAGACAGACGTTGCCATCATCGGCGCCGGCTTCGGTGGCCTGGGCGCGGCCATCCGCCTCCAGCGGGCCGGCTTCACCGACTTCCTCGTGTTCGACCGGGGTGAGGACGTCGGCGGCACCTGGCGTGACAACAGCTACCCGGGCTGCGCCTGCGATGTCCCGTCGCACCTCTACTCGTTCTCCTTCGCCCCCAACCCCGGCTGGTCGAACACGTTCTCCAGCCAGCCGGAGATCTGGGACTACCTACGCGGCTGCGTCGACCGCTTCGGGATACGTCCGAGGTTGCGGTTGCGCCACGAGGTGCGGCAGGCGCTGTGGGACGACCAGCGCCAACGCTGGCTGTTGCGCACCTCGGGCGGCGACCACAGCGCCCGGGTCCTGATCTGTGCCGCCGGCCCGCTCAGCGACCCGGCCGTCCCCGACCTGCCCGGGATCGACGAGTTCGCCGGCACCGTGTTCCACTCCGCCCGATGGCGGCACGACCACGACCTGACCGACCGGCGCGTCGCGGTGATCGGCACCGGCGCATCAGCCATCCAGTTCGTGCCACAGATTCAGCCGACGGTCGAGAAGCTGATGCTCTTCCAGCGCACCCCCGCCTGGATCATGCCGAGGATGTCGCGCCGGATCAGCGCTGTCGAGCAGGCCGCGTTCCGCACCGTGCCCGGTGCGCAGCGGGCCGCCCGGGCGGGGCTCTATCTGGTACGCGAAAGCATGGGCCTGGGCTTCCTGCACCCCGCGGTCAACCGCCTCGCCTCGCGCCTGTCAGTTCGTACGCTGCGGCGTCAGGTCCCCGACCCGATCCTGCGGGACAAGCTCACCCCCCGCTACGCGATGGGCTGCAAGCGGGTGTTGATCTCCAACGACTACTGGCCGTCGCTCACCCGAGCGAACGTCGACGTGGTCACCGCCGGCATCGCCCGGATCGTGCCGGACGGTCTCGTCACCGACGACGACGTCCACCACCGAGCGGACACGATCATCCTCGGAACCGGCTTCCACGTCACCGACTCCCCCGTCGTACGGCGCATCCACGGTCGGGGCGGGCGTAGCCTGGGCGACGCGTGGACCCCCAGCATGCACGCGTACCGGGGCACTACCATCGCCGGCTTCCCCAACCTGTTCTTCCTGCTCGGCCCGAACACCGGGCTCGGGCACACCTCGGTGGTGCTGATGATCGAGGCGCAGCTGCATCTGGTGCTCGCGGCCCTGCGTCACATGCGGGCCACTGGCATCCAGGCCATCGAGCCCACCGCGCGGGCGCAACGACGCTGGACCGAGCGGGTCGACCAGAAGATGGCCGGAACCGTATGGCAGACCGGCTGTTCGAGCTGGTACCTCGACGCCACCGGCCGCAACACCACCATCTGGCCGGGCTTCGCCACCAGTTTCCGCATGCGGCTACGCCGGTTCCGCCCGGCCGACTATCAGATCGCCTCGACCGGCAGCACGCCCAACGAATCGGAGCGGGAGCACGCCGATGCGGTATGACCTGGCGGGCAAGACCATGCTCATCACCGGCGCGGCGCGCGGCATCGGGGCGCAACTGGCCCGCGAGGCCGTCGCCCGCGGGGCCCGGGTCGCCCTCGTCGGTCTGGAGGGCGAGCTGCTCGAACAGCTCAGCGCCGACCTCGACGCGCACTGGTACGAGTGTGACGTCACCGATCAAACGGCGTTGGATGCCGCTGTCGCCTCCACTGTGGACCATCTCGGTGGCATCGACGTCGTCGTGGCCAACGCGGGCATCGCGAACCTCGGCACCGTCGCGGTGGGGCCGGTCGACGCGCTGGTCCGTACCGTCGAGGTGAACCTCTGTGGCGCGATCCGCACTGTCAGCGCGGCGCTGCCTCACGTCACCGCCGCCCGTGGCCACGTCCTGATCGTCTCGTCGGCTGCCGCTTTCACGGCGATGCCCGGGATGGCCGCCTACTGCGCGTCCAAGGCCGGCGTGGAGCAGTTCGCCAACGTGCTGCGCCTGGAGACACGCTCACGCGGCGTCACAGTCGGCACGGTGCATCCGATCTGGATCGACACCGACCTGGTCCGCGACATCCGTGACGACCTGGCGTCGTTCCGCACCGCGCTGCGCCGGTTGCCGTGGCCGCTGTCCACAGTCGTGCCCGTCGAGCAGTGCGTCGAGGCCCTGCTCCGCGGCATCGAGCGCCGCAAGCGCAAGGTGTACGTGCCGCGGTCGCTCGCCCTGGTCCAGGCGCTGCGGCCGGTGGTGCTGAGCGGCCTCTCGGACGCGTTGATCACCCGGTTCGGCGGCCAGACCATGGTCGGCCAGATGGAAGACGAGGTACGCCAGCTCGGGCGTTCCTTTGGCAGGACGTCGGTGGGAGAGCGGTCATGAGCATTCATTTCCGACGTGCGGGCAGCGGAGAGCCGCTCGTGCTCATCCACGGCATCGGTCACCGCCATCAGGCGTGGGAGCCGGTGTTCGACCGGCTCACCGCCCACCACGAGGTGTTCGCGCTGGACCTGCCCGGCTTCGGGAACTCCCCGGTGCCCGGCACCGGCATGCCCGCCGACATGGCCGCCACAGTGGCCGGGGTCCTGCCGGCGCTGACCGAGTGGGGGCTGGAGCGTCCGCACGTCGCCGGCTACAGCCTCGGCGGGGCGATCGCCCTGGAGCTTGCCGCCACCGGGGCTGTCGCCTCGGCCACCGCCTTCTCCCCCGCCGGCTTCTTCACACCGGCGGAGCGCCGACGGGCGCTGGCCATCCTCCGGCTGCTGCGGGCCAACTCGCACCTGCCCACCACGGTCATGCGGGTCGCACTGCGCTCGGCGTACCTACGGGCGTTGTGCTTCGCGCCGCTGATGGCCCGCCCGACGCTGCTGGATGTCGAGCGCGCGCTGGGCGACGCGCTCGCCCTGCGACGCGGCGTCGGCTTCAACGCCGTGGCCCGGGCCGCCCGCGACTATCGCTTCGACTGCCCTCGGCTGTCCGACGCGACGGTGCCGGTGACCATCGGCTGGGGGGACTGCGACCGGATATTCGGCGTCCACCAGGCCGAGCGCGCCCGGGCCGGCCTGCCGGCGGCGCGGGTCGTGACGCTTCCCCGTTGCGGGCACGTGCCGATGAGCGACGACCCGGACCTGGTCGCCGCGCTCATCCTGGAGACCACCGGCGCCGTGCCCCGCACCGAGCGACCGGACCAGTCGGTACGCGTCCAGGTCACGAGTCAGGAAGATCACTTCACACTCTAAAAACTTGCAGGCTGTGCAAGTTCGCTCCTAATCTCGCCGGCGTGACCGACACCGACCACGCTGCGCCCGGACGTCGCGACCGCAAGAAGGCGCAGACGCGGGCCGCGCTGACCGCCGCCGCGCTGCGGCTGGTCGCCGAACGCGGCCTGGAGCACGTCACTGTGGAAGAGATCAGCGAGGCCGCCGACGTGTCCTCACGGACCTTCTTCAACTACTTCACCTGCAAGGACGAGGCCCTCACCGACGACCCTGCACTCGACGGCAACCCGGTCGTGGCGCGACTGGCAGCCGCCCCGGCGCAGGTGTCGGCGTTGCAGGCGGTGCGGGTCGCCCTCGACGAGTCGATCGACTCGATCCAGGCCGACCGGGAGTTGTGGCGGCTGCGACTGACTGTCATCGCCCAGAACCCCGCACTGCTGCCCCGGCTGGTGGCCGGCAACAGCGCGACCGAGCAGGCAATGGTCACGGTCGTCGCCACCCGCCTCGGCGTCGGCCTCGACCACGGGCACCCTCCGCTGGTCGTCGCTGTCGCCGGTGCCGCCTTCCGCACCGCGATGCTGCGCTGGGCCGCCGGCGACGACGCCCGGCCCCTGCACGACTTCGTCGACGAGGCGTTCGCCGCGATCGCCGCCGGCCTGCCGGATCCGCCGTCCCCCTCCTGACCCGCAGGTCCCCGCCCCGCCGCATCAGCTCCGGGGCCAGCCACTGCGCCACAAACCCGACAAGGGAGCGTCAATGACCACCACCGTCCCGCCCGCCGACACCGCCGACGTCGGCACGCGCATGTCGCGTCGGGAGGTTCTGCAGGCCCTCTCCGGCCTGATGGTCGGCATGTTCGTGTCCATCCTCGCCTCCACTGTGGTGGCGAACGCGCTGCCGCGGATCATCGCGGATCTGAACGGCAGCCAGACCGTCTACACGTGGATCGTCACCAGCGAACTGCTCGCCATGACGGCGACGGTGCCGCTGTGGGGCAAGATGGCCGACCTGTACAGCAAGAAGCTGCTGATCCAGTTGTCGCTGGGACTGTTCGTTGTGGGTTCACTCATCGCGGGCTTCACGCCGAACGTCGAGGTTCTGCTGCTCAGCCGTGTCGTCCAGGGCATCGGCGCCGGCGGCATGACCGCGCTGGCCACGATCGTCATGGCGGCGATGATCCCGCCGCGTGAGCTGGGCCGCTACGCCGGCATCTTCGGCGCGGTCTTCGGTGTGGGCACCATCGCCGGTCCGCTCATCGGCGGCCTGCTCGTCGACACGTCGTGGCTGGGCTGGCGGTGGTGCTTCCTGATCGGCGTCCCGTTCAGCATCATCTCCATCGCCCTTCTCCAGCGCACCCTGCACCTGCCGGTCGTCCGTCGCAAGGCGAAGATCGACTGGTTGGGCGCCCTGCTCATCACCTCGGGCGTCTCCACGCTGCTGATCTGGTCGTCCCTGGCCGGCAACAAGTTCGACTGGGCCTCCGGCTGGACCGCGGTGATGGTCATCGGCGGTCTGGTTCTGCTGGCGCTGGCCGTGGTCGTCGAGTCGCGGGCGGCGGAGCCGATCGTCCCGCTGAGCATCTTCCGCAACCGCACCGTCTCCCTGGCCACCATCGCCAGCGTGCTGGTCGGTGTCGCGATGTTCGGCGGCACCGTCTTCCTGTCCCAGTACTTCCAGATCTCGCTGGGCAAGTCGCCCACCGTCGCGGGCCTGATGAGCCTTCCGATGATCTTCGGTCTGCTCGTCTCGTCGACGGTGGCCGGTCAGCTCATCACGAAGTACGGCCGCTGGAAGGCGTACCTGGTGGCCGGCGCCGCGGTGATGACCGTCGGAATGCTGCTGCTCGGCACCATCGACGCCGATACCAGCGTCGTCGTGCTGTCGATCTACATGGCCGTGCTGGGCGTCGGCGTCGGCATGCTCATGCAGAACCTCGTGCTCGCCGCGCAGAACGACGTGCCGGCGCACGAACTCGGTGCCACCACCTCCGTGCTGACGTTCTTCCGCAGCATGGGCGGAGCGATCGGAGTCAGCGCCCTCGGCGCGGTCCTGGCGAGTCGGGTGACCTCGCTGACTACCGAACGGCTCGGCCCGGCGGCGACCGCCGGCGGTGGCTCCGCCGAGGTGCCCGACCTGTCCACCCTGCCCGAGCCGGTGCTGCGCATCGTCCAGGACGTGTACGGCATCGCCACCGCTGACCTCTTCCTGGTCGGCGCGCCGATCGCGCTGCTCGCGCTGATCGTCGTGCTGTTCATCAAGGAGAAGCCGCTGCACACCCTCAGCGGGGACGAACGACGCGCCCAGGAGGAGGCAGCGGCAAAGGCCGCGATCCACTGAGCCGTACGCCAGCAGAGCGGGGGCGGGCCGGTTGGCCCGCCCCCGTTTCCGCGTTTCTCGGTAACGACCTGGCGCGAACTCATCGCCACGTAACGTGAGATTGAGCCGGTCAACGGCTGACGCCAGACGTGCGCCGGGCCGCCACTGCGGCGGCGCCCCTCGGCCAACTGCCGGGTCGGACAGCTCGGCAACGTCGCGGCCTACTCAGCCGCAGGAGGTGTGGACGATGCCCATGCTGTCGGTCTTCGATCCTCGGCACACTGTCGCTCCCCCGGGATACAGCCGCTGGCTCATCCCGACCGCGGCACTGGCCGTGCACGTGTGCATCGGCCAGGTCTACGCGACCAGCGTCTACAAGAACTCCCTCATCGCGCACTTCGACGTCAGCCAGACGGCAATCGGGGCGATCTTCAGTATCGCCATCGTCATGCTGGGCTCGTCGGCGGCGGTGGGTGGCCGTTGGGTGGAGCGGAACGGACCGCGCCGGGCGATGTTCGTCTCGGCGTGCTTCTGGGCCGTCGGGTTCCTGGTCGGCGCGCTCGGCATCGCGACCCAACAACTCTGGCTCCTCTACCTCGGATACGGCGTCATCGGCGGCATCGGGCTCGGCATCGGCTACATCTCGCCCGTCTCCACACTGATCAAGTGGTTCCCGGACCGCCCCGGCCTCGCCACCGGGCTCGCCATCATGGGGTTCGGCGGCGGCGCCCTGGTCGCCGGGCCGCTCGCGCGCCAACTGCTCTCCCTCTACGACTCCGGCTACAACCCCAACAACCCGGCCGCCGTAGCGTCGGGACATGCCCTCGTGGCGCTCTTCGTCACGTTCGGCATCGGCTATTTCGTGATCATGATGTTCGGCCCGTTCAACGTCCGGGTTCCGGCACCGGACTGGCGGCCCGCCGGGTTCGACCCCGCGAGCGTCGCCGCCCGGCCTCTGGTGACGACGGCCAGCGTGTCCGCGTCGAACGCCGTGCGCACCCGGTCGTTCTGGTTGCTGTGGATCGTGCTGTTCTGCAACGTCACAGCGGGCATCGGCATCCTGGAACAGGCAAGCCCGATGATCCAGGACTTCTTCCGGGACAACGGGACCGCCACCACGGTCTCGGTGACGGCGGCGGCCGGTTTCGTTGGAGTGCTGTCGCTGTTCAACATGGCGGGGCGGTTCGTCTGGTCGACGACGTCCGACCTCATCGGCCGCAAGCCCATCTACATGGTCTACCTCGGCGTCGGCATGGTGCTGTACCTGCTGCTCGCCGTGGCCGGGCACTCCGCTACCGCTGTCTTCGTGCTGATCGCCGCAGCGATCATCTCCTTCTACGGCGGCGGCTTCGCCACCATGCCCGCCTACCTGCGTGACCTGTTCGGCACCTTCCAGGTCGGGGCCATCCACGGCCGGATCCTCACCGCCTGGTCGGCCGCGGGTGTCGCCGGCCCGCTGATCGTCAACGGAATCCTCGACACGCAGGGCAAGCCCGGCACCCTCACCGCTGCGGCGTACCGGCCCGCGCTGTTCACAATGGTCGGCATCCTCGCCATCGGGTTCATCGCGAACCTGCTGGTGCGTTCCGTGCCCGAGCGGTTCCATGAACCGAACCGAGGGCCGACCTCGCCAGTGGCGAAGGCCACCGTCACCGAGCCGGTCGCTCTCGGGCGGGACAGCCAGCCGCCGGCGCCGCCGCGCGTCGGTAACCAGACCGGACGGCTCTGGTTGTCGTGGCTGCTGGTCGCGGTGCTACTCGGGTACGGCATCGTCCAGACCGCCATCACCGCCGCGAAGCTGTTCACCGGCTGACGCGCGGCGGCCAGACCGCCTGCGCCGAAACCGAAGGCGCCCCTCCTTGAAGGGGCGCCTTCCGTCTCGCCGATCCGCTCAGAGCGGGGTTGCCGACCGCTTCTCGTCGAGCCGCTCCCGTTGTGGCACGACCGTGTACTTCGGATCGCGGGCGGACACCCGTCCCGCCTCGAAGACGCCGAACCGGGTGGCGACCGACGATGCCACGAGGGCGGCGCCGGAGATCGCCGCCAGGACCCGGCTGCGTCGGCTGACCAGCGCGGTGGCGGTGCCCACGGCGAGCAGAGCGCGTCCCGCCTTGACCAGCCGGCCGCTGCGTCCGTGCGTGTAGGGCTCGCTGGTGAGGCCCTGCCGCTCCAGTTGGTGCCCTCCGCCAAACTCGATGGCCGCGGCGGCCAGCGCGAGTCGTCGTAGTGGGGCGGTCTCCGCGGCCGGTGCCGCGATCAGTCCGACCCCGGACGCGGCGGCGAGCGCGCTGCCGGCGAAGACGAACGGCAGCGACGGGTAGGCGTCGTGCCAGGACGGCACCGCCGTGTCGGCGAGCAGCACCCCGGTGTACGTGGCCAGCGCCGGCGCGGTGGCCGCGGCGGCCAGGCCGGCGACGTTGCCGATGGGCGGTGCGATCCGACGGGCGAGGCCGAGCACACCGTGCTGCGGAAGGAGCGGTGCGAGCTCGGCGACCGCTGCCACGCCGGCCAGCGGGCCGAACGCGGCGAGAATCCAGGTGCCGACCGACATCGGCGAGGTCACCTTGGCCACCCGGAGCATGTGGTGGAACCGGTCCGGCCGGCCGAGGTCGTGCACCAGCAGGTACGTGCTGGCGGCGACGCCGCCGAGGGCCGTCCAACGGCCCACAGTGCGCAGCCCGGGGCGTCCGGTCAGTTGGGCGCCCGCGCCGATCAGCGCACTGCCGGCGGCAAGGCCTCCGGTGAACAGGTAGCCGGCGATGTCGTACTTCCACACCGGCGGCTTCAGTACCGGTCGGCCGTAGTAGGAGGCGAAGTCGGCCGCCGGCACCGTGAGCTGCTCGCCACTGCGCGTCATCGCCGCCTGCCCAGGAACGCGACCGCGGTGGCGACCGCCATCGTCATCGCCGCCAGGCCGGCACGCTTCCACATGGCCGGCAGGTCCCGGGTGGTCACTATCGGGTCCGGTGGCAGCCCGTACACCTCCGGCTCGTCGAGCAGCAGGAAGAACGCTCCGTCACCACCGACGCCGTCGTTCGGGTCGTGCCCGTACAACCGCGCCTCCGGCACGCCCCGCTCATGCAGCTTCGCCACCCGCGCGGCGGCCCGCTCCCGCAACTCGTCCAGTTCCCCGTACTGGATCGACTCCGTCGGACACGCCTGCGCACACGCCGGGGTCATGCCAGCGCCCAACCGGTCGTAGCACAGCGTGCACTTCCACGCCCGACCATCGTCCTTGCGTTGATCGATGACGCCGTACGGGCAGGCGGAGATGCAGTAACCGCAGCCGTTGCAGATGTCCTCCTGCACCACCACTGTGCCGAACTCCGTCCGGAACAGGGAACCTGTCGGGCAGACATCCAGGCAGGCCGCGTGGGTGCAGTGCTTGCACACGTCCGACATCATCAACCAGCGAAAATCCGTCCGCTCCTCCGCGCCCGAGCCCTTCCCCGGCGGCTGCGCACCCGGCATCCCCAGAAACTCCGGCCCGCCCGACATGCGGGCCGCCGCGGCCGGCGAGCCGGTGTCCAGGCCGGGGTCCGTTCCGGTGTCGGTGCTGGTACGCGCGCCGACCGCCGCCGTCACCGGGCTGATCGCCGGCCCGTCCGGGTCCCCCGCGAACGCCGGGGTCGCCCAGCCGGCCGAGCGGGGCTGCTCCACGAACGCGACGTGCCGCCAGGAGTTGGCGGTCAGCGCGCCCGTGTTGTCGTACGACATGCCCAGCAGGTCGAGCCCACTCTCGGGGACGCCGTTCCACTCCTTGCAGGCCACCTCGCACGCTTTGCATCCGATGCAGACGCTGGTGTCGGTGAAGAACCCCATCCGCGGTGGCGGGTTCTCGTAGCCGGCGTCCGGCGCGGGGTCCAGCGGCCCGTACAGGGCGTTGGCGTGGGGCATGGGTCAGACCTCCTGGTCCGGGCCGCTGTCGGCGGAGTCGGTCGTGACCTGCGGTGGGTAGTGCGGGCTGAGGTCGCCGGACCGTCGCCGGTAGTCGACGACGAGAGCCAGCAGCTCGGCGCCCTTCGGGCGTCGCCCGGGACGGACGTCGCAGGTGCCGACCTTGCTCTCCTGGATCAGCACGTTCGGGTCCAGGCTGATGCCGAACAGATCGTTGGCCGAGTCACCGGTGACAAGGCCCTCGAAACCGAAGTGGTACGGCAACCACACCTGGTGGATGATCCGACCGTCCACCCGCAGCGGGGTGAGCCGATCGGTCACCAGCACCTTCGCCTCGATAGCCGCACGGGCGGTGACCAGGTGCGCCCAACCCAGGTGGGTGAGACCACGTTCGGCGGCCAACTCCGGGGACACCTCCACGAACATCTCCGGCTGCAACTCGGCCAGCGGCGACACCGTCCGGCTCATCCCGCCGGCGGTGTGGTGCTCGGTGAGCCGGCTGACAGTGAACACGTACGGGAACACCTGGCTGTACGGTTCCGGCGGGCTCGGGTTGAGCGTGTTGATCGGGTGGGTGTAGACCTTGCGGGTCGGGTTGGCCTGCTGTCGGTAGAGCGGGTTGCGTACCGGCGACTCGACCGGCTCGTAGTGGGTGGGCATCGGTCCGTCGAGCACGCCGGTGGGCGCGTAGAGCCAGCCTTTACCGTCGCCCTGAAGGATGAACGGGTCGTCGCCGGCAATGCCCGCCACACCCGAGGCGTCGTGCGCCGGTCGGTACGACGGCGGTTTGGTCTTTTCGAAGTCCGGCACGTCGTAGCCGGTCCACTCGCTCTTGTCCGCGTCCCACCAGACGTAGCGTTTGCGCTCACTCCACGGGTTGCCGTCCGGGTCGGCGGAGGCACGGTTGTAGAGGATGCGCCGGTTCGCCGGCCACGCCCAACCCCACTCCGGTGCCACCAGGGACTGCTCCGAGCCGGGTTTGCGGCGGGCCGCCTGGTTGACGCCGTCGGCGTACACCCCGGTGTAGATCCAGCAACCGCCGACGGTGGAGCCGTCGTCCTTCATCTCGGTGAACGACGCCAGCGGCCGGCCGGTGGCCACGTCGTACCCGTTGATCTCGCGCAGCACCGCCTCGGCGCTCGGCTCGACGGTCGGGCCGTGCGTGGGGTAGTCCCAGGCGAGGTCGAGCAGCGCACGGTCGCGCGGCTTCGTCGACGTCGCCAACCGTTCCCGGATGACGCGACCGAGGTGGTAGAAGAACCACAGCTCGGAGCGGGCGTCGCCTGGCGGCTCGACGGCCTTCTCCCGCCACTGCAACAGGCGCTGCGTCTGGGTGAAGGTGCCCTCCTTCTCCACGTGGGAGGCGGCGGGCAGGAAGAACACCTCGGTGCGGCACCGCTCGGGCGCGATCTCGCCGGTCTCGATCTCCGGTGCGTTCTGCCAGAACGTGGCGCTCTCGATCATGAACAGGTCCCGGACCACCAACCAGTCGAGGTTGGCCATCCCGAGCCGCTGCGCCCGGCCGTGCGCCGAACCGACCGCCGGGTTCTGCCCGAGCAGGAAATAGCCCTTGATCTTGCCGTCGATCATGTCGAGCACCTGCTGATAGGTGCCGTGGTCGCCGGTCATCCGCGGCATGTACCCGTAGCAGTAGTCGTTGTCGGCGGTGGCCGCGTCGCCCCAGTACGCCTTGAGCAGGTTGACGCCGTAGGTGCGGGCGTTGCCCCAGAAGCCCTTCTGCCCGGGATGCGCGATGCTGTCCACCCACGTGTCCAGGGTCGGGTGGTTGGCGTGGTGCGGCATCGGCAGGTAACCCGGAAGCAGGTTGAACAGCGTCGGGATGTCGGTGGACCCCTGGATGCTGGCGTGCCCGCGCAGCGCCATCACCCCGCCACCCGGGCGGCCCACGTTGCCCAGCAGGAGCTGGATGATCGCGCCGGTGCGGATGTACTGCACGCCGACGCTGTGCTGCGTCCAGCCCACCGAGTAGACGAGCATGCCGGTCCGGTCCCGGCCGGAGTTCTCCGTCCACGCCTGGGCCAGTTCGAGGAACTTCTCCTGCGGGATCCCGCAGACCCGCTCCACCATCTCCGGGGTGTAGCGGGCGAAGTGCCGCTTGAGGATCTGGTAGACGCAGCGCGGGTGCTGCAACGTCTCGTCACGTTCGGTCTCGCCGCCGACGGGCGCGCCGTGCGACTCGTTCTCCAGCCCCGCCGCCGTCTCCCGCTGTGTCTCGCTGTCGCGGGTCGTCTGGTTCTGCGAGTGGCCCTCGTACCGCCAACTGGCCTGGTCGTAGGTGGCGTTGTCGTCGTTGAAGCCGGAGAACAGGCCGTGCATGTCCTCGGTGTCGGCGTACTCCTCGGTCACGATGGTCGCGGCGTTGGTGTAGGCGACGACGTACTCCCGGAAGTCCAGCTCGTTGTCGAGGATGTAGCGCACCACCCCACCGAGCAGCGCGATGTCGGTGCCCGCCCGGATCGGCAGGTACGAGTCAGCCAGCGCGCTGGTGCGGGTGAACCGCGGGTCGACGTGGAAGACCTTCGCACCCTTGCGCTTGGCCTCCATCACCCACTGGAAACCCACCGGGTGCGCCTCGGCCATGTTCGAACCCTGGATGACGATGACGTCGGAGTTCGACAGGTCCTGCTGGTACTGGGTGGCGCCGCCACGCCCGAAGCTGGTCCCCAGACCGGGGACGGTGGAGGAGTGTCAAATGCGGGCCTGGTTCTCGATCTGGAGCGCCCCCATCGCGGTGAACAACTTCTTGATGAGGTAGTTCTCCTCGTTGTCCAGCGTCGCCCCACCCAGACTGGAGATACCCAGCGTCCGGTTGAGCGGTCGACCCTCGGCGTCGACGTCCTCCCAGGTCTCGTCCCGGGCGGCCAGGACCCGATCGGCGATCATGTTCAACGCCGTGTCGAGGTCGAGGTCCTCCCACTCGGTGCCGTACGGCCGGCGGTAGCGGACCGTTGTCTGCCGCAGCGGACTGGTGACCAGGCTCTTGCTCGCCGAACCCTTCGGGCAGAGCCGACCCCGCGAGATCGGACTGTCCGGATCACCCTCGATCTGACTGACCTGCCCGTCCTTCACGAACACCCGCTGACCACAACCCACGGCGCAGTACGGGCACACGGACCGGGCCATCGAATCGGCGGTGTCGGTGCGGGCGGTGAGCGCGCGGGACCCGTCGGACTTCGCCGCGGCACCCCGGCCCAGCGGGTCCGTGCCGGTGAGCTGGCGATAGACCGGCCAACCCTCGAACCAGCTGCGCACCCCCATCGCCGCACCTTCCCGACCAATGCCGCCAAATATGAACACTCTGACGTTAGTTGAGGTGCCGGCCCGGTCGCAGCGGGATCACGAACAGTCATGCCTCTCCCAGCCCTTTGGTGCGGGCCGGGAGAGGCATGACGTACGGCGCTGGTCAGTGCGGTTGCAGCTGGCCGATGTGCTGATCGCTGAAGGTCCGGTACCGGCGCAACTCCCAGAACAACCAGCCGATGCTGATGATCGCCAACACGACGAAGACCAGCGAACCGGAGAACGTGTCCCAGAGGGTGTGCAGGACGACGACACCCACGAACGTGCCGATGAACCCGAAGAGCCGAGCGACGCTCGGGCTCGCCAGCAACGCCCACAGCGCGCCGGCGGTCAGCCCGGTCCAGGCGGTGTGACCGGCGGGCGCCGTCAGACCCCGGATGAAGAGCGTCTGCTCCACCGCGCCGATGTTGCCCTGCGAACTCAGCAGCGCGCTGAAGGCGTAGCCCATCGTCTCCAGCGCGGCGAACCCCATGCCGGCGGCGATGCCGATGATCAGCCCGTCGGAGGGCACCCGGCGACGACGCTGGGCCACCACCGTGAACAGCAGCACCACCGGGACGATCAGCTTCGCCGACTCCTCGATCAACGCGACGAACACCATCGGCAGGGTGCCGAGGCCGCGCAGGGTGTCGTACTCCAGGGTGCCGGCGACCACAGTGCCGATCACACCGCCGAAGAACGCCGACGTCACCAACACCGACGCCGGCACCTGCCACCGGCCGGTCCGGGCCTGCGCGAATGTCAGGAAGGTCAACGGCACCAACGTCGCCCCGAGCAGGATCAACGCCGGTACGAAGTTCGGATTCTTGGTGCTGACCAGGGTCCGCAGCACCGCCAGATAAAGGATCAGCCCGATGAGGAGCACCCCGACCCACGCCCAACGGCGCCAACGATCACCCATACCGCGCAGTCTGGCGGACCAAGGTTACGAAGACCAGCCACGGCGCTGAGATCCTGACGACCCCGCGCGTGCGCGCCACCGGTCGCAAGCCACCAGACGCAGCCTCAAGCCGGATCTTTGGTCAGGCGGTTCAGGATGGTCCGCTGGGATCTTGATTTGGTGGTCTTGTCGTACCGGGTTTCTACGATGTGCCGATGACGCGATTCGTGCAGCAGCCCGACTACGAGGGTGCGGAGTTCATCGACCTGTCAATGGCCAGCGCAACCTTCCGCGAGGTGGATCTCAGCGGCGCCCGGATGCGTGGCGTGCTGCTGTTGAACGCCGACATCGACGGGGCGATCGACGGCCTGCGCGTCAACGCCGTGGAGGTCATGCCATTGATCGAGGCCGAGCTGGATCGCCTGCACCCCGAACGCCTTCGACTGCAGCCAACCACACCCGAGACGATGCGCGATGCGGTGGATGTCATCGAGGAGCTGTGGCAAGCGACGCTGCGACGCGCAAGCGTGCTGCCAGAGGAAGCCGTCCACAGATCAGTGAACGACGAATGGTCGCTCGCCCAAACCCTGCGCCACACGATCTTCGTCGTGGACGCCTGGTATGGCCACGCGGCGGCCCTTCGCCCGAACCCGTTCCATCCGATCGGCGTACCCGCATCGTTCACCACCAACGGCACCGAGTTCGGCATCGACGAGTCGGCCGCGCCCACCCTCGGCGAGATCCTCGCCGTGCGCGCCGAGCGGATCGCCGATCTGCGCGCATATCTGGCGCAGGTCACGCAGGAGGAGCTGGACCGCGTGCGGGGGCCGAACACCGTGATCGGCTGCCCGCCGCCCGCCGAACGTACGGCGGTCAAGTGCCTGCAAGTCATCTTCAGCGACCAGTGGGCGCACGTGCAGTTCGCCGACCGCGACCTGGCCATCCTGGAACAGGAGTATGCGTGATGCTCCGGGAGGTCCACTGCTACACCGTCCGCGTACTCGTTTGATAGGCCAAACGCACAATTCGCCGGTGGTGTTGATGTGGTAGGTGTGACACGTCGCGACGACTGGGTGATGGTCGGCGTCGCGATCGACGAGAGTGACGCCGAGCAGCATCTCCTACTCTCCACCCGCACGCTGCGCCCGCAGACCGTGATGGATTACGGCATCGGCATGCCGCAGAACTCGATTCGGTCCGCCGGCGGACACGGACGGTGGTTGACGTACGACGCCTGCCTCGGGGTGGTCCGCCTCTGGCAGTTACGCGAGCCGCACACGGATGAGGTCGAGGGCCAGCTCGCACTGCTGTAGGCGGGCGATCCCGCGTACAGGGGGAACGGTCACGTGGGGGGAGCAGGTTGGGCAGGGCCGCCCGGCTGCGGTCGGCGATCCCACAGCACCAGGCCGGCGAGCAGCATCGCGACCCCCAGACCGACCATCGCCAACCCCACCGCCGTACGCATCCCCCCGTCCAGGTGGCCCGCCACGATCCACCCGCTGTCGATTCCGAACACCAGCGGCATCAATCCCTGCGGGATCACCGGGATCCACCCGACCGTCAGCAGCCCCAGCGCCCACGCGGTGGACCTGTTCTCCCGATACCACTGCGCGTCCCAGGTCAGCGGGAGCACCGTCTCCGGGGGTCGGCTCCGCTGACCGGCCGCGGCGAGCACCGTCGTGCCGCGCCGGGCGAACCGCTCGTCGGCCAGCCACACGCCACCCCACCAGGCGGCGGCGCCTCCGAGCAGTCCGACCAGCGGCAACAGCGGTGCCGCCTCCGGCGGACCCCAGATCATCAGGCCGAGCACCGGCGCGGCGGCGAGCAGCCCAGCCGCTGTGGCGACCAGCACGCTGACGATGTCTGTCGGGTTGTCGGCCGCGGTCGGATGCCGCGGGTCGGCCACCGGGCGTACGCGCAGCAGCGACACCCACACCGGCACCGACGCTCCCGCGCCGAGCAGGGCCGGCAGGGTGGAGAGCGCTGCCAGGGGGTCGACGTCGGGCGCGAGGAGGACACCGGCGACTGCGAGCAGCACGCCGATCGGGGTGACCAGCACCAGCCAGGCCAGGGCCCGACCCCGGACCTCGGCCCGTTCGCCGCCGGGCGTGGTGAGCGGCATCCACAACGCGGTGCCGTCCAGCCCCACCAGCCCGGCCGACATCGCCGCCGCGCCGAGCACGGCGAGCGGCCCGGCCCACGGCAGCAGCAGGTCCACGTCGGACAGCAGCGGCAGCCCGGCGAGCAGCGCCCCGTACACCACAGCGAACGCCAGATACTGCAACCGCAACGGATGCCGCATCCAGGCCCGCAGCTCACGGCCGACGACCGCCCGCGTCGCCGCCGGCACCCACCCCAGCCACTCGCGCTCAGCCGCGGCCGGTGACGCCGCCGTGGTCCGGCGCGGCCGGAACGGCACGCCGGCGGTGATCACCCTGCGGACAAGCATGATGTACGCGGCGGCGCAGAGCGCCACGATGCCCACCAGGGTCGCCATCAGGCGCACCCCTTGCCCGGTTGGCCCGGTCACGGCGGAGACCGGCCAGGCGCTCGGCACGTACGCCATGGCCCGGACCACCTCCTCCGGCGCTGCGACGAGCAGTACCGACACCCACGGGAAGACCGCCCAGAGCGACCCGGCGACACCCATCGCCGTACCGGTGAAGACGCCGGTGAGCAGTGCCCCGGCCGGGCCGCCGGCGTGGCCGACGACCTCCAGCGCGATGGCCGAGCCGATCAGCCCGAGCAGCCAGAGCAGCAGCGCGCCGCCGGCGCTGACGAGGACCGCGACGGTGCCGTACCGGGCGGCGTGCACCGGCAGCGCGGCGAGTGCCACCAGCGACACGGCCGGGCCGATGCCGATCGCCGACGCGGCGAGCAGACCGATCGCGGCCGGCACCCCGCCGATCGGCTCCAACCGCAGGTGGGCCGGGCGGACCCGGCCGCGACCTCCGCCGAGCAGCAGCGGCAACACGATCCAACCCAGGACCCACGCCCCGGCCAGCAGGCCGAGGGTGTGCTGGTCGCCGCGGAGCGCGTACCGGATCAACCAGGCGGCGGCGAGCAGACCGACCAGGCCGGCCACAGTAGGCCCGGGGTGCTCGCGTAGCGAGCGACGCAGCATCGTCGCGCGCATCCGGGCCGGTACCGCGATCGCGCCGAGGGTGCCGCCCAGCCGGCCGGGGGCGGTCAGTTCGGCGCTCATCGTGCCCCGGTCAGCCAGTCCAGACCGGCGCTGCCGGAGGCTTCGGCGCCGACCAACTCGACGAACCGGTCCTCCAGGCTGCCGCCGGCGGCGACCTCGGCGACCGACCCGGCGGCGACCACCCGGCCCTGATGGATCACTGTGACCTCGTCGCACATCTGCTCGACGAGCAGCATCGAGTGGGTGGACAGCACGCAGGTGCCGCCGCCGGCCACGAACCGGCGCAGCACCCGGCGGATGGTGGCCGCGGACACCGGGTCGACCGCCTCGAACGGTTCGTCGAGCACGAGCAGCCGAGGCCCGTGCAGCAGCGCCTGGGCGAGGCCGAGCTTCTTGCGGGTGCCGGTGGAGCAGTCGGCCAGCGGGGTGCCAGCGCCCTTGGCGAGGCCGAGCACGTCGATCAGTTCGGCGGCACGGTCGGTGGCCGTGGCCCGGGGCAGCCCGCGCAGGCCGGCGCTGTAGCGCAGCAGTTCGGCGCCGGTGAGGCGTTCGGGGAAGTCGAGGCCGTCGGGCAGCACGCCGGTCAGCGCGCGGGTCTGGCCGCGCTCGCGCAGCGCGTCGTGGCCGAGGATCCGGATCTGCCCGGAGTCCGGGGTGACCAGGCCGACGGCCATCCCGATGGTGGTGGACTTGCCGGCGCCGTTGGGCCCGACAATGCCGTGGAAGGTGCCGGGGTGGACGGTCAGATCGATGCCGTCCACCGCGCGATGCGCCGCGAAGGTCTTGACCAGGCCACGGATCTCGAGTGCCGGGGGGATCACGCGCAGAGCATAGGTGACCTTGCACGACCGCGTGGCCTGTCGTCCGCAGGTCCACGGTGGACAGAGCCGATCAGGCGACGTGCACCAGCCGGAAGCGTTCGGTCACCACCAGGGTGTCGTCGTCCACGGTGAAGCCGGGGTCGCCCAGCTCCGCGCGTACCTCGGCACTGTGCCAGAAGGTCTCGTGCCCCGCACGCCACTGCGCCACCGACTCGTCGCCCTCCCCCTCGGCCAGGGCGTGTGGCAGGTCGACCTCGGCGAGCCGGACCACCCGTACGTAGGTCAGCTCGATGGCCGCGACCCGGCGGCCGGCGGAGTCCACCACGGCGGACAGTTGACCAACCTCGGGCAGCGGCTCGTTCGCGCACTCGTACCCGACCAGCAGGCCGGTCGTCGACGTCTTCGCCCCGGACAGGATCGCGCCCACGAGCTTGTCCCGCAGTGGCCCGGGAAACGCGAACTCGGCCAGCGGAAGATCGTCGAGGTCCATCCGCGGAGGGTACCCGGATGATCGGAAAGGCCACGTCAGGTCAGGTGTGGTGGATCGGGGTCGCCAGGTCGCTGAGCGGGCGACCCGAGCCGCCCCAGGTCTGAGCGGTGATCTCGGCGGCGATCGCCACGGCCGTCTCCTCCGGTGTCCGCGCGCCCAGGTCCAGCCCGATCGGCGAGCAGAGTCGGGCCAACGCGCTCTCCGGGACACCCGCCTCGCGCAGCCGGCGCATCCGATCGTCGTGGGCACGCCGACTGCCCATCGCGCCGATGTAACGGGCGGGCGTGGCGAGGGCGACCCGGAGCAGCGGCACGTCGAACTTGGGGTCGTGGGTCAGGACGCAGAGCACGGTGCGGTCGTCGACAATCGTCGACTCCAGGTACGCGTGCGGCCAGCGGACGACGAGGTCGTCGACGTCCGGGAAACGCGCTCGGGTGGCGAACACCGGGCGGGCGTCGCAGACAGTGACGTGGTAGCCGAGGAACTTACCGATCCGGGCCATCGCGGCGGCGAAGTCGATCGCACCGAAGATGATCATCCGGGGTGGTGGCACGTACGACTGGACGAACACGGCCACCTCGTCGCCGCGCTGCTGCCCCTGCCGGCCCAGGTGGATCGTGCCGGTGACGCCGAGGGTGAGCATCCCGGTCGCCTGCCGGGCCGCCGCGTCGTCCAGGTCGGGTGCGCCGAGGCTGCCCGCCACCCGGTCGGGCCAGATCACCAGTTGGGCGTTCTCGACCGATGCGGTGGCGACCGGACGGCCGTCGCGGATCGCGGCGAGGACCTCGTCGAACTCGGTCATCGCGACGCTCGGTTGCACAAGGACCTGGATGGTGCCACCGCAGGTCAGCCCGACGTCCAGCGCGTCGTCGTCGCTGATGCCGAAGGTCTGGGTGTGCGCTGCGCCGGTCTGGATCGCGGTCCGGCAGATCTCGTAGACAGCGCCCTCGACGCAGCCGCCGGAGATGCTGCCCACCACGTCGCCGTGCGCCGAGACGGCCATCGCAGCGCCAGGTTGCCGGGGCGCGGACTTCCAGGTCCGCGCGACTGTCGCGACGGCGAACGCGACGCCCGCGGCACGCCAGCCGGCCAGCCCGTCGACGATGTCCCGCATGGCCGCACGATCCGCGAGCCCCGGCGGCACCGTCAACGGCGACCTAAGCAGTTGCTTAGGTCGCCGTTGACTTTGACCACCGGCGGGCAGAGATTTTGCCGGACTGCGGAGGTGCGACATGCAGGTGCCGGCACCGTTCGAGTACGAGCGAGCCACCAGTGTGGACCATGCGATCAGCCTGCTGGAGCGGCTGGGCGGGACAGCCCGCCTGATCGCCGGCGGGCACAGCCTGTTGCCGATGATGAAGCTCCGGCTGGCCAACTTCGACTATCTGATCGACATCAACGACCTGCACGGCGAGTTGGGTTACGTCGAGGCAGGCCCCGACGAGGTCCGCATCGGGGCGTTGACCCGGCATCGGGAACTCCTCGAGTCCCCAGTGCTGGCGGCGGCGTTTCCGATCTTCGCCGACGCCGAACGGGTGATCGCCGACCCGGTGGTGCGCAACCGGGGCACGCTGGGCGGCTCGTTGTGCCAGGCCGACCCGTCCGAGGATCTGTCGGCGGTCTGCACGACGCTGGACGCGCGGTGCGTGATCCGTGGTCCGGGCGGCGCGGGGCGGGTCGTGTCGATGGAGGAGTTCCACGTCGGGCCGTACGAGACGGCCGTCGCGGACGACGAGATCCTGGTCGAGATCCGGCTACCGGTACGGCCCGGCTGCGGCAGCGCGTACGCCAAGGTGGAGCGCCGGGCCGGCGACTGGGCCGTGGTGTCGGCCGGCGCTGCGGTGTGGCTCGACGGCGGCGCGATAGTCGACGCCCGGGTCGGGCTCGCGGCGGTCGGCCCCAACACCACCGGCATCCCGGCGATCTCGGCGGCGCTGCGCGGGCAGGAACCCTCGGAGAGCCTCTACGAGCAGGCCGGGGCGATCGCGGCGGACAGCTGCGACCCGGTGACCGACCAGCGCGGCAGCGCGGACTACAAGCGGCATCTGGCCGCCGAGCTGACCCAGCGGACCCTGCGCCGGGCCGTCGAACGGGCGAGGAGCTGAGCATGCAGGTCACCATGACCGTCAACGACGTCGAGGTCACCCGGGAGATCGAGGCCCGGCTGCTGCTGGTGCACTTCCTGCGCGACGTGCTGGGTCTGACCGGCACGCACTGGGGCTGCGACACCAGCAACTGCGGCACCTGCGTGGTCTGGCTCGACGGCGAGCCGGTGAAGTCGTGCACGGTGCTCGCGGCGATGGCCGGCGGCCACCAGGTACGTACCGTCGAGGGCCTCGCCAAGGGCGCCGAACTGGACCCGATCCAGCAGGGGTTCATGCAGTGCCACGGTCTGCAGTGCGGGTTCTGCACGCCGGGGATGATGATGACCGCGCGGGCGCTGCTCGACCGCAACCCCGACCCGAGCGAGACGGAGATCCGGGAGGCGATCTCGGGTCAGATCTGCCGGTGCACTGGTTACGCCACCATCGTGCGCTCGGTCCGCTGGGCCGCCGTGGCCGAGGCGCAGGCCGCGGCCGAGGTCACCGAGACCACCGAATCGTCAGAGGCCGGCGAGATCGACAACGCCGGCCAGCCCGCGGAGGCCGTCGCATGACCACTGTGCACGAGCGCGTGGACACGTTCCACGACAACGACCAGAAGCCCGTCGGGTACGGCCGGATGCTGCGCAAGGAGGACCCGCGCTTCCTGCGTGGGCGTGGCCGCTACGTCGACGACGTCCAACTGCCCGGCATGCTGCACCTCGCGATCCTCCGGTCGCCGGTGGCGCACGCCCGGATCCTCAGCATCGACACGAGCGCCGCCGAGGCGTCGCCCGGGGTGAAGGCGGTGGTGACCGGGGCGATGCTGGCGCAGCAGAACCTGGCCTGGATGCCGACGCTCTCCAACGACGTGCAGGCCGTGCTCGCCACCGACAAGGTGCGGTTCCAGGGCCAGGAGGTGGCGTTCGTCGTCGCCGAGGACCGGTACTCGGCGCGTGACGCGCTGGAGCTGATCGACGTCGAGTACGACGTCCTCGACCCGGTGATCGACGCGCGTCGGGCGTTGGAGTCGGACGCGCCGCTGATCCGCGACGATCTGGACGGCAAGACGAACAACCACTGCTTCGACTGGGAGACCGGCGACGAGGCGGCCACCGAGGCGGTCTTCGCCCGCGCGGACGTCGTGGTCAGCCAGGATCTCGTCTACCCCCGGGTACACCCGGCGCCGATGGAGACGTGCGGGGCGGTCGCCGACTACGACGCTGTCGACGGCAAGCTGCGGCTCTGGTCGACCACCCAGGCCCCGCACGCGCACCGCACCCTCTACGCCATAGTGGCCGGCCTGCCCGAGCACAAGATCCAGGTGATCTCGCCGGACATCGGCGGCGGGTTCGGCAACAAGGTGCCGATCTACCCCGGGTACGTCTGCGCGATCGTCGCCTCGATCGTCACCGGCAAGCCGGTGAAGTGGATGGAGGACCGCTCGGAGAACCTGATCAGCACCGGTTTCGCCCGCGACTACATCATGCGCGGGGAGATCGCCGCTACCCGCGACGGCCGGATCCTCGGCATCCGCACCAACGTGCTGGCCGACCACGGCGCGTTCAACGGCACCGCCGCCCCGGTGAAGTACCCGGCCGGCTTCTTCGGGGTCTTCACCGGCAGCTACGACATCGAGGCCGCCTACTGCAAGATGACGGCGGTCTACACCAACAAGGCGCCCGGCGGCGTCGCGTACGCCTGCTCGTTCCGGATCACCGAGGCGGTCTACCTGGTCGAGCGGATCGTCGACTGCCTCGCCGACGAACTCGGCATGGACCCGGCCGAGCTGCGCCTGAAGAACTTCATCCAGCCGGAGCAGTTCCCGTACACGACGAAGACCGGCTGGGTGTACGACTCGGGCAACTACGAGCCGACGATGCGGTTGGCGATGGAGATGGCCGGCTACGACGAGTTGCGCCGCGAGCAGGCCGAGAAGCGGGCCCGGGGCGAGCTGATGGGCATCGGCATCGCGTTCTTCACCGAGGCCGTCGGTGCCGGACCGCGCAAGGACATGGACATTCTCGGGCTGGGCATGGCCGACGGCTGCGAGCTGCGCGTCCACCCGACCGGGAAGGCAGTGGTACGCCTCAGCGTGCAGTCGCAGGGGCAGGGGCACGAGACGACGTTCGCGCAGATCGTCGCCGAGGAGATCGGGATCCCCCCGGCGGACATCGAGGTGCTGCACGGCGACACCGACAACACCCCGTTCGGCCTCGGCACGTACGGCAGCCGTTCGACGCCCGTCTCGGGAGCGGCGGCGGCGCTGGTGGCCCGGAAGGTCCGCGACAAGGCCCGGATCATCGCCTCGGGGATGCTCGAGGTGTCGGTTGCCGACCTGGAGTGGGAGAAGGGCGCGTTCCACGTCGCCGGTGACCCGGGCAGGTCCGTCACGATCCAGGACATCGCCCTGCGCGCGCACGGCGCGGGCGACCTGCCCGAGGGCATCGAGGGCGGGTTGGAGGCGCAGATCTGCTACAACCCGTCGAACCTGACCTATCCGCACGGCGCGTACATCTGCGTGGTGGACATCGACCCAGGAACGGCGCAGGTGAAGGTACGACGGTTCATCGCCGTCGACGACTGCGGCACCCGGATCAACCCGATGATCATCGAGGGGCAGGTGCACGGCGGTTTGACCGACGGGGTCGGTATGGCGCTGATGGAGATGATCGCGTTCGACGAGGACGGCAACTGCCTCGGCGCGTCCCTGATGGACTACCTGATCCCGACGTCGCTGGAGGTGCCCGACTGGGAGACCGGTTTCACCGTCACGCCGTCGCCGCACCACCCGATCGGCGCGAAGGGCGTGGGCGAGTCCGCCACGGTGGGGTCGCCGCCCGCGATCGTCAACGCGGTCATCGACGCCCTGAAGCCCTTCGGCGTCCGCCACGCCGACATGCCGCTGACGCCGTCGCGGGTCTGGGACGCGATGCGCGGCCAGGCCCGGCCGCCGATCTGAGGAGCCGAGAATGACCACCATCGCCGAACGCGCCCGGGAGCTGACCGACACCCGGGAGCCGTTCGTCCACGCCACAGTGGTCCGCGCGCAGGATCCGACGTCGGCCCGGCCGGGCGACGACGCGGTGATCCGGTCCGACGGCTCGATCGAGGGCTTCGTGGGCGGGGTGTGCGCGCAGAGTTCGGTACGGGCCGCCGCCCTCGACACCCTGCGCGACGGCACCGCCCTGCTGCTGCGGGTGCTGCCGGAGGGCGCGGCACCGTTCCCCGAGACGCCGGGGGCGCGGGTGGTGGTGAACCCGTGCCACTCCGGTGGGGCGATCGAGGTCTTCCTCCGACCGATGCTGCCGGCGCCGGCGCTGCGCGTGGTCGGTGACACCCCGATCAGCGCCGCCGTGGCGACCCTGGCCGGGTTCCTCGACTTCGACGTCGTCGCCGCCGACGACAGCACCGGCTGCACCGCTGTGGTGGTGGCCGGGTTGGGCACTGGCGAGCCGGAGGCGATCCGGGCCGCACTCGACGCCGGCGTCGGGTTCATCGCGTTGGTGGCCAGCGGCAAACGCGGCACGGCCCTGCTCGACGAGCTGGGCCTCACCGACCCGGAACGCGCCCGCGTCCACACCCCGGCCGGGCTGGAGATCGGCGCCCGCACGCCAGCGGAGATCGCCCTGGCGATCATGGGTGAGGTGGTCCGGGCCATCCGGGTGGACGGGCTGGCCCCGGCCTCCGGCGCGCCGGCCGCCCGACCGCAGCAGGCCCTCGACCCGGTGTGTGGGATGACAGTGCTGGTCGGGGCGGAGACGCCGCACGCGCGCGTCGACGGGCAGGACTTCTGGTTCTGCTGCGCCGGTTGCCTCGCGAGTTACACGGCGGCGTGACAGGTGTTCCTGACCGGCGTGGTGCTCGCCGCTGGAGCGTCGGTGCGGTTCGGCGAGGCCAAGCAACTGCTCCCGTACCGGGGGCGGACGCTGCTCGACGCCACACTCGACCTGGCCCGCTCGTGCGGCTTCGACCAGTTGCTCGTCACCCTCGGCGGCGCGGCTGGCGACATCCGCGACCGGGTGGACCTGACCGGATGCCAGGTCGTGCAGAACCCGGCGTTCAGCACCGGCTGCGGGTCGTCGGTGCGCACCACCGCCCGGGCGGTGGACCCGCGCGCCGACGCGCTGGTGCTGCTCCTCGGCGACCAGCCCGGCGTCCGCGCCGCTGACGTCCGCCGGGTCGCCGCGGCGAGCACCCCGCTGGCCGTGTGCCGGTACGCGGACGGCCTGGGCCATCCCTTCCGCTTCGGCCGGGAGGTGCTGCCCGAGTTGTACGACCTGCACGGCGACAAGGCCGTCTGGAAGCTCCTGCACTCCGGGCGCCACCCGGTGACCGAGGTGACGGTCGACGGGCCGGTGCCGATCGACGTGGACACCCGAGCCGACTACGAGCGCCTGCTGGCGGGCGAGGCATGAAGGACGCCCAGGCCGTCCGGCACCGCCTCGACGCCGTCGACTACCTGGTCGATGACGGCATGGCGATGGCGCTGTTCCTGGCCCTGCGCCTCGGTCGGCCACTGCTGCTGGAGGGCGAGCCGGGGGTCGGCAAGACCGCCGCCGCGAAGGCGTTGGCCCGCGCGCTGGAGACACCGCTGATCCGGTTGCAGTGCTACGAGGGGCTCACCGCTGGCGAGGCGCTCTACGAGTGGAACTACCAGCGGCAGCTGCTGGCGATCCGGCTCGCCGAGGCGCACCATACCCGGCTCACCGACGCGGATCTGTTCAGCGCCGAGTACCTCCAGGAACGGCCGATCCTGCGGGCCGTACGCCACAGTGGGCCGGTCCCGCCGGTGCTGCTGATCGACGAGATCGACCGGGCCGACGACGAGTTCGAGGCGCTGCTGTTCGAGTTCCTCGGCGAGGCCGGCATCACGATCCCCGAACTCGGCACCTTCACCGCCCGCACGCCACCGGTCGTGGTGCTCACCTCCAACCGCAGCCGGGAGTTGCACGACGCGCTGCGCCGCCGCTGCCTGTACCACTGGATCGACTTCCCCGAACCGGCCCGCGCCGTGGAGATCGTCCGCCGGGCCGTACCGGGCGCGACCGAGCCGCTGATCCAGACGGCCGTGCAGTTCATCGGCGTCGTACGCCACCGGGAGTTGGAGAAGGCGCCCGGGATGGCGGAGACCATCGACTGGGTGGGCGCGCTGTCCGTGCTGGGCGTCACCGATCTGGCCGCCGACGGTGTCGTCCAGACCATCGGCACCATCGCCAAGACCCCCGACGACCGCGCCGTGGTCGCCGCCGCGCTCGGCGCCTACCAGGAGAGTCCGCCATGAAGATCACCAACGAGTTCGCGGTCACCGTCCCGATCGAACGGGCCTGGGCGGTGCTCACCGACCTGGAAGGGCTCGCACCGTGCCTGCCGGGCGCCCAGCTGACCGACGTTGACGGCGACGTCTACCAGGGCCGGGTGCGGGTCAAGGTCGGACCGGTCGTCTCGGAGTTCGCGGGCACCGCCCGGTTCGTCGAGAAGGACGACGCCGCGTACCGCGGGGTTATCGACGCGAAGGGCCGGGACGCCCGCTCGGCCGGCACGGCGTCCGCGCTGGTCACCGCGCACCTGCGGCCGGACGGCGACCGGACGGTGGTCAGTGTGGACACCGATCTGAAGATCTCCGGCAGGCTGGCCCAGTTCGGCAGCGGCATGATCAAGGAGGTGTCGGGCAAGTTGCTGGCCCAGTTCGTCGCCAATCTGGAGGCCAAGCTCGCCGCCGAACCGCCGGTGCCGCATTCCGACGCCGAACCTGTGGCGGCCGCGTCCGCCGCGCCGCCCGAGTCAGCCCCGGGGGCGTCCGCCGCACCGATCGAGCCAACTCCGGCCGCGTCCGCCACGGCGGTCGCGACCACGCCCAGCACCGCCGCCGTGGCACCCTCACCCGTCGAGCCGTCAACGGTCTCGTCACGGCCAGGTTCGCCGCCGCCGGTCGCACCGTCCCCGGTCGCGTCGTCGGGCGATGCCGTACGTGTCGCGCCGACCGCCGAGCCGGAGGCGCTCGACCTGCTCAGCATCGCCGGCGGGTCGGTCACCAAGCGCCTCGTACCGGTGCTCGTCGGTCTGGTCGCGGTCGGCGCGGTGATCGCCTGGCTGGTCGCGCGCCGGTGAGCAAGGGCGTGCTGCGCGGCGTCGACCGGGCCGCGTTCGCTGTGGCGCTGGCCGGGCGCCTGCGCCGAGCCGGCGTCCCGGCCGGGCTGACCACCGTCGACGACTTCGTCCGGGCGCTCGCCGCCAGCCCACCCGACTCGATGTCGTCGCTCTACTGGACCGCCCGGATCAGCCTGGTGCGACGGCACACCGACGTCCCCGCGTTCGACCGGGTCTTCGCGGCGATCTTCGCGGACCCTCCACCGATGCACCGAACGCAGCGGTCCGCACCCCCGACCGACGGGCCCGACGACGTGTACGTCCGGGTGCCGGCCGACACCGACGACGCGGGGCCGGGCGGCGGGCTGCCGTGGGCGACACTGCCGCCGACGGTCGCCGAGACACCGGAACACGACACCGAGCTGCGACTGCCCGAGCGTCGCCCGAGCGCCCACACCGGGCTCGCCGACCGTCCGTTCGACGAACTCGACGCCGCACAGGTCACGCAGCTCGGCGACGCCCTGCGCGCGGCCGTCGCCGACTGGCCGACCCGCCGCACCCGGCGGCACACCGTCGGCTCGTCCGGTGCCCGGATCGCGTTGCGGGCCACCATCGCCCGAGCCCGGCGTACCGGCTGGGAGCCCGTCGAGGTCGTCCGCGCGCGCCCGGTACGGCGGCCACGCCGGGTCGTGCTGCTCTGTGACGTCAGCGAGTCGATGCGGGCGCAGGCGACCGCGTACCTGCATCTGATGCGGGCGTTCGCTGTGGTCGCCGACGCGGAGGTGTTCGCGTTCGCCACGACGCTGACCCGGCTCACAGTGGTGCTCCGGCACACCTCGGCGGCCGAGGCGGTCGCGCAGGCCAGCGCCGCCGTGACCGACCGGTACGGGGGCACCCGCATCGCCACGAACCTGCGCGCCCTGCTCGCCTCTCACCACGCGGAGGCCGTACGCGGGGCGGTGGTGGTGATCGGGTCGGACGGTTGGGACAGCGATCCGCCCGTCGACCTGGCAGCGGTGATGGCCCGGCTGAGCCGCCGGGCGTACCGGATCGTCTGGTTGAATCCCCGCGCCGGCGCACCCGGCTTCGCCCCCCGCGTCGGCGGGATGGCCGCCGCACTCCCCTACTGCGACCGGATGCTGCCGGCCGGCACCTTCCAGGACCTGCTGGTCGTCGCCCGTCAACTCCAGAGCGTCACGTGCACCGACGGCCGGAAATGGCCGACGCTCACGCCCGCGCCGCGCATCATCGCCTGAATCGCCCTCGGCGTCGACGAGAAGCGCGACAGCTCCTCGGCCGCCGACATCGAACCCGGGGTGGCGAGGACCTGCGCGTGCCACACCGCCTCCATCGTCGCGTGCGGCCCCACCACCTGCCCGAGCTGGCCCTGACGGATGTCCGGCGCGACGGTGAACGCGAGGGCCGGCGCCACCCCCTTGCCCCGCTTGGCCTCCCCCAGCGCGGCCGCGTGGCTCTGGAAGATCTGCTGCCGCTCGTCCGGCACGGCAAGCCGACGCAGCAGCGCCGGGACAGCGCCCCACTCGGTGGCGGCCGACGGCCCGAGCAACCAGGTCTGCTCCCGCAGCTGCCCCGGGGACGCCGCCAGGCCGGCCAGTGGATGCTCCGGACCGACGGCGATCACGAGCCGGTAGTTCATCACCGGCCGGCAGCCGATGGCGCTGTCGACGACCGACGGCTGCGGCCCGATCGCGATGTCCGCAGCGCGGGTCAACAGCAGCGACCCGAACGATCCCGGGTTGCGCACGCTCAGCTCGACGTCGAGGTCGGCGGCCCGCTTCGCGAAGAGTTCGATGAGCCCCGGCGCGGCGAACTCGGCGAACAGGCTCGACGCGGCGACCCGCAGCATCCGTCGCCCACGCGTCGCGGCGCTGACCTCAAGGATGGTGCGGTCCTGGAGGCCCAGCAGTTCCGCCGCGCGACTGGCCAGCCGCAGCCCACCCGGGGTGAACGCGAGGCCAGCCGCCGTGCGGGCAAAGAGCTTGTCGCCGAACTCCTTGCGCAGTTGGGCGATGTGCAGCGACACCGCCGACTCGGAGACCCGAAGCTCCGCGGCGGCCTGTTTGACCGAGCCCAGCCGGACCACGGTGACGTACGCGCGCAGCTGTGTCGGGGTCATCGGCGTCACCCTCTTCCCCGCGATCGCGTGGCTCGGCTCGGCGTCGAGACGAACGTCGATCATCCCGCGCTGGTCCGTCCCACCGCCAGCGGCCGATCATCTGATCGTCGGACCCGGTGCCGCTCACCGTGGACCGAAGCGGTGACGAGTGCTCCGTCAGCTGTCGGTGGTTGCCCCCTGGGTTCCGGACACGCAGTACACGTCGCCGGAGTTCGCGGCGTGCGGCAGGTCGTGCAGGTGCGTCGCCAGGTCGCTCGCGGACATCCACCGTCGGAACGTCATCGACTTGTCGTCGCCCACCGCGACGTCGAAGCCGTCGAAGCCCAGCGCGGTCAGGCGCTCGAGACACCGGGCGGCGACCGCCCGCGCGATTGTGGTGAACTCGAACGACAGCGCGGGTAGTGGGCGGCTCAGGCCAGCCAGCACCTCGTCCTCGAAGCCCTCAACGTCGATCTTGGTGAAGGTCGGCACGCCGTACGTCTCGATCAGCGCGTCGACTGTGACCACCGGGACCTCGATGTCGGCGTCCCACACCTGGCCCTCCCACCCGCCTGCGCCCTTCGCCGCCCGGACGAATTCCGGTGAGGCGGTCGAGACCGTGGGGTTGGCGGAGTTGACGTGCAACCGGGTACGCCCGGGGAGCGCGCCACACGCCGCGTCGACCACTGTCACCCGGTCGTCGTCGGCGTAGATCGCCCGCAGGGCGCGCAGACACAGCGGCTGCGGTTCCACGGCGACGACCCGGGCGCCGAGACGGCGGAAGCTGGCGATGTGGTCGCCCACGTGGGAGCCGATGTCGAAGACGAGGTCCCCACTCCTGACGAAGCGGGAGTAGAACGCGTCCATCCTCGCGTCCCGCTCGGGATCGCCGTAGTAGACGTCCAGCGACCGGTGCAGCAGGGACAGGGCCGGGTCGGTCCGGAGCGCGGCGATCCTGGTGGCGGTGGTAGCCGTCATCTGTCTGGGGTCCAGTCCGTGAGAGAGGTGGCCGGGTTACGGTCCGAAGGCGGTCAGGAACCGGTCCCGGAAGGCGTCCATCCGCCAGACCGGCGCCTGCGGCCCGGGCTTCAGCCCGTCCTGCCAGCCCCACCCGGAGATCCGGTCCAACACGGCCCGATCACGGGTGATGATCGAGATCGGCACGTCGTGGCTGGCGTTCTCGCCGGTGACGACAGCGGCGGGTTGGTGGTCACCGAGGACGATGAACACGAGGTCGTCGTCTCCGTAGGTCCGCACGTAGGAAATGAGCGCGCCGAGGGTGTACTCGATGGACTTCCGGTAGTCCGCCCGGATCTGGCCGGTGTTGCGGCGCTTGTCGTCCGAACGGCCCGCGCCGGCCCCACTGTAGACCGCGCCGTCGCCGACGTCGGCCCAGTCGAGCAGCGGCGGAACGGGCGTCCAGGGCGCGTGACTCGACACCAGAGCCAGCTCGGTCATCACGTTGCCGTCACGCTTCGCCTGCTCCAGGCGCTGCCAGCTCGCCAGTGTGTACTGGTCGGGCGGGGTGCCGAAGCTGAACTTCGGGCCACGGTACGCGAGCGCCTTGGCGTCGTAGAACCGGTCGTAGCCGAAGAAGGAACCCTCCGGCCACGCCCTGGTGACGGCGGGCATCACGCCGACGGTCTGCCAGTTCGCCCGTCGGAAGGCGCCGTTGAGGGTCATCCGGTCACTGGCCAGCAGGGTGCGGTGCCGCTGGTCGTTGTCGATCCAGAGGCCGGAGAGCAGCGTGTCGTGCGCGAGCCAACTGCCGCCACCGAATGTCGGCGAGGTGAGGAAGCCGCTCTGCGCGGCGAAACCCGCAGCGCCCAGCTCGCTGGTGCCGCGGTCGAGGACCGCACCGACCTGCGGCGCGAACTCCGGGTCCTCGACGGCGTCCCGGCCGTAGCTCTCCACGAAGGCGACCACCACGTTCTTGCCGCGTAGCGCGGTCAGTAGCTGGTCACCCGGGGTGTCGCCGAACCTGTCGGCCTCGATCAGCGCGCCGAACGTCTCGCGGTCGTCGAGGCGCAGGCGCACCTGGAAGCCGTGCCCGTTGGCCAGTGTGGTGGCGGACGTGTCGGCGACCGGCACGCCCTCGACCACCCGCACGTTGAACGCGGCGCAGGCCACCCAGACGACCACCAGCGCGGCCACGATCCGGGTGCTCCCGGTGCGGTGCCGGACCACCAGCCGCCGCAGTCGCCGCATCGACAGCGTGACCAGTGTGGGCAGGCCCACGAGCACCACCGCCAGTGTGATGGCGACGCCGATGGCGGCGGGTCGACCGTACGACTCGCTGAGGAAGGCGAAACCCTCGTCGAGGAGTGCCCAGTCGAGCACCGGGTCGAACGCCCGGCTCAGCGAGGCGGTGAACCCCAGGTCGAACAGCTTCAACAGGCCGAGCAGGCCGAGGGCCACGCCGGCCAGCGTCGCGACCAGTCGGCTGCCGCGAGACGGCAGGGCGAGCAGGAGGGCCACGACAAGCAGCGCCTCCAGGGGGATCCGCGCGAACGCCGCCGGGCTGAGCCGGCCGAAGTCGTACGGCACGGTGAGGACGAGCAGCACGAGCAGCGCGGCCAGTACTGTCGTCAGCCGGGCGGCGATGGAACGTCTCGGCCGATCCTCGACGTCGGTGCCGTCGGCGGTCCCGTCCGAGACCTCGGCCCTCATCGCCCTCCGTCCCTGGCTCGGCAGCTGACGTACACGCGTCAAGAGCGACAACCCGGGCATCCTTCCATGATCCTTGTTGGGCGCGGCATCCGGGCGACTCAGACGCGGGCGATCCCGCGTCGGGCCACTGCGACAGTGGGACGGTCCGACCACGGCAGACCATCGGTAGTACCCGGGGTCAGGTCGGCCAGCCCCGCTCCGGCGCTCGGGGCGCTGTGGCTCACCGAGCTGGCCGGCTGGACCATCGCACCCGGGGCGCCGGGGATGACGGTGTGGCGGAGGCGCCGGGTCTTCCAGAGCCAGGCGACGTCACGCCCGAACGACTCGACCAGCAGCGCCACCGACACCACCAGCACCACTGTCGTCAGCGGCGCGGGCAGCACGTCGGCCATCGCCACCGTCAACGCCACGCCCTGGATCGCGGCGACGACCTTGCTCCAGTACCGCGGCGGCGCGGATCCCCGCATCCACTCCAACACCCAGGTAGCGGCGCCGAAGAGGTAGCGCATCGCGCCGATCACGAGCACCCAGCCACCCACAGTGGGGGCCACGTGCAGGCAGAGCACCAGGACCAGGAAGGAGTCGATCTCCATGTCGAAGCGCGCGCCGAGCTCGCTGGTGGTCCCGGTGCGGCGGGCCGTGTACCCGTCCACGGCGTCGAGGGCCAACGCCACGCTGGTGAGGACGACCATCAGTGTGATCGGCGCCGACCGGCCGAACGAGTCGGCGGCCAGGGCCGTCACGCCGCCGACGAGGATCGCCCGGCTCAGGGTCACCCGGTCGGCCGGGCTGAGCGCACCCACGCCCGAGCGGGACATCCCCCGGCTGAGCAGGGCGCACAGGACCACCCCGTACGCCAGCCCCGCCACCCAGCCCGCCGCGCCCAGACCGACAGTCTCCGCCAGCACCGCCAGCAGGACGATCTGCACGAGCAGTCCGATGACCGGACCAGTTCGAACCGTTGACATCGTGCCTCCGTGACTCTGGTGGGTGACCCTGACCGTCATCACGGAAAATATGACCGATCGGTTCATTCTGAACGCGACCCGGCAGGGTGCCACGGAGGGACGTGCCCCTTCGGCGGGCGGTTAATCGTCCATCGTGGGCCGGTCGTCGGCTGACCGATGAGGCGTCGATCGTCTCCTACGGGTCAGGGCGTCGGCAGGGTGAGCACGTCCGCGCCATCGTCGGTGATGGCGATGGTGTGCTCGCTGTGCGCCGTCCGGCAGCCCGTCGCGCTGCGGAGGGTCCAGCCGTCGGCATCGGTGACGAGCGTGGCGGTGTCCGCCATCACCCACGGCTCCAGCGCCAGCAGCAGCCCCGGGCGTAGCCGGTAGCCGCGACCGGGGCGCCCGGTGTTGGAGACGTGCGGGTCCTGGTGCATCGTCGAGCCGACGCCGTGGCCGCCGAACTCCGTGTTGACCGAGAATCCCGCCGCCTTGAGGACCGAGCCGATCGCGTGGGAGATGTCACCGATGGGAACGCCGGGGCCGGCGGCGGCGATCCCCGCCTGCAACGCGCGCTCGGTCGCGTCGATCAGCGCGAGACTCTCCGGAGGTCGCACGTCACCCACGATGAAGCTGATGGCCGAGTCCGCGACGACTCCACAGTGCGAGACGGCGAGGTCGAGCGAGAGCAGATCGCCGTCGGCGAGCGGGTAGTCGTACGGCAACCCGTGCAGCACGGCGTCATTCACCGACGTGCAGATGTAGTGGCCGAACGGCCCACGCCCGAAGGACGGCTCGTAGTCGACGTAGCAGGACTGCGCCCCGGCCTCGGTGATCATGGCCTGCGCCCACCGGTCGATGTCCAGGAGGTTGGTGCCGACCACGCAGCGGCTCTTCAGCGTCTGCAGGATGCCAGCGACCAGCGCGCCGGTGTCCTTCGCTCGCAGCACGTCGGTGGGGCTCAGGATCTCGATCATGCAGCGCCTTCCTCGGACCACCAATAAGTATCCCGGCCATATTATCCCGGTACTAGAATCGGGGCATGGTCAGGTTGCCGCTCACTCCCGAAGAGCTCGAACGCGGACAGCGCCTCGGCGCGCTCCTGCGTCGCGCCCGTGGAGAGCGTTCGATGCTCCTCACCGCGCTGGACGCGGGCGTCTCGCCAGAGACCCTTCGAAAGATCGAGTCCGGCCGGATAGCCACCCCCGCCTTTCCGACCATCGCGGCGATCGCCGACGTCCTCGGCCTCTCCCTCGACGCTGTCTGGTCGGAGATCAACACGTCGGACGGCAGCGCCGAGCTCCCCCGGCCGACACGCACCGCGCGCGAGCGGTTGGCGTCCTAGCGCGCGGCGGTCTGTCGCCAGCGCGAAACGCGAACGCGGTCAGGACCCCAATGATCTGCGGGCTGTCACTGCACTGCCGGCAACGCGCTTCCCACGATAAATAACCTAACAGTGGTTCTTCCCGATCGGTATCGGGCAGACGCCCGACTGCGCAGGTCAGTGGCGGTGGCTACGTTCGCCCAATGCCCACCAACGTGATCAGTGCGGAATCCGCAGGTACCTGGACGCTCGGCGACCTGAGCGTCAATCGGATCGGATTCGGCGCGATGCGCCTGACGGGTAACGGCAGCGCGGCGAGCGACCGCGCGCGGGTCATCGGAGTGCTACGCCAAGCGGTCGACCTCGGTGTGAACCACATCGACACGGCGGCGTTCTACTTCTCGCCGCTCCGGTCGGCCAACGAGTTGATCAACACTGCGCTGTCGCCGTACGCCGATGACCTGGTCATCACCACCAAAGTCGGACCGGGCCGCGATCCCTCGGGAGAGTGGCTGCCGCTGGCCCGGCCGGATCAGCTACGTGGACAGGTCGAGGAGAACCTGCGCCAACTCGGCCGCGACCAGCTGGATGTCGTGAACCTGCGCCAAGACGGACTGGAATCGGTGGCGGAGCACTTCGGCGCGCTGGCCGAGCTACGTGACGCCGGACTCATCCGGCATCTCGGCCTGTCCAACATTCGTCCGCACCACCTCGCGCAGGCGCAGGCGATCGCCCCGGTGGTCTGCGTGCAGAACACGTACGGTGTCGACACCCGACGTACGCAGGATCAGCTCGTGCGTACCTGCGGTGAACAGAACGTCGCATTCGTGCCGTTCTTCGCTATCGCCGGCGACCGACGTGAGGCCGGCGGCGTGGCCGCCAACGCGGCAGTGGAGGCCATCGCGCGCACGCACGGCGCGACGCCGGCACAGGTGCGGATCGCCTGGACCCTCAGTCGCGGCCCGCACCTGCTGGCCATCCCCGGTACCGGCAACCCCGATCACCTGGTCGAGAACCTGGCCGCCGGGGCGCTGGTCCTGTCGCCGGAGGAGTTGGCCAGCATCGAGTAGCGGCCCCCGGGCAGGATGCAGTGACCCCGAACCGCGCGAGTGGGCCTCAGCCTCGTGACACGGCGAGCTGGTCCCGGTCGACGAACGACCGGGACCAGCGGGTGGTGTGCTCAGGAGGCGGCGATGCCCTCCATGCCAATGCCGTCGGTGAACTTCGGCAGACCCTCGACAGTGGTCACGAGGTTCAGGGACCCGTCCTCGTGCACCTTGTAGCCCTGCACGTTGCCGGCGGTGGCGTTCTGCACGTACAGGAAGCCGTCGCTGGTGGTCATGTCGATCGACCCGCCGTTGGTGTCGGCGGCGACGTTCCTGACGATTTCGAGCTTGCCGTCGTCGTTGACCCGGTAGGAGCTGATGGTGGAGCTGCCGGCGTTGGCGACGAAGAAGTAGTCGCCGACGCGCTGGATCCAGCAGGGCGCCTGCTGGCCGTTGGGCACCGACGGGCCGACCTGGTCGAGGGCGCCATCGTCCTCCAACTCGAAGCGGCTGACCGCGTTGGCGCCCGACTCGGTGACCAGCAGCGAGTCCTCGGTGTCGAAGGTGAAGCCGAACGGGGTGTTGCCCGCGTCGCTGATGACGGGGTTGCGGGACAGTTTGCCGTCGCGGCCGATCTCGTAGCTGAACATGACGTTGGCGCCCTTGGTCGACACCAGGACGAACTCGCCGTCCGGGTCGATCTTGACCTGGGCCGGGGCGGTTCCGAACGCCGGCGAGTTGCCGTTGTGCAGCCCGAGCGAGCGGTTGGCGTCCTCGATCCGCGACAGGCGCCCCTTGTGCAGCTCGAAGCCCTGCACCGAACCCTCACCACCGGCGTTGAGGACGTAGACGAGGTCGCCACGGGCCGCGACGCTGACCGGCAGCAGACCGCCGGACCAGATGACCTGGAGCTTGTGCAGCTTGGTGCCCTCGACGCGGAAGACCGTCACGGTGTTGCTGCCGGCGTTCACGGCGAAGAGCAGTCCGCGGTGGTAGGTCAGGGAGCCCTGCGAGGCCAGCGCGTCGAGCGGCGCGCCGATGGTGAAGCCGCCCAGCCCGCCGGTCTCGTACTCGCCCGCCTTGGTGAGACGGCCGTCCTCGTCGCGGTCGTACACCTTGATGGTGTTGCCCTCGGCCTTGTTGGTCTGGACGAAGACCGCGCCCTCGTCGCCGTGGTGGTGATCACCCCCCTTGCGGTCGTCGTGGTACCCGGGGCCACCGCCATCGGCGAAGGCGGCCCCGGGGATCGATCCGATGCTGGTCAGACCTGCCAGGAGGGCTGCCGCGAGCGCGACACTGCGCTTCATCACTGACTCCTTATGCACCCGAAGGGAGGAATACGAGTTTTCCTCTCCTTAGAAAGCTATCGGAGCAGCTAGGTGCGTTCGCCTCACTTACCCTAAAGCGGTAATTTCGTGCCGTTCTGGTGAATCGGCAGACGCGGCGCCACCGACATGAGCGCGCTCAGGGCGTGGTGCCCGGTGGCCGAAAATCGAACACCTGTCCCCGGGCGGTCGGGTCGCACGCCTGCTGCACCAGACGGGCGCCGGCCGTCGTGGAGCTGCCCACGATGCCCAGACAGTGCCCGCTCTGCAACGGGCGGATCAGATAGCCGGTGAGCGGCGCGCTGACCGGCTCCAGTCGGAACCGGTGCGCCGCGCCGGCGTCGGCCGGGCAGGCACCGTCGGCGACCGCGCTGCCGACGGCGACGACGGGGTTCAGCACCAGGGTGCAGCCCACCCCGTTGACCGGGTGCGTGCTCTTGATCCAATACCGGCCCTGCCCGGCCGCCTCGACCCGCATCGGCGGAGACGCGGTGGCGCACGATGCCTGCTGCAGAAGGTGGTTCGGATCGCCGGGGACCTCACCCACGCAGAGCCCGGAGTGCGCCGACCGAATCTGGGTGGCGCCCGGAGCCGGCATGCCGTCGTCGGGTACGCGTTGCAGGTCGAAGACCTGGCCCGGGGCGGTCGGATCGCAGGTCAGCTGCACGGCGACGGACCCGGGCGCTGTCGCGTTACCGGCGACGCCGACGCACAGTCCACTGTGCTCGGCCTTGATCTGGTGCCCGTGCAACGTGGGGCCGAAGACCGGGATCAGTCGGAACCGGGTCAACCGCTCCGGCTTGCGGTCGACGCAGTAGTCGTTCTCGAGTCGGGCGCCGACCGCCGTGGAGTTGCCCGCCACGCCGGTGCAGCCCGTCCCGTGCTGTGGATGCGCGGTCATGATCCGGTACAGGTCGTCGCCGGCAAGCTGGAACGACAGGTCGGGGATGGCCTCCCGGCAGGCGGTCAGGAAGAGGTGACCGACGGTGTCCAGGGGGTTCTCGCCCAGGCAGAGGTTGGCATGCTGGGCGAAGAGGCGCAGCGGTCCGGGTTCCGGCGGCGCGGCGATGCCGGCGAGGGCGCGCACCTCGTCGATGACCGCGGCCCGGTCAAGCACCCGGACCTGGTCGACGACCCCCTTCCAGGGCGCCTGCCAGACACCGCCCCACCAGGCCCGGCCGATCTGCAAGGGCCCTCGGGCCGACCAGGGCCGGCGGTGGGTGACCACGTTGGCGAACCGACCGTTGACGTAGAGCCGTAGCTCGCTGGCCGCGGCGTCGTAGACACCGGTCAGATGAGTCCAGGTGTTCACCTGCGGAGCACCGGCGGAGACCACAGTCGAAACCCGCTCCCCGCTCGTCGTGCTCCGGTCGTCGTGCGGGACGACGAACGCCCACCGGTTGCGCTCGCGGCTGTACTCCAGGCTGAAACCGCTCGTCTGAGTCGCCTGTTGACTCACCGCGACCCGGCGTACCCCGGTGTCGGTCAGCTTGACCCAGGCGGCGACTGTGAAGCTTCCCGTGGTCCGCACGACCGGACCGGCAGTGCTCGCGTACCCGCCGGTGCCGTCGAACCCGAGGCCCTTGCCGCTCGTGCCGTAACCGGCGACGGTGCGGTCCACCCCCGGGCCGATGGTGATGCTGTGCCGGTTGCCGGTGCGGTCCACCCGGGCCAGGGTCATCGGACCGGTCGGCTCGGGCTCGAAGTCCCACTCACCACCCGAGCCCTCCAGGTTGTCGCCGATCAGCCCAGCGATCTGGCCCTGGGTCAGCGCCCCGCTGGTCAGCACGGGCTCATCGACCACCCCGGACCACCACTCCACGTACCAGCCGTTGTTGCGGCCCCGCCCGACCAGCGACTGCCCCGTGGCGCTCCAGGTGCTGAGGTGCGCGACAGTGCCCGAGAGCACCCCGTTCACATAGAGGCGCAGCTGGCCCCGGTCGTGGTCGTACACCCCGGCCAGGTGGGTCCACTCGCCGAGCACCGGCGCGACAGTCGAGTGCACTGCCGGCCAGTCTCGTCCGTCCGCCGCGTCGGCCCGGGCCATCGCGAAGGACCAGCGCCGCGACCCGGCGTCGTAGCGCAGGGTGAAGCCGCTGGAGGTTCGGCCGTCCTGACTCAGCACGGTGCCGGTGGTGGTGTCACGGGCCAGCTTCACCCAGGCGGCGGCGGTGAAGCTCCGATCGGTACGGACCACCGGGCCGGGGGCCCAGGCCATGTCGCCGTCACCGTCGAGGTGCAGACCGCCGCCGTTACGGCCCGGCCCCCATGGCTGCCCACTGGAGGACACGGCGAGGGTGTGGGTGTTGCCGGTCTCGTCGACAGCGGTGCGCCCCTCGGTCTCCTCCAACTGCCAGCGCGCCTCCGGACCCCACGGCTCCCCGGCCATCACCTCGCGGATCTCGGCCTCGCTGGTCACCCGATCGAAGATCCGTACGTCGTCCAGGCTGCCCGGCCAACGAGCCGGGTGCGTGCCGTGCCAGAAGCCGCTGCCGATGTTGACCGGCCCCGTCGCGTTCCAGGTGCTGCGGTGCGCCGCCGTACCGGCCAGCGCGCCGTTGACGTAGAGCCGCAGCTGCCCGGCCTGGTGGTCGTACACGCCGGCCAGGTGGGTCCAGACCTCCAACTGGGCGGTGATCCCACTGGCCGCGGCGGCGTTCACCGACACCTGACCCTCGGTGCTGTCGGCGGTGGCCATCTCGAAGACCCAGCCCCGCGGCCAGAGGCCGTACTCCAGCTCGAAGCCGGGGAACCGCAGGCCGGACTGACCCAGCGCGGTGAACCAGTCGTCGTCCCTGGTCAGCTTGACCCAGGCCATGGCGGTGAAGCTGGCGTCGGTGCGGATGACCGGACCAGTGGTACGGGCGTAGGTCTGCTCGGAGGCGTCCAACTCCAGACCGCCGGAGCCTCGACCAGCGCCGAAGACGGCCGCCCCGGTCAGCGTGGCGTGGTGCAGGTTGCTGCCCGTGTCCCACGCCTCGCTGCCGTAGTCCTCCATCGTCCACTCGGCGATGGGTGGCGTCAGGTGTTCGGTGTCGGTCACGAAGTCGAAGCGGGTCTCCGGGCCGGTCAGCCCGGCCCGGTCCACCCCGCGCACCAGCACCGTGTTGTAGCCGCGGGTCGGCGTCACCTGCACCCGTGCCTGCCCACCGGTGGCCGGCACGTCGGGCTGCTCCTTCTCGTTGACCCAGTAGCGGAACGCCACCACGTCGGTGGCGCCGTTGGCGTCGAAGCGGACCTCACCCGCCTCGTACGGCCGGCCGGCGACGCCGTCGGCCACGAAGACCGGCGAGGTCACCGTCGGCGCGACAGTCGGCGGCTGGGCGTCGAGGACGAACCGGCACCAGGCACTCCACGGTCCCGTGGTCTTGGCGTCCTGGGTACGTGCCCGCCACTGGTACGTCGCGCCCTCGGTGAGCACTGTGCTGATCCGTGCGTGCACGGGATTGCCGGAGAAGACGCTCTGGTCCCCCGGCGCATCGCCCAGCACCCGACCGGTGCTGTCCGCCCACTGGAAGGCCACCGACAGGAACTGGTCGTCCTGGTCGGCGTCGAGTGGCACGGCGGTCACTGTCGGTTGGTCGCTGGTCAGGTAACCGGCCGAGTTGTCGGTGCAGCCGTCGAGCTCGGGGGGCTCGGGCACCGTGTTGTAGGTGATCACGAGCTTCGCCTTCGGGAGGAACTCCTTGGCGCCGTTGGCGCTGGTCGACTCGTCCGAGGCGAGCCCGAGGGTCAGGGTGGGTGCCCGGACGGCGGCCGCTTCGGCCACCGCCGCCGTGGCGGTGAGTTCCGCGTCGTTCGGGATCTGGCAGGAGGTGCCGGTGCCCTCACCGCCGTACGCCTCGGTGATGGTGCTCAGCTTCCGGTTGGCGAGCAGCGGCGGAGCGGTGCTCCAGTTCATAGCCGACGTGATCGGCGCGGTGTGGTAGAGGTGCAGCGGCTCGGCGGTGCACGACCACGACCAGGTCTGCGGGATCCGCAGCTGCGCCCGGATGATGCTCTTGCCGGCCACCCCGGACGTGTCCAGCTCGAAGTAGGACCGGAACCGGTCCGTGCTTGACTCCCGTGGGTCACGGCCGACCTGCGGGCGGAACTGCGTGCTGTCCCACCAGTTCTGGTTCGGCAGGTCCTTCTGCACCATGAGCCAGTGCTGCTGGTCACCGGTGAGGTCCGGGTCGAGGTAGAGCGGGAACTGGGCGGCCGGGTCGAGCAGCAGAGCCGGGTCGGGGACGAGGGTCAGTCGATCCCTGGTCACCTCCAGCCCGATCGGTGCCCGCCGGGCGTGTCGGTCCGACCCGTCGCGGCTCGCCGAGTCCCACATCCAGGCGCTACCCGAGCTGAGGACGGTCTTTCCGGCCCGGTCGGTGACCCGCAGGCCGCCGGCGTCGTTGCGGGTGGCGGTCAGCTTCGTCGTGCGCAGTCCGAAGGTGTACCGGCGCAGCGCCGGCTGGCGCGCCGCCTCGGCGGTCTTGACCACCAGCACCTGGGAGAACCCGGTCGCGGTGGCCCGCACCCGCAGGTCCACACCGGGCAGTACGTCGGTGTAGCTGGCGGTCTCGCCGGCCAACACCGGCGTGGGCAGCGGCGTCGGCCAGCTCAGCTCGAGCCGGCCGCCACCCGTGACCACTGTCGCCAACGGCGTCTTTCCGCCGCCCGAGAGGGTCAGTCCCGCCGCCGCCAGGGGTGCGATGGTGCCGTCCGGCCGGGCGCGCAGACGGGTGTCCACCGACACCCACTCCTCGCCCCGCCGGACCCGCTCGGGGCGCTGGCTGATCTCCGCGGTGAGGGTGCCGTCCGGGTTCACGAAGACCTGCTTGGTCGCTGTCGTCCGTTCGGGCAGCGCCACCCGGGTGCCGCTGCGGGCGGCGCGGACCCTGGCGGACTCCTCGGCCGGTGCCGCCACGGTGACGGCCGGAACGCCGCTGGCCGACGCGGTGCCCGATGGCGACCCGGGAAACGTCAGCCCGGCGACGACCACGAACACCAGCCCGCACAGCGGCCCGAGCCGCCGGCGGGTCACGACCGCCGCCAGGAGAACGTCGGCAGGTCGAGCCGGTGCTCCGCGGGCAGGCTGAGCCAGGAGACCGGGCTCGCCCAGCCGGACGGTTCGGTGACGCGGTACGTCATCGGCGCCGGCACGGTCGGCACGGAGCGGTACTGCGTGACGGAGTCCAGTGCGGCGGCCGATTCCCACACCACGCTCTGCTCGATCGGCCGCGGATAGAGGCACTGGTTCCAACCCACGCAGGACCGCTCCTCGTACTCCACGACCGGCTCCTCGTAGTAGTCGTCCTCGTAGTAGTCGTCGTAGTAGTCGTCGATGGTGTAGTAGTCGTCGTCCCGGCTGTAGCCGTCGATGTAGACACCGCTGCTGGCACCGCTGGGCGTGTCCTCCCAGGTATAAACCTCCTCGTACTCCCAGTCGTCGTAGCTGCCCGAGAGGTAATCGATCACCTCGGACAGCCGTTGCTTGCTCCCGCTGATCAGCGGCTGGGTGCTCCGGGTGGCGGTCGCGCCGATGCTGATGCTCTGCGACGACGAGGCCTTGGCCGGCTTGTCGATCTTCTGGCTGGTGCGGATCAGCGAGTGCTCCACGGCCTTCTTCTTGGTCAGCAGCCCGTCCGGGTCGGTGAAGGTGACCGGGTTGTGGTTCGCGTACGCGTAGCCGCCCAGTTGCTGCGGATCGGCCACGTCGGTGATCGGGTCGACCGAGACGAACCGCCCGGTGTCCGGGTCGTACTGTCGGGCGCCGAGCTGCACCAGCCCGCTGTCCGGGTCGGCGTTGCCACCGACGAAGCCCCGGTCACCGACCCAGCCGGCGACGGTGGCCCGCGGCTGGCCGTACGGGCCGAGCAGCCGGCTGGTCGCGGCCAGCGTGGTCGAGTCGAGCAGGGTCTCCGCCGTTCCGTGGTGGTCGGTGGCGAGCCAGCTCACAGTGCCGCCCCGGCGCAGCGCCACAGTGGCACCGTTGTGCCGGTAGTAACGCGTACCGGTCACCACCCCGGCCGGGTCACGGTGCAGTTCGGTGTCACCCAGGTAGAGCGTGGTGCCGCTGGCGTCACGACGCAGCACCCGGTTGCCGTCCGCGTCGTACCCGAAGGAAGACGTCCGGCCGCCGGCGGTGACAGTGGCGAGCCGGCCCTCGGCGTCCCAGCCGAGCTGTTGACCGGGCCGGGTCACCGTGTTGCCGTCAGCGTCGTAGCTGAACGTGTCGGTCCGGGTGCCGCCCGGCCCCTCGGTGCGGACCGAGCGCAGCGTGTGCGGCTGCGCGCCGCCCGGGGCCGGATAGGAGTAGGTGCGGGTGCTCTGACCGGCGGCGCCGCGCCGGATCTCGGCGGCCCGGTTGCCCGAGTCGTCGAAACTCCACGAGTCCCAGTAGCGGGCCGGTCCGCCCAACCCGGCGACGCTCGGCGCTGTCGCGCAGTCGCCACTGGCCGGTGTCCAGCCTTCGACGAGCCGGCGTAGGCCGTCGTAGCGCAGGCACTGGGTGTCCGCGTTCGTGGCGTCGGCGATCCGGGTCACCCCGCCCACCTGGTCGTAGGCGTAGGAGACGTCGGCGGCAGCGCTCTGGCCCTGCCGGCGGGTCTCGGCGCGGGTCAGCCGCCGGGTCACCGGGTCGTATCCGAACGCCCGGGTGACCTGCCGACCGGAGGCGCCGAGCTGGTAGGAGTCCACCTCGCCGGTGCGGGTGTAGGTGGTGGCCGCGACGTAGCTGCTCTGACCCAGCAGGGTGCTCGGCAGTCCGCTCGCCTCGTAGCCGTGCCGCAGCGTCTCGGTCGTCGCCAACCCGCCCAGGTTCGCGACCGGCAGGGTCAGCGTGGCGGTGTACGGCTGGTCGTCCTCGTACCAGACGTGCCCGGTCCGGTAGGTGCCGGCCAGCCCCGGCTCGGTCACTGTGAGCGCCGTACCGGTGATCCGACCGCGCAGGTCGTAGCCGCTCACACCGGTGACGATGTCGCCGCCGGCGGCGTGCCTGGTGCTGCTGGCCAGCCGGCCCCTACCGTTGGTCGCGGTGTCGTACGCCCAGGTGGCGAGCACTGTGGCGCCCTCACGCACGGCCGTGCGGCGGCCCAACTGGTCGTAGTCGTAGCCAACGGTCCGGCCGTTGCCGTCGGTGCTGGTCAGCACCCGCCCCTCGGCGTCGTAGCTGGTCGAACGGGTGCCCGAGTTCGGCGTCTCGGCACGCACCTGCCTACCCCGCCGGTCGTAGCCGTAGCGCCACACGTTGCCGGCGTGGTCGGTGGTCGAGGCGAGTTGCCCGGCCAACGTGTACGTGTACCGGGTCGCCTGGTACGTCCCGCTCGGTGCGCCGGAGAGGAACTGGCGCAGCTCCACTGTGCGGTTTCGGGCGTCGCGGATCTCCACTGTGGCGGTGCCCCCGGCCGGCGGGTCGACCGAGACCCGGTCGCCGCCGTGGCTGGTGCTGGTTCGCCATTTCTCCACGCCCTGGCCGTAGAGCACCTCGGCGTTCTGCCGGCCGGCGCCGTCGTAGCCGAGCCGCGTCTCCGCCGGCAGCACGGCCGGCTGGGCGACCAGGCCGGTGCCGGGTGCTCCGCTGTCGAACCGCGGTGCCGACGTGCGGGAAACCCGGCCATGCGAGTCGTATCGGGTGTCGGTCAGGATCCGGCCGCCACCGGGCGCCGGCTGCTGCACCTGGCGGGACCGCAGGAACCCGTCGAAGAGTTCGGTGCTGGTCCGGTAGGCAGCGCCGGTGCCGATCAGTTGTTGGCTGGTGACCGCGCTCGGGCCGTTGCCCGGGACCAGGTAGGAGTAGCGGTGGTTCGGTGTCGCTGTGATCGCCCGGCCGGGCAGCCACACCGAGGTCAGCCGGCCGAGCGGGTCGTATCCGTTCGTCGTCACGCCCCCGTTGGCGTCCCGGGTCGACACCGGCTGCCCGAGCAGCGGGTCGATGGTGGTGGTCACTGCGAACCCGGCCGGGTCGATCACCACCGTGCCGGTCAACGGCCCGCCGACCGCCGGGCTGTACGAGGTACGGGTCAGGTCGCCGGAGGCGTCGCGCCGGTCCAACGGACGGCCGTGCACGTCGAACGTGGCGCGCTCGGTCACCTGGTAGCCGGACTCGGTGCCCTCCTCGACCCGGGTGACATCGCCCTTGGACGGCGGGCTCCCCCACCCCTCGGCCCCGTCGTGGACGAACCGGCGGTCGGTCAGCACCTGGGTGCTCTGGCAGTCTCCGGCGACGGTGACCTGCCGGGACCGCGCGTTCAGGATCCAGCTCGCCTCGTTGACGGCGTAGGTCTGCACCTCGCAGGTGTCGTCACCGGGGAGCGCCACGTCACCGAGATCGTGCGTCTCGGTGAGCAGCCCGGAGCCGTTGTAGCCGTAGCGCTGCTCGGTGACCCGGCTGCCGGTGGCCAGTGTGGTAGTGGTGGTGCTGGACTTGATCTGGGTGACCCGGGCACGCAGCGGGGTGCCGGCGCGGTCGCGGGTCGCGCTGACCGGCAACTGCATCGGCTGCGCCACGGTACGGGAGAGCACTGTCGCGCTGTCGCCGTCGAAGACAGTTGTCTGCCGGGCGAACCCCCGCAGCGGCGCCTCGTCGGCGAGCCCCTCGATCGTCACGTTCTTTGTGGTGCCGTCGGCGTTGCGGTCGCCGTGCATGCCCCGCAGGTAGACGTGCTCGGTCAGGGTGCGGGGGCCGTCGCCCGGAGAACCGGCGCGAATGCGGACCCGCTGGTAGCCGCGCCACTGCCCCCACGACTTGTACCGGTCGGGGACGAGTTCGGCGTCGTCGTGGTGCCAGGCGGCCGACCCGTCGTACTCGTACTCAGTGATCTTGGGGTTGGCGCTCTCCCCGCCGACCAGGTCGGTCTCGGTGACCCGGGTGACCAGATACTTGGCGAACCAGTCCCGGGTCGGGGTGGCGAACTCGGTCGACCAGTAGACCGGGAAGCAGCGGGCCGTGTTGCGGTCCGGCGTCGGCAGCGCGGTCGGCTGGCAGTCGGACGCGGCATAGTTGATCTCAGTCCGGCCACCGGTCTCGTTGCGGATCGTGCCGAGCCGGAACTTGCGCATCGCGGGCTGGGTGTCGCCCTGGGTGTCGATCCGGTTCGGGGTGCCCTCCCCCTCGGCCGTCGTACCCGGGTCGAAGTCGACGGCGGGCATGCTCGCGGTGCCGCGGACGTGACCGGTGTGCACTATCGACTCCAGCCACAGGCTGGGCGCCGAATCGTCGCCGGTGGCCGGGAAGGTGTGGGTCAGGCTCCAGGAGTCGACGTCCCGGAAACCGCCGTCGCTGACCTGGGTGCTCACCTTCGCGAGCCGGCGGGTGCTCCAGAACGTCGGGGTCGACAGTGGACATGACGAGGCGCACGCCTGGTCCAGTGGGGTGTCCGGGAAGTCCGCCGGCTGCGACTGCTGACAGGGTGACCCGGGACGACACCGCTCGGCGCTGCCGAACAGCACCCGCGCCCCCGCCGGCGTGGTGTAGAGCGTGTCCAGGCGCTGCCCGTACTCGATCCGGGAGACGTTCGCGGCCCGGACGTACGGCGTCGGGTTGCCGGGGGTGGCGTTACGGCCGTAGCTGTTCGTCTCGCGGTCGTAGTGGTACGTCGTCACGTCGCCGTGCGGGGTGACCACGAAGTCCAACATCCACCGGTACGCCTGCTGGCACCACGACGTCGCGAAGGAGCTGCCCTTGCACGGCTCGTTCGCGTGGTTACCGAAGACCGGCACTGTGAGGGTCGAGTTGGTCTCTGCCGCACCGGCCGTCCAGCCCGGCATCCGGTTGCGGCCGAAGTGGTACTGGGTGCCGTCCGGGGCTGTCAGCCGCCAGTACTCTCCCCGGTCGTCCGGGCTGGTCGAGCCCTCGTCACCGTTTACCGCGCCGGTCAGCAGTTCGGTACGCCAGCCCTCGTCCTGCTCGGCCCGCCAGGCCCCGGTGGCGTCGTCACGGACCAACTCGCTGTTGAGACCGGGCAGCGAGATCGTGGCGCTCTGCACCAGCTTGCCGGCACCGTTCGTCGTCCAGCAGAGGTCGCCGACGCCGGCCTGACCGTCCTCGACGCAGGGCTGGTACGACCGCTCGATGAAGCCGGGTTGCAGCTCGAAGCCCTCGCCCGCCCAGGACGGCTGGTTGTTGGTGGCGGCCGTGCGGCCGTCGACCCGCCCGGACGAGTAGTCCAGCGCCAGCTCCGGTGCACCACCGGGCAACTGCGGGGTCCGCAGCGGGTACGACCACTGGAAGTCACCGGACTGCGGGCCGACCTGCCAGCTCGCCGACGGAGCCAGGGAGGTCGGCCGGAAGCTGCCGGCCGCGCCACTCGCACCGGCGGTCAGCGCGTACGTGCCGTCGGTGATCCGGGCCGAGACCCGGTTGGCGCGCTTGTCGTTCGTCGCGGCGACCGGCTGGCTCGGCCCGCAGCCCGGGCCGGCGCTCGGGGCACAGTCGGGCAGCTTCACCAAGCGCAGCCGGGCCGCGTAGTCGCCGCCGAACGCGCCCCGGAAGCCGGCGTAGTCGATGTCGACAGTCGAGCGGCGGGGTGTGCGGTCCTCGTCGGTGGCCGCGTGCCGGACCCTGATGACCAGTCCGCGCACCTGGGCTCGGGCGGTGGCCGCCCGGTCCAGCACCTCGACCCCGACCCGACCTGCCCGGCCGTCCGCCGCGGACACCCGGACCGGCAGCCGGCCGGCCCGGACCGGGGTGGCGTCCCGATCGACGTCCGCCCGCCCGGCGTCCGGCCAGACCACCGGCGGTACGGCGCGGGCGGCGAGCTTGCGGGAGACGTCCTCACCCCGCGGCGCGACGGGCACCAGAGCGCCGGGCCGGTCGGTCGGCGGGGCGGCGGAGTGGACCGGTGACCCGAGCACCGGCAGCCCCGCGACGACAAGTGCCGCCACCAGCAGCCCTCTGTGGACAACGCGCATGCCAACCTCCGCGACGACTGAGCCCGACCCGTCGTGAAGGACGGGCCGGGCTCAGCGTGCGAGGTCGGCGTACAGCACCCCGTACATGCCGGGGTATGACCGACGGTCGTCAGTATCGGCTCAGCTGGTGGAACACGACGCCCCTCCACTGAGACCGCAGCCCACGAATCCGACCACGAGGGCAAGTCCGGTCCCGATCACCACGAAGGCGTCGCGAAGACCGCTGTAGTCAGTGGATTGTGAGGGGCGCTGGTTCGTGCGCGGGTTAGGCCTCGGTGTCGGCGTCGCCGTCGCCCTGGGACGAGTTCGGTCTGACTGACTGCTCCTGCGCTGGTTCAACTCCTTCTGCCTCTGCTTGATCTGCTTCGCACGCTCGAAGTTTCTGTTCTTCCTGGCCTCGTCGTACATCTCACGCAGGGTGTCCTTGTCGTTGATCCCCTTCAGATCACTCGGCCCCTTGTTCGTCTTGCCTCCTCGGCCTCTGTTCGTCGGGCCTCCGGCGCCTACGTCCGGGCCGTCGTCGTCGTGGCTCTTCCGGTTGGCTGCCGCCTTCTTGGTCTTGTTGGCGGCGTTGTCGCGTTTGCAGGCCGCGTTGCACGTCGGGCCCGGCTTCTTCGGGGCGGCCTTCTTGGTGGGCGACGACTTCTTGGCCTTGTTGGCGGCGTTGTCGCGCTTGCACGCCGCGTTACAGGCCGGTCCTGACTTCTTCGGGGATGCCTTCTTCGGCGCGGCCTTCTTCGGGGATGCCTTCTTCGGGGCGGCCTTCTTCGGCGCTGCCTTCTTGGTGACCGCTGGCTTCTTCGCCTTCGGCTTGGCCTTGCCGCCTCCGCTGTTGTCCGCCATCAGCACCAACCCGTCCGGGTCGCTGAACGACGTCGGGTTGTTGCTGGAGTAGGCGTATCCGTGCATCTGCTGTGGATCGTCGATGTCGATGATCGGGTCGACCGAGATGAAGCGACCGGTACCCGGGTCGTACTCCCGCGCACCCAGATGGGTCAGACCGGTGCCCGGGTCGATGTTGCCGCCGACGAAGCCTCGCTCCCCCGGCCAGGTGCCGGTGCCGCCACGCGCCGTGCCGTACGGGGTGAGCAGTCGTCGCGTCACCGCCAGGGTGGACGAGTCGATGGCGATTTCGCCGGTGCCGTGGTGGTCGGACGTCAGCCAGGACACGTGTCCGCCCTTGCGTATGGCGACCGGCTGGCCCTGGTACGCGTAGTAGCGGGTGGCCGTCGCCGTGCCACTGGCCGGCTGGTGCACCTCGGTGTGCCCCAGGTAGAGAGTGGTGCCGGTGGCGTCGCGGCGCAGCAGCCGGTTGCCGTCGGCGTCGTAGACGAACGAGGTGGTCTTTCCGTTCTCCGTGATGGTGGAGACGTTCCCCTCGGCGTCCCAGTCCAGGACCTGCGCCACACCGTTGACAGTGCGACCTGTGGTGTTGCCGCCGGCGTCGTAGGTGTAGCTGTCGGTCCTGGTCCCCGCCGGGCCGGCCGTCCGCACCGACTTCAGGGTGTGCGGTTGGGCCGCGCCCGCAGCCGGGTAGGTGTAGCTCGCTGTGGTGTCCCCTGCGGTGGCGTGCCGGACCTCGCTCAGCCGGTTACCGACCTTGTCGAAGGTCCAGCTCTGCCAGTAGGCCGCCGGACCACCGAGCGCCGCCGCGCTGCGTGCCGCAGCGCAGTCACCCCCGGACGGGGTCCATGCCTCGGTCAGTCGCCGCAACTGGTCGTACCCGAAGCACTGGGTGTCGTTGGTGACGGAGTCACCGACCCGCAGGAGGTTGCCGGCCGGATCGTAGGAGTAGGTGACGTCGGAGACCGGTGTGGTGCCCGGCGCCTGGGTCTGGGCCCGGGTCAGCCGCCCGGTCGCATCGTCGTAGCCGAAGTCCCGGGTGACCTGCTTGCCGCTCGCACCGAGCACGAACCGGCCCAGCTCCCCGGTGTTGCTGTAGCCGGTGCTGGCGACATAGGTGTTGCCGGTGGACGCCAGCGAGCTGGGCAGGCCCAGCGAGGTGTAGAAGGACTTCACCGTCTCGGCGGTGAGGTCGCCGGCGGACGGCAGGTTGGTGTCGACCACCTGGCCAGCGGCGTTGTACCGGAACGTGGTGTCGTATGAGCGCGCCAGACCCCCCTCGGCCGCCGGGATGACCACCGATACGCCGGTGGGCAGACCGCTCGGGTCGTAGCCCAACACCTGGTTCTCGTACACGGCGGAGCCGACGTACCGCTTCGAGGCGGTGGCCAACCCCTTGCCGCCGGGCAGGGTGTCGTAGGTCCACTCGGCCAGCTTCGGCCCGGTGGACGAGGTCTCGTGCACCGCCTTTCGCCGGTCCAGGTCGTCGTAGAGCGTGACCAACGTGCGGTTGCGACCATCGGTGGTGGTGACCGGCCGGTCCGCCTCGTCGTAGCCGATCCGCTGGACGCCGGCATCCGGGTCCTCGGTACGGATCTTGCGGCCGCGCAGGTCGTAGAAGTGTCGCCAGACGTTGCCGGCCGGGTCGGTGACGGTGCTCAGCCGTCCGGCCCGGTCGTAGCCGTAGCGGGTGCTGTCGTACCCGCTCGTGATGCCGGCGACGTGCTGGCGCAGTTCCATGATCCGGTCGTGCGCGTCGAAGATCGTCGTGGTGGCGGTGTCCCCGGCGGGCGGGGTGACCGAGACCCGGTCACCGTCGTACGCGGTGGTGGTCCGCCACTTCTCCACGTTGCGGCCGTAGAGGACCTCCGCGACCTCGCGGTCGGCTCCGTCGTAGATCGTCCGGGTCTGCGACGGCACCGCCGTGTCGGCCACACCGACCAGTGCCTTGGCCGGTAGGCCGGCGGCGTAGTAGTCGGCGTTCTCCTTCCACTCCCGCCCGTGTGAGTCGTAGAAGGTGTCGGTGACGATCCGCCCCGACGTGTTCGGTGACTGTTCCTGGGTCTGCCGCTCGCGCAGGAAACCGTCGAGCAACTGGTACGACGTGGCGTACACGGTTCCGGTGCCCAACAGGGTCCGGGTGCCGAGCACCGTCGGGGCGGTGCGGCGGACGTCGTAGGTGTACTCCAGGTTCGGCGTCGTGGTCGCCTTCGCCCGACCGGGCAGCCACACCTTGGTCACCCGGCCCAGCGGGTCGTAGCTCACGTCGGTCTGCCGACCGTTGACGTCGACCATGGTGAGCGGGTCCTCGGTCAGCGGCGCGAGGGTCGTGGTCACCGTGTGCCCGAGCGGATTGGTGCTCACTATCGACGTGAGCGGACCACCGACTGTCGGTGTGAAGGCCGTCGTGCTGGTCTGGCCGAGGGCGTCGGTGCTCGACGTCGTCCGACCGTGCTCGTCCATGGCGGCACTGCCGATGGTCTGCCAGACCGGCCCGTTCGACCAGTCCTTGGCCTCCTCGGCCTTCGTCACGTCACCACGGGTCGGCAGGGCGCCCCAGACGGACTGTCCGTCGTAGTAGACCCGCTCGTCGCTGAGCAGGTCCGCCGGATAGTTCGCCGTGGTGCCGCAGGGCACCAGCACCGTGGTGGACCGGGACGCGGTGTCGATGATCCAGTCGGTGCGGTTCTTCACGTACGTAGTGGTCGTGCACTCGTCGTCGTCGGCGACGTCGATGTCGCCCCGGTCGTGCACCTCGATCGGCAGTCCGTCGTCGTCGTAGCGGTACAGCACCTCGGTGGTCCGGCTGCCACCGGCGGCCAGGGTCTCGGTGCTGCGCTCGGAACGCTCAGCGGTCACCCAGGCGGCCAGATTCGTGCCGGTCGACCGGGGTCGGGTGGCGGTGTTCCTGATCTCCAGGGGTTCACTGACAGTGCGGGAGACCAGGGCGCCTCCGACGCCGTTGTAGACCGAGGTCTCCCGGGCGAAGCCGCGCCTGATGTTCAGGTCGTCGAGCCCGTCCACCTTGACCAGTTTCGTGCCGCCGGTGGGTGACGCCCGGTCGCCGTCCATGCCGCGCAGGAACACGTGCTCGGTCACCGTGTGCGGCGCGTCCGTGCCGTTGCCGCTGATCTCGCGGACCTTCTGGAAGCCCCGCCACTGCCCCCAGGTCTTGAACCGTTCCGGGGTCAGCTCGGCGTCATCGAAGTGCCAGGCGCCGTCGGTGCCGTACTCGTAGCGGGACACCTCCGGTACGCCGCCACCGACCAGGTCGTTCTCGAGCACCTCGGTGACCACGTACTTCTGGAACCAGTCGATCGTCGGGGTCTCGAACTCCTGGGCGTAGTAGCCGGGGAAGCAGCGCGACGTGTTCGACTGCGCCGTCGGCAGGGCCGTCCGTACGCAGCCGGTGGGCGCGTACTTGACCAGGATCTGCCCGCCGGTCTCGTTGTTGACTGTGCCGACCCGGAACTTGTTCATCGCCGGCTGGGTGTCCAGGCCGTCGACCCGGTTGGGCGTGCCCTCGCCCTCGGCGGTGGTCGCCGGGTCGAAGTCGATCAACGGCAGGGTGGCGCTGCCGCCGACGTGCCCGCTCTGGGCGATCGACTCCAGCCAGAGGGAGGCGGTGGAGCCGTCCTGCGGGTCGGGGAAGGTGTGGTTCAGGCTCCACGACTCGACGTCCTGGAAGCCGCCGTGGTTGACCTGTGTGGTCACCTTCGCCAAGCGCTTGGTGCTCCAGAACGTCGGGGCTGCCAGCGCACAGGTCCCACCGGAGCAGGACTGGTCGAGGGGTACGTCCGGGAAGTCCGCCGGCTGACCGGTCTGGCACGCCGAACCGGGCAGGCAGCGGGGCGCGGTGGTGAAGAGCACCCGGGCGCTCGCCGGCACTGTGTAGACGCTCGACGCGCGCAGCCCGTACTCGATGCGGTTGAGGTAGCCGGCGCGGACGTACGGCGTCGGCGCGGTCGGGGTCTTGTTCCGCCCGTACTGGTTGATCTCCCGGTCGTAGTAGTACGCCATCGCGTCGCCGTGCGGGTCGACCACGTAGTCGAGGTTCCACCGGTACGCCTGCTGGCACCACGACTCGGCGAACGTCGCGCCGTGGCAGGGCTCGTTCGCCTCGTTGCCGAAGACCGGCATCGTGTAGGTGGAGTTGGTCTCGCCGCGACCCGAGGACCAGCCGGGCAGCCGGTTCAGGCCGAAGAAGTACTGCGTGCCGTCCTGGGCGGTCAGCTTCCAGTGCTCACCTCGGTCGTTCGGGGTGGCCGAGCCCTCGTCGCCGTTGACGGCGCCGGTCAGCCGCTCGATCCGCCAGCCGTCGTCCTCCTCGGCACGCCAGACGCCGGTGGTCTGGTCGCGGACCAGCTCGCCGGAGACACCCGGCAGTGACACCACCGCGTTCTCCGTCTCCCAGCACTGGTCGTTGACCCCGGTCTGACCGTCCTCGGCGCACGCCTTGTAGGACCGCTCGATAAAGCCGGGTTGCAGGTCGAAGCCCTCGCCGATCCAGGAGGGCTGGTTGTTGGTGGAGGCGGTCTTCCCGTCCACCGCTCCCGACGAGTAGCTCAGGCCGAGGTCCGGCTCGATGCCCGGCACCGACGGCACCTGCATCGGGTACGACCAGGTGAAGTCGCCGGACTGCAGGCCCACCTGCCAGGTCGCCGACGGCGCCAGCGAGGTGGGCCCGTAGCTGCCGGTCGAGCCCGCCGCTCCGGCAGTCAGCGCGTAGAGGCCGTCGGTGACCTGGGCGCTGACGGTGCCCGCCCGGGCGTTGTTCCGGGTCGCCACCGATTGCGCCCGGCCGCACCCGACGCCCTCGGTGGCGGCGCACTCCGGCACCCGGACCAGGCGCAGTCGTGCGCCGTAGTCACCGCCGAAGGCACTGCGGAACCCGGAGTAGTCCACACTGACGCCGAGGTCACGCGTCTTCTGATCCGTGTGGCTGAGGCGCAGCAGCAGACCCGCCGGGCCTCGCCGGGCGGCGGCGGAACGGTCCAGCACCTCCACCCGTACCGGGCTGTCCGCGGCCACCGAGACCGGAGTCTTGCCGGCCCGACGCAGGCTCGGCGCGGTCAGCGCGCGATCGGCCCTGGCCGCGGCGCGATCCTCCGGAGAGGGCGGGTTCACCACAGCCACCTCGGCCTTCGGCCAGGTAGTGCTGGGCGCCTTGGTGACCAGCGGAGTACGGTCGGCGGGGCGGGGTCGGGTCGGCACCGCGCTGGTCGGTACCGCGTCCCCGGCCGGGCGGAACGGGGCCGCTGAGGCCGGTTTCGGTGGCGACAGCGGCGCCACCGCGCTCCCGGGCACGGCCACCACCACCGCTAGCAGCAGCAGGACCCCGCGACGTAGACGTCCGGGTCTCGATCGATCGGTCACGAAGACTCCAAAGTGACGAGTTGGCCGACGGTCGGCTCGCTGGAACGCTCGCTGACCGCCGTACGACGGGCCGTACACGTCGCCGTACTCGTGGTGCCCGTGCGCCGGGCCGCGCCGCCCCGCCCATGCGCCGGGAGTCGCGCGTCCGCGGCGTTCGGGTCTGTTCCGCACTGCCCGGTGCGGTGACCGTCGAGCTCCTCGCACTGAGACTGGGCCCAACGATCTCCGGCGTGGGTGTGAGGCGGCAGTCCGTCGCCTCGCGGCCGGGGAGGCACGGGGGCGGGTGGGGTAATGGGTCTGTCGGTCGAGTTGCTCGGCACGATGCGGGTGGTTGTCGATGGCGAGGCGGTGGTGCTGCCGTCCGGGCGGCAACGCTCCCTGCTGGCCCTGCTGCTGATGGACGGGAAGCGGATGGTCAGCCGGGACCGGGTGATGGCGGAGTTGTGGCCGAGCGCCCCACCCCAGTCCGCCGCGGTGAACCTGCGAACCTACGCGTGGGGGTTGCGGAGCTGGCTGGCCCGGGTCACCGGCGCGGGCGGTCAGCTGGTCCGCAACGGGGCCGGGTGGGCGCTGCGGCTGGTGGACGACACACCGCTGGCACTCGACGTGGTGACCTTCGAACGGGACGTGGCGGCTGGCCTTCGGGCACTGACCGACGCCGATCTGGCGTCGGCGACATGGCATCTGCACCACGCGACGCAGGCCTACCGGGGCGTTCCTCTGCTGAACGTGCCGCAGGGGCCGGTGCTGTCCGGCTGGGCGGTGCTCCTGCACAACCGGTGGGTGGAGGCGACCGAGGGGTACGCCGAGGTCCTGCTGCGAACCGAGCGGTTCGGCGCGGTCCGGGAGCTACTCCAGGGTTTCGTCGGGCAGCATCCGGGACGGGAGCGGGCCTGGGGCCAGCTGATGGCCGCCTGTGCTCGCGGCGGGGACACCACCGGCGCGGTCGCGACCTACCGCGCGGCCCGGACGGCGTTGGTGGAGGGGTTCGGCATGGAGCCGGGCGCCGACCTGACCGCCCTGTACCGGGCGGTGCTGCGGCGCGAGCCGGAGATGACCCCGCCGCACGAGTCCACAGCGAGGCGTGAACGGGTGTCGGTCGTCGGACCGGCCGGCCCGCTGCGGCAACTACCGGCCGACCTGCCCGTGCTGTTCGGTCGGGAAACGACGGTACGCGGGCTGCTCGACGCGCTGAGCCATTCGCCGGTGGTCCCCGGCCGCTGTCGGGTCGCGGTCGTCGTGGGACCGGCCGGTGTCGGCAAGACCGCCCTCGCGATCCACCTCGCCCACCTGCTACGCCCGGCCGGGCACGGTGCCCACCTCTTCGTCGACCTTGGTGGACCGGTGCCGGCATCGTCTCGGCCACCGCAGGACACCGTCGCCGATGCGCTGGACCCGGTGGTGATCCGTCTGCTGCACGCCTTCGGGGTGACCGGGGAGCGGCTCCCCGTACTGCCCGCCGACCGGCACGCGTTGCTGCGCGGCTGTCTCGCCGAGAGTCGCGCGCTGCTCATCCTGGACGACGCGACCGACCTGGCGCAGATCCGGGCGTTGCTGCCGGGCGACGCGGCGTGCACTGTCATCGTGACCAGCAGGCATCGGCTGGCCGGGCTCACGGACGTGCACCGCGTCGACCTCGGCCCGCTTGATCCGGTCGCAGCCGAGCTGATGTTCCGCACCAGGACCGGTCTGGTCAGCGCTGACGAGTCGACCCGTTCGGTTGTCGCGTCCTGCGCGGGTCTGCCGCTGGCGCTGCTGATCACCGCCGGCCGCCTGGCCGGACGCCCACCGGCCATGATCCGCAGACTCGCGCTCGCGCTGCGCGACGAGCGCCGGCACCTCGACGAACTGGTGCTTGACGACCTGTCGGTCCGTGCGCGCGTCGCGGTGTCCTACCGCGCGGTGGGTGCGCTGCAACGACGAGCCCTGCACCTGGTCAGCGCGGCCGGCGCGGCGGGGATCCCGGCCGGACCGCTCGCCCGACCGCTGCGGCTGGCCGAAACCGGTGTGGAGCTGGTGCTCGAACAGCTCGCCGACGCACACCTCGTGACGATGTCCGAACCGACGTCCCAGGCGGTGCGCTACCGGACTCCGGAGTTGGTTCGGTTGCTCGTTGCCGAGGACCCGGACATCGACCAGCCAGGCCAGCCGAGCAGGTCGTCAGGGCAGGAACTCGGCGGTCAGGCTGATCAGCGCACGGGCGGCGGCCCCGACCGGGCGGTCCACCGGGGTGGCAAGCGAGGCTGTCCAGTTCAGGTCGGCGCCGGTGACGCTCAGTAGGCGCACCCCGTGGTCGTCGGCGACGGCGAAGCGGGGCAGCAGCGCGATGCCGAGCCCGTGCCGCACATGGTCGGCGCCGGTGGCGATGTCGGGGATCTCGATCGTGACGCGCCGGGACAGACCGGCGGCCGCGAACGCCCTGTCGGTAACGGCCCGGTTGCCGTAGCCGACCGGGGAGTCGATGAAGTCCAACCCGGCGATGTCGGCGAGGGTGACCGCCTCGCGGGTCGCCAGCGGGTGGTCGTCCGGGACGACGAGATCGAGGACCGAGCTGGCCAGCTCGGTGAGGTGGATCTCCGCAGGAGGTGTGCCGGGCAGCGAGACGAACGCGAGGTCGAGGCGGCGTTCCGCGAGGGCGTCGATGAGCCCCTGGGAGCCGTGCGGGGCGACGCTGGTGTGCAGCAGCACTCCGGGGTGCCGGCGGTGGAACTCGCCGAGCAGGGCCGGCAGGTGAAGGAGTCTGATCGAGGTCATCGTGCCGATGCGCAGGGTGCCGCGCAGGCCGCCGTGCACCTCGGCGACCGCGTCGCGGGCATCGCGGGCCGCGTCGAGGGCGATCCGGGCGCGCGGCAGGAGAGCGGCACCGGCGTCGGTGAGGCGTACGCGCTTGGAGTTGCGGTCCAGCAGTGACGCGCCCAGTTCGCGTTCGAGGGTCTTGACCGCGGCGGAGACGGCGGACTGGACGACGTGCAGGCGGGCGGCGGCGCGGGTGAAGTTCTGTTCCTCGGCCACGGCGACGAAGTACTCAAGTTGGCGGAGCTCCACACCACCAAGTATCACCGATCGCGATCGTCGCGAACATCAACTTTCGTTGGACCTGATGCTTGGGCGAGGCAAGAGTGGGCTCATGTCCTTGTCGACACTGACACCCCGCCCCACCACGTCCGACCACCGCGACGGCTCGTCCCGCCGGCACGGCCGTGGCTTCTGGGCGATCGCCCTGGCGTTCCTGACCGCTATGGCGTTCTGCACAGTGCCTGCCCCGCTCTACCCGCTCTACATGGCGCGGGACGGTTTCTCCACGTTCATGGGCACCATCGTCTTCGCGGTCTACGCGGTGGGCGTGGTGATCAGCCTGCTGCTCGCCGGTCACGTCTCGGACTGGGTCGGCCGCAAGAAGATCCTCATTCCCGCGTTGGCGTTGGAGCTGGTGGCCGCCGCCCTGTTCCTGGGTGACCCGTCCCTGCCGGTGCTGCTGGTCGCCCGGCTGGTGAGCGGGCTGGGCATCGGCCTGATCACCGCGACCGCCACCGCATACCTCCAGGAGCTGCACGCCGCACACCGGCCCGGCTCGTCCCGCCAGCGCTTCGAGATGGTCTCCACCGCCGCCAACATCGGCGGGCTGGGCGTGGGCGCGTTGGTCGCCGGCGTCCTCGCCCAGTACGTCGACGCGCCGCTGCGTACGCCGTACCTGGTGTTCGCCGTCCTGCTGGCGGTGAGCATCGTGGCGGTCGCCCTGACCCCGGAGACCGTCGAGGAGCGGCTGGTCAAGCCCACCTACCGGCCGCAGCGGATCAGCGCCGACCACGGGGACCGGGCCGGCTACCTGGCCGCGGCAGCCGCCGGGTTCGCCTCCTTCGCCGTGTTCGGTCTGTTCACCTCGGTCGCCCCGGGGTTCGTCGCGGGTGCCCTGCACCTTCCGTCGCGGGCCCTGGCCGGCGCGATCGTGTTCGCCGTGTTCGGCGGTGCGGCAGTGGCGCAGACCCTCACCAGCAGGCTGGCCGCCCCGGCGAAGGTGCGCCTGGGGCTGCTCGCCCAGGCCGTCGGCGTGCCCGTCCTGCTGGTGGGGATGCACACCGCCAGCCTCTCGGTGTTCCTGGTCGGCGGGATGCTCGCCGGCATCGGCGCCGGCGTGCTCTTCAAGGCTGCCGTCGGCGCCGTCGCGGCGATGGCCGCACCCGCCCAGCGCGGCGAAGCCCTGGCCGGGCTCTTCCTCATCGGCTACCTGGGGATGATCCTGCCGTCCGTCGGCATCGGCGTCGCCACCCAGGCCGTCACCGCCGGCACGGCGATGAACTGGTTCACCGGGTTGCTACTGGTCATGCTCGCCGGCGTGGCGGCGCTGTTCCGCCGCAGCGCAGCGCCGCAAGCCCGATGAGGCGCGGGGAGGTCCGGGGTCAGCGTGGGTCGGGCCACCACGGTTCGAGGAGGGTGGGGTCGGCGACGTACTGCGCCACCTGCGTCCGCTGCTCAGGGGTCAGGGACAGCGCCTGGAGTCGGGCGCCCCACTCGGGCACCCGGTCGGCCTTGTCCAACGCGGTGGCCAGCTCGATCAGGCCGGCCAGCGCCATCGCCTGCTCGACCACCGGGGCGTCCTCGGCGCGGCGGCGCATCCCCGAGTCGAGCGCCCGGTAGGCCGCCCTGTCGTCCATCTTGAACTCGCGCAGGATCCGCGCGTTGTCGAGCACCCGGGCCAGCCCGTCAAGCTCCTTCGACCCGCCGTACTCCACGTCCTCCGGCTCGTCCCGCTGGATGAAGACGATGGAGTTGCCCGACGGGTCGACGATGCTGAACCGCGACGACCCGGCGCGGTAGCGGGTCATCCGGGGTAGACCCTTGACCAGCACCTTGCCGTAGCTGCGGCGCATCGCCTGGGCGAACGCCGCGTGGTACGGCGCCACCGCGTCCACCATCACCAGGCAGCCGCCGGAGTGCTCCTTCGCCGGGTCCAGGTCTTTGGGCGCCGGGCCGTAGTGCAGCTGGAACCCACTCCAAGTGAGGGCCAGGTACACATATGGCCTGAGTTGTTCATAAGCCACCTCGAACCCGAGGGCTCGCCAGAACGCCAGGGTCTCCTCCGGGGCCGCGCAGTGCAACAGCGGCACCGTGGTCTCGTTCGGTCGGACACGGTCCTCGTTGGTCGTCATCGTCACTCCCGGTCCGGTCGGCAGGCCGGCCATTGTGCCAGCACCACCGAGCGGCCTCGACCACTTTTGTCTCCTACCCAGGGAGGAGGCGCACTCCGACCACCGGCCGCAACCGGGGCTCGCGGTCGGACGCGATCGGCGGGCGCGGCCACGAACATCTACAGACATGACTACCGTTGTGCGCCGGGCGACGCGCTGGAACCGCCCACTGATGGTCCTGGTATCCGTGATGGCGGTGCTCGGCGTCGTCGCCGTCGTCGGCATCCTCGCCGACCCGCGCGTCCTCATCGGGGCGCCGATCTGGCTCAAGCCGTTCAAGTTCGCTGTGTCGTTCGTGCTGTACGGCGCGACGCTCGCCTGGATGCTCTCCCTGCTGCCGCGACGCAGCCGGGCCGTCGAGAGGGCTGTCGTCGTCATCGTCGCGGTGGCGGTCGTCGAGAACGCGTGGATCGTTGGTCAGGTGATACGCGGGCAGGCCAGCCACTTCAACGACAGCACCCCGCTGAACACCGCGCTGTTCGCGGCGATGGGCGCGGCCATCATGGTGCTGTTCTTCGCGCACCTCGTCATCGGGATCGTGGTCCTGATCCAGCGGATCCCCGATCGGGTCGCCGCGACCGCCGTCGGGTGGGGGCTCGGCCTGTCCCTGCTGGGCATGCTCGCGGCGGTGCCGATGGCGCTGCCGATGCAGGACCCGGGGATCGAGGGGATCGGTGGGGCGCACAGCGTCGGCGTGCCCGACGGTGGGCCGGGGTTGCCGATCGTCGGCTGGAGCACCACCGGCGGTGACCTGCGGATCGGGCACTTCGTGGGGCTGCACGCCCTCCAGGCGTTGCCGATCCTGGCGATCCTGCTGAGCCGGTTCGCGACGCGGTGGGACGAGCGCACCCGCGCCCGGCTGCTGGTCGTCGCGGGCGGCGCGTACGGCGTACTCACCGTGTTGTTGACCTGGCAGGCCCTGCGCGAGCAGCCGCTGCTGCGGCCCGACGCGGTCACGCTCGCCGCGGTCGCGGCCCTGGTGGTCGCGACGGCGACCGCGACCGGCCTGGTGCTGGCCCGCCGACGTCGCCCGGAACTGGCGCTGGCCGCGTGACAGCGACGCTGTTCTCCCTGACGTTCGCCGTGGCCGCGCCGTTCTGGGCGCTGATGATCCTGCTGCCGCGCTGGTCGTGGACCGCCCGGATCATCGCCTCGCCGCTGATCGTGCTGCCGGTCGTGGTGATCTACGCGCTGCTGGTGCTCCCGGCGTTCGGCGACGTGCTGCCGGCAGTGGCGTCGCCGACCCTGGCCGGGGTGCGCGACCTGCTCGGCACCTCCGCCGGGGCCGCGGCGGGTTGGGCGCACATGATCGCGTTCGATCTGTTCGTCGGGCGGTGGGCGTGGTTGGACAGCCGCGATCGGGGGGTGCCGGCGCTGGTGATGGCTCCGGTGCTGCTGCTGACCATCCTGCTCGGACCGCTCGGTTTGGCCGCGTACCTCGCGGTCCGGACCCGGTGGCGGCGGCCGGCAGCCGTCGCCACCGGCCCGCAGCACCTAGGCTGACCACCGTGAGCTGGCCGGGGCGACTGTTCGACATGCGGGAAACGCTCGTGCGGATGGTGCTGCTCGACCTCGCCGGGCTGGGCTACCTGCTCGTCGTCCCGCACTCCGCCAGCACGCCCACGACGACACAGTGGATCCTCGCGATCCTCGCGTTCACAGTCGGGCTGGCGGTGCACCGCTGGCCCGTGGTCAACCTGCTGGCGCAGGCCGCCCTGTTGACGGTCGCGATCCGCCTGGTCGACGACTTCACCATCAACCAGGTGGGCGCGAGTTGGGCCCTGCTCGAGATCACCATGCGGGCGCGCCGCCCCCGGACCATCTGGCTGTCCGCCGCGCTACTGGTAGTGGTCGACCTGACCGACTCGGTTGGCGACCCGGTCGGCCAGGTCGCCTCGGGCCTCGTCGGGTTGGCCCTGGAGGTCGGTGTGCCGGTGCTGCTCGGCCTCGTGATCCGCACCAACCGGGAGCTGAGTCGGCAGGCCGTGGAGCGGGCGGTGGCCGAGCAACGCCAGCACGAGTCGGAGAGTCGTGCGGCCCGCGCCGACGAACGCGGCGCCATCGCCCGCGAGCTGCACGACGTCGTCGCGCACCACGTGGCGTCGATGGTCCTGCGGGTCGGCGTCGCCCGGCACGTGCTCACCGACCTGGACCCCCGGGTGGGCGAGGTCTTCGACGACGTGCACGGCACCGGCACCTCGGCCCTCGCGGAGCTGCGCCGGCTGGTCGCGGTGCTGCGCAACCCCGACGGGGTACGCGGCGACGCGGCGCTGACCGCTATCGAACCGTCCGCGCTGCCGGCGGCGATCGGCGCGTCCATCGACCGGGCCCGGCAGGCGGGTGTCACTGTGGAGGCCGACCTCGACCCGGCGATCGGTTCACTCGACGCGGTGCGCGGCATGGCGGTGCTGCGACTGACCCAGGAGGCGCTGACCAACGTGGCCAAACACGCGGGGACGTCCGCGCTCGCGCACCTCGTGGTGGCCGTCCGGGACGGCTGCGTGTACTGGGAGGTCACCGACAACGGGCGCGGCGGGGTGCCGGCGGGCGTGCCGGCCGGTGGCGGGCACGGCATCACCGGGATGCGCGAACGTGTCGAGGTCCTCGGCGGCCGGTTGGAGGCGGGCCCGACCGGCACCGGGTGGCGGGTGCGTACCGTCCTTCCGGCAGTGGCCGCCGCGCCCGCCGACGCGCCGGTCGGATCGGTGCCCCGCGAGCGGGAGGCCCCGGCCGGGTCGCCCGCGCCGGAGCCGGCGTGATCCGGGTGCTGCTGGTCGACGACCAGCACCTCATCCGTGCCGGGCTGCGCATGCTCTGCGACGCCCAACCCGACATCGAGGTCGTCGGGGAGGCCGACAACGGTCGTGAGGCGATCCCGCTGGCCGGGCGGCTCCTTCCCGACGTCGTCGTCATGGACCTGCGGATGCCCGGTGTCGACGGGATCACCGCGACCAGCCGGATCCTCGCCGACCGCCCCGCCACGCGCGTCCTTGTGCTGACCACGTTCGGCGATGACGACCACCTCTACCCCGCGCTGACCGCCGGAGCGTGCGGGTTCCTGCTCAAGGACGCGCCGCCGACCGAGCTGCTGGACGGCATCCGCAGGGCCGCCGTCGGTGACAGCCCGTTCAGCCCGGAGGTGCTGCGCCGCCTCGTGCAGCGCGCGGTGCACGCCCGCCCCGGGTCACCACCGACGCTGCCGGGCCTGACCGCCCGGGAACGCGACGTGCTCGACCTGGTCGCCGAGGGCCTGTCCAACACCGAGATCGCCGACCAGCTCCACATCGGTGTCACCACCGTCAAGACCCACATCACCAGCCTGATGGCCAAGACCGACAGCCCCAACCGGGTACGCCTGGCCCTGTTCGCTCGCGGCGTCTGACGCTCAGGCCCGCATCCGGGCGGACACGGCGATGACGAGCACCAGCGGCACGATCAGCAGGGCCGGGGCGACGACAGGCAGGTGCAGGGCGACAAGGGCGCCGACCGCCGCGCCGACCATGAGGGCCAACAGCACCTGGGCCTTGGGGCGCAGGCTGGCCCACGGGCTGCGCGCGGCGACCCCGGCGATCAGGCTGGTGAGCGTGCCGGTCAGGTACGTGGAGGACAGGCCGGACACGCCGAAGCGTTGGATGGCACTGCTCTGCACGCCCAGCGCGACAGCTGACAGCATCAGCAGCGCCAGGTGGACACCCGCGTCGGGCGTGTGCAGCGTGATCTCCCAGACGACGGCGAACACGACGAACACCGACAGCTCCAGGACCAGCGCCCAGGTGACCCGCCGGGGCCAGACCGGATCGTCGGGCTGTGCCGAGCCGACGACGCGGGCGCCGGCGAGGACACCGACGATGAAGCTGACGATGGCGCAGCCCGACGTCAGCGCCAGGTCGGCCTCGCCCCGGCCGGCCGAGAGCCCGAGCAGGACCATGTTGCCGGTCATCACGCTGGCGAAGGCGCCGCCGAGGGCGAGGAACCCGAGAGCGTCGGCGCTCCCGGTGAGGAAGGTGAGGACGACGACGAGCGCCTGCCGTCGCCGCAGCAGGCGCTCGTTTCGGCGCGGGACGGCGCGGGGGCGGGTGACGCGGGGCGCTGTGCTCGACACTGTCGGCCACCTTCCAGTAATTGTTCTTCGTATACACTTTGTCCGGACACGTTCACGGAGAGGCGACCAGGTGGCTGAAGACCTACGGGACAAGCTCGGCGCGCAACACCTGCCGCTGCGCGATCAGGTCCTCGGCGCGCTGCGGACCGCCATCATCGACGGCGACTACCTGCCCGGGGAACGGCTGACCGAGGACCGGCTCGCCGAGGACTTCGGCGTCTCCCGCAACCCCGTCCGGGAGGCGCTGCGCGTCGCCGAGGCGGAGGGGTTCGTCGTGATCCTCCCCCGTCGGGGAGCGGTGGTCGCCTCACCGAGCAGCGGGACCATCACCGACATGTTCGCCGTGCGCGAGCGCCTGGAGACGCTGGCCGCCCGGCTGGCCGCCGAGCGGGCCACTGCTGCCGACGTGGCGTCCCTGCGTGCCCTGCTCGACCAGGGCCGCGAGGCGACACAGCGCCACGACCTGGCCCGGGTCGCCGAACTGAACAGCACGCTGCACCTGCGCATCCTCCAGATCAGCGGAAACCCCTGGCTGTCGTCGATCGCCAAGTCGCTCTACCTCCATGTCCAGTGGGTCTTCCGGCTCGGGGCGGCCGAACGCGCGCCACACTCCTGGGCCGAGCACATCCAACTCGTCGACGCCATCGAGTCGGGCGACGGTGACCGCGCCGAGCGGGCCGCGCTCGACCACCTCGGCGCGGCTTCCGCCGCGGCGTACGAGAACGCCGAAGGCGGCTACGGCACCCGCTGACGGGCGTGCGGCTGCGGCACCCACTACCGGCCGCACGCGTAGCCCTGCATCCCCCGGGGGTTCGCACCGGCCGCCAGCACTCCCGTCGCCGGGTCACGGGTCACCGCGCAGAGCCGACCGAGGCTCCACCCGTCGGTGACCCGCACCTCGTGCCCGTACGCCCGCAGGGCCGCCAGCACGCCCTCGTCGAGCCGTTCCTCCACCACCAGGACACCGGGCTCCATGTCGCGGGGATAGAACGACCCCGGCAGGCTGACCGTGTGCCACGCCGGCGCGTCGATGGCCTCCTGAAGGCTCTGCCCACCGACGAGGTGCCGCAGCAGGAACGGCAACTGCCACTGGTCCTGCTGGTCGCCACCGGGGGTGCCGCAGGCCAGCACCGGCTCGCCGTCGCGGTGCACCATCGTCGGGCTCAACGTCGTACGCGGGCGGCGGCCCGGTGCCAGCGACGAGGCGAGCCCCTCCTCCAGCCAGAACATCTGCAACCTGCTGCCCAGCGGAAAGCCCAGCTCCGGAATCGTCGGAGAACTCTGCAACCAGCCACCGCTGGGCGTCGCGGAGATCATGTTGCCCCAGCGGTCGACCACGTCCACGTGACACGTGTCGCCCCGGGTCACCCCGTCCGACTGCACCGTCGGCTCTCCCGTTGTGGCATCCGTCGGCCCGGTACGCCGCCCGGCACCCTGTCGGACGTGCGCCGGCAGGCGCGGCTGCGCCCCATCCGGACGCCCCGGCCGCAACTCCGCCGACGCGCGTTCGCCGATCAGGGCGGCCCGCTCCCGCGCGTACTGCGGCGAGAGCAGCGCCTTGGCGGGCACGTCGGCCCCGTCGCCGTACCAGGCCTCCCGGTCGGCGAAGGCGAGCTTGAGCGCCTCGACCTGGGCGTGGATGCCCGCCGCGGTCGTCGGGTCGTACGCGCCCGGGTCGTCGAGGGCATCCAGGGTGGCCAGTGACTCCAGCAGCACCGGGCCCTGGCCCCAGAAACCGGTCTTCGCCACCGAGTAGCCGTGCCAGTCAAGGGTGGCTGGCGGCTCCCAGCTCGCCGAGTACGCGGCCAGGTCGTCGCCGGTCACCAGCCCGGCGTGCGGGCGGCCGCTGGAGTCCTGGAACGGTAGCCGGCTGAACGCGTCGATCGCCTCGGCGACGAAACCCGTGCTCCAGGCCCGACGTGCGGCTTCGATCTGGGCCTCCCGATCGACGCCGGCCGCCCGTCCCGCCTCGACGAGTCGGCGCAGGGTGTCCGCGTACGCCGGGTTGGTGACCAACTCCCCCGCGGCCGGTGGCCGGCCGCCGCGCAGCCAGAGCGCTGCCGAGGTGGGCCAGTGTTCCTCGAACAACGACCGGACGGCCGCCACCGTGTCACCGACCCGGCCCACCAACGGGTGCCCGGCGCCGGCGTAGCCGATCGCCGGCTCCAACACCTCAGCGAGGGTGAGCGTGCCGTGCTCGCGCAGCAGCAGGAGCCAGGCGTCCACCGCGCCGGGTACGGCCGCCGCGAGCGGCCCGGCGCCCGGGATGAGGTCCATCCCGAGGGACCGGAAGTGCGCGATGGTGGCGCCGGCCGGTGCCGGTCCCTGCCCGCACAGCACCTTCGGTCGGGGATCCCGTGCGGTGGCCACGATGGCCGGCACCTCGCCGCCCGGCCCGTTCAGGTGCGGCTCGACGACGTGCAGGACGAAACCGGCGGTGACAGCGGCGTCGAAGGCGTTGCCCCCGCGCTCCAGGATGCCCATCGCCGACTGGCTGGCGAGCCAGTGGGTGGAGGACACCATGCCGAAGGTGCCCTGCAACGTGGGTCGGGTGGTGAACGTCATGACAACACCTCACTGGGATCTGCGGTACGAACGTCGGGACCGGTGCCGTCCGACCGGACCAGGTGGCACGCGGCCATCCCGTCGGCGATGGCGGTCTGCGCCGGCACCTCCGTCGCGCACCTGTCGAAGGCGAGCGGGCACCGGGTCCGGAACCGGCAGCCGGACGGCGGGTCGAGCGCGGACGGCAGGTCGTCGCCGAGCAGCACCGGCTGACGGAGGCGCTGACGCACCGGGTCGGCCACCGGCGCGGCGGAGAGCAGTGCCTGCGTGTACGGGTGGGCGGGCCGGGCGAAGATCCGCTCGCGGCTGCCGGTCTCGACGAGTTGACCCAGGTACATGACAGCGATGTCGTCGGCCAGGTACTCGACGGCGGAGAGGTCGTGGGTGATGAAGAGACAGGCGAACCCGATGTCGCGTTGCAGGTCGGCGAGGAGATTGAGCACCGACGCCTGCACTGACACGTCGAGTGCGCTGGTGGGTTCGTCAGCGATGAGCAGCATGGGCTCGGAGATCAGGGCCCGCGCGATGCTGACCCGTTGGCGTTGCCCGCCGGACAACTCGTGGGGGTAGCGACGGGCCACCTCGGCGCGCAGGCCCACCCGTTCGAGTTGGGGGGCGACGCGGGCGTCCCGCTCGCGCCGGGAGATCCGCTTGCCGGCCAGCCGCAGCGGTTCGGCCACGATCTCGCCCACCAGCATGCGCGGGTCCAGTGACGCGGCCGGGTCCTGGAAGACGATCGACACCGCGCCGCGATGGGGACGCAGTCGCCGTCGGGAGAGGTGGGTGACGTCGGTGCCAGCGATCCGGACAGTTCCCGCTGTCGGTTCGACGAGCCGCACCACGCATCGGCCCACTGTGGACTTCCCGGAACCGCTCTCCCCCACCAGGGCCGTGACCCGGCCCCGCGGGATGGTCAGGGACACCCCGTCCACGGCACGCACCGGGCCGAAGTGCATCACCAGGTCCGCGATCTCCAGGGCGTTCGGCTGCGGCGTCATCGGTTCGCCTCCTGAGCTGCCGTCGGTGCTGTGCTGCAGGGGTGCCAACAGGCAGCGACGTGGTCGGTGCCACCGACATCCTCCAACGGCGGGGCTGCCGCCCGGCACTGCTCGTCGGCGGCCGGGCACCGGTCCGCGAAGGTGCAGGCGTCGGGTTGGCTGGCCAGGACGGGCACCAGCCCGGGGATCTCGGTCAACCGGTCGGTGCCGGCGTGCCTGCCCGGCTGCGGTGACGCCGACAGGAGCCCGGCCGTGTACCGGTGCCGTGGGTGGGCGAACAGGTCGTCCACCGGCGCCCGTTCCACCACCCGGCCCGCGTACATGACGACGACGCGGTCCGCGATGTCGGCGATCACGCCGAGGTCGTGGGTGATGATGAGGACGCTCGTGCCGAGCCGGTCGCGCAGGTCCCGCAGCACCTGGAGGATGCCGGCCTGGACGGTGACGTCCAGCGCGGTGGTCGGCTCGTCGGCCACGAGCACCTTCGGACCGCAGGCCACCGCCATCGCGATCATCACGCGCTGCCGCATGCCGCCGGAGAGTTGGTGCGGATAGTTGTCGACCCGCTGGGCGGCGGACGGGATCCCGACGAGCGTCAACAGCTCGACGGCGCGGGCCCGCGCCGCCCGCCGGGACATCCGTTCGTGGACCTGGAGCACCTCGCCGATCTGCCGTCCGACGGTGAGGACCGGGTTCAACGACGTCATCGGTTCCTGGAAGATGTAGGCGATCTCCCGGCCCCGGACCCGCCGCAGGGCCGACTCACGGGCCCCGACCAACTGGGTGCCGTCCAGGCGCACCGATCCGGTGACCCGGGCGCTGCCCGGGAGCAGCCCGGCGAGACTCATCGCGGTGACGCTCTTTCCGCACCCCGACTCGCCCACCATCCCGACGATCTCTCCGGCTGCGAGGTCCAGGCTGACTCCGTCGACCGCCGAGACGGTGCCGGTCTCGGTCGGAAACGACACCGACAGGTCGCGGATCTCCAGCACGGGCGCGGAGGCGGTGGTCATCGCCGGTCTCCCTTCGGGTCGAGGGCGTCGCGCAGGGCGTCACCGAAGACGTTGAACGCCAGCGCCAGACCCATGATCACCACGCCGGGGAAGACGGCGGCCCACGGTGCGCGGGCGGCGAACTGCTGGGCGGTCGCCAGCATGGTGCCGAGGCTGGGCGCCGGGGGCTGGATGCCGAGACCGAGGAAGGACAGCACCGCCTCGCCGAGGATCGCGGCCGGGATGGCGACAGTGGCCTGCACCAGGATCACCGAGGTCGCGTTCGGCAGGATGTGCCGGGCAAGCACCCACAGGTCACTCGCGCCGTCCACGACCGCCGCCGCGACGAAGTCCAGCGACTTGAGGCGCAGCGTGTCCGAGCGGACGACCCTGATCACCCCGGGGATCTGGGCGATGCCGATGGCCACCGCGGCGTTGCCGAGACTCGCGCCCCGGATGGCGGCCAACCCCACCGCCATGATCAGAAACGGAAACGCCAGCAGCAGGTCGGTGAAGCGCGAGATCACCGCGTCCCAGGCCCGGAAGTAGCCGGCCGCCAGCCCGAGCGGCACCCCGATCACCAGCGACGTGGCCACCGCCAGGAGTCCGACCTGCAACGACGCCCGAGCGCCGAGCATGATGCGGGAGAGGACGTCCCGGCCGAGGTCGTCGGTGCCCAGCAGGTGCCCGGCGGTGCCGGGAGGTGCGAACGTACGGGCGAAGTCGGTCTGGTCGACCGAATAGGGCGCGAGCCAGGGCGACAGCAGCGCTATGACACCCGCCAGCGCGAGGACGACGAAGCTCACCACGGCGAGCGGGTTGCGCCGCAGCCGCCGCAACACCCGGGTACGCCGGGTGATATCGGCGGTGCCGGTATCCGCCATCGGTACGGTGAGGACGGTCATACCGGATCTCCCGTCACCCGGATGCGTGGATCGATGACCGAGTAGAGCAGGTCCACGAAGAAGTTGATCACGATGTAGGCCGCCGCGGTGAGCAGGACGACGGCCTGGATGACCGGGTAGTCCCGTTGGAACACCGCGTCGATGGTCATCTTCCCGAAGCCCGGCAGCCCGAAGATCTGTTCGGTGACGACAGCGCCCGAGATCAGCCCGCCGAGTTGGAGACCCACTACGGTCACCACCACGATGAGGCTGTTCCGCAGGGCGTGCCGGGTGATGACGGCGCGCGGTCGCAGGCCCTTCGCCTTCGCCGTGCGTACGTAGTCGGAGGAGAGCGAGTCCAGCATCGCCGACCGGGTCTGCCGCATGATGATGGCGGCCAGGCCGGTGCCGAGGATCACGGCCGGCAGGACGATGTGGTGCAGGTTGTCCACCGGGTCCTCCAGGATCGGCACGAAGCCGGAGGCGGGGAAGAGCCCGGTCGCCACGGACAGGTAGAGGATCGCCAGCAGCCCCAGCCAGAAGTGCGGCACCGACAGCCCGATCAGGGCCAGGCCGTTGGCGAGCCACTCCGCCGGACGTCCACGACGGACCGCCGCCAGCACCCCGGCGCCGACGCCGAGCGCCGCCGCGATGAGGATCGCCAGGACGGACAACTCGACGGTCACCGGCAGGGCGGTCGTGAGCATCGACGAGACCGGTGTGCCGGTGCGGATGGACACCCCGAAGTCGCCCTGCGCCATGCGCTCCACGTACTGGGCGAACTGCACCGGCAGCGGCTGGTCCAGCCCGTAGTGCCGCCGGATGGCCTCCAGCGCCTCCGGCGACCGGTCCTCCCCGGCCAGGGCGAGGGCCGGGTCGCCGGGCAGCGCCCGTACGCCGACGAAGACCACGATCGTCGACAACAGCAGGGTCAGCGCCGACTGCCAGGCACGGGTGAGCAGATATCGGGCCACGACTGCCTACTTGCCGAAGCCGGCGAAGGCCGCCCGGATCACGCCGTCCGGGTAGACCTGGAGGCCCTGGATCTGCTTGCTGACGGCGGTCAGGTTGCGCTGCCGGTAGAGGTAGATCAGGGCGTCGTCCTGCTGGAGGAGCGTGACCGCCTGCCCGTACAGCTTTCTGCGCTCCTCGACGTCACCGGCCTGGCGGGCCTGGGTCAGCACTGTGTCGAGCTGCGGGTTGCTGTAGCCGGCGACGTTCTGGCTCGCGCCGGTGCCGACGAAGTTCGTGATGTTGGCGTCCGGGTCGATCCGGCCGCTCCACCCCAGTTGCAGCAGCTCGAAGTTGCCGCGGTCCTGCTCGTCGAGGAGCGACGAGTACTCCACCGGGTTGATCTTCAGGTCGAATCCGCCGTCCTTGACCATGGACTGCAACGCCTGCGCGAGGCGCAGCGTGTCGGGGGTGTTCGAGGCGAGCATCGTCACCGTGTACGGCGTCTGCACGCCGGCCTCGGCCAGCAACTGCTTGGCCTTCGCGGGGTCGTGCGCCGGGCAGGTCTGCGCCTCCGGGGACGAGAACGTGCTCGCCGGCGAGATCGGCGAGCAGGCGGCGGCGTGCAGACCGTTGAAGACCGCGTCGACAAGGGCCTTGCGGTCGATGGCGTGTTCGAAGGCCTGCCGCACCTTGGCGTTCTGGGCGAGGGGGCGGTTGATGGGCTTGGCTGTGGTGCCGACGCCGTCGACGTTGCCGACGTTGATGGTCAGGCCCTGGTAGCCGAGTGACTGCGACTGGAGGACGGAGACCGCCGCGTCCTGCCGGAGGGAGGCGACGTCCTGGGTGGAGACCGAGTCGGCGACCTGCGCGTCGCCGGAGCGCAGGTTGGCGGCGCGGATGCTGGCATCGGTGAGGATCCGCCACGAGATGCCGTCCAGGTGCACCTTGCTCGCGTCGTAGTAGTTGGGGTCCCGCACCACCTCGATGGAGTTCTGCGGCACCCGCTTCGCGAACTTGAAGGGGCCGACGCAGACCGGCGCCGAGGCGAAGTCGTCGCCCTTGGTGCGCAGCGCCTGCGCACTCATGATCATGCCGGCCCGGTCGGCGAGGGCCCCGAGCAGCGGTGCGAACGGCTGCTTCAGCCGCAGGACCACTGTCTGCGCATCCGGGGTGTCGACGCCGTCGATGGGTCCGAGTTCGCTCTTGCGCGCCGATCGTGCGTTGGTGAGGTGGCGTTGCAGGGTGGCCTTCACCGCGGCCGAGTCGAACGCCGTGCCGTCCGCGAAGCGCACGCCGGGCCGCAGCGGAATGGTCACCGTCCGGCCGTCGCCGCTCGTGGTGGGCAGGGCCGTGGCGAGCTGCGGTACGACCTGCGCCTGCTCGTTGACGTCATAGAGCTTCTGGCACATGGCCTGGAAGACGTAGCGGGAGTAGAGACTTCTCGACAGCGTCGGGTCCAGCGCGTCGGGCTCGGCGGAGAGGGCGATGACCAGCTTGCCGCCCTGCTTCACGGCGGCGGGGTCGGCTGGCGTACCGAAGGAATCCTGGCCTGCCGACTGGTCGCCGCCGGACGGGTCGCCGCCTTCGTCGTTCGACACCGGTGAGCAGGCGACGACGGTACAGACGACGACGGCCGCCGCCACGGCGGCCCGGAGCACCCGGCTGCGGGGCAGGTTCGTGTCGCGGACGGAGAGGTTCGTCATGGAGAGCTCCTCAAGTGGGCGATTCGGGGAGCGTATGTTGTATACGATGACTGCCGCAAGACCTCAGTGAATGGCCCGCCAGGCACCCCGGGTGCCCCTGAAAAGGCCCCGCCGGTGATCAGCTAGCGGGCCGTGTCCGGCCGCCCCGAACCAGGCTGAGCAGGACGACCAGAGCGAGCACCGCCACCACCGCGCTGAAGACCTCACCGGCCGGGCGCAGACCGACCGTCTGGATCAGCAGACCGACCCCGACCGCTGGCACACCGAGCATGGCGAACAGGATGGCGAAGAAGGTCGACACCGCCTCGGCCCGGTGCTGCGGTTCGGTCTTCATCGTGATCGTCGCGATGCCGTCGCCGACCGCCACACCCGACGCGACACCGATGATCGCCGCGCTGACGATGAGCGTCGCCAGCAACGCCATCCACATGCTGAACGCGAGCAGGCCCGCCCCCACGACCAGGCCGGCGCAGGCGCTGGCCAGCGCGGCACGCGAGGACAGCACGCGGGTCAGCAGCTGACCGAACGCCGCGCCGGTGAACGCCACGAAGACCACCAGCGCGGCAAGGGTGTGCGAGGTCTCGTGCAGGACCATGCCGAGGAACAGCCCACTCACCGACGTGAGCACTCCGAGGGCGGCGAAGCCCGCGCCGGCGGTGAGCGCCGAGCGGACGAAGGCCCCGCGGATGGTCGCCGGCACGTGCAACCGCTGCACCCGCAGGGTCACCGGCGACCGTTCCCGGACCGTCTCCGGCACCCCGCGCAGCGCGATGATCGCGATCACCGCCAGGATCAGCACGATCACCCAGGGCAGCCGGAGCGGATCAGGTGCCACGTCCGACACGATCCCGGACAACAGGGTGCCGGCGGCCAGGCCGCCCAGGTTCGCGAAGATCGACACGGTGGCGGCCCGCTTCGGGTGCCGAGGGTCGATCAGCTCCGCCAACGCCGCAGTCGCGGCACCGATGATCAGCGCGGCGGACAGCCCGGCGAGGATCCGACCCACGATGATCATCGCCAGGTCCACAGCGGCCAGGAACACGGCGTCGGCGGCGACCGAGAGCAGCAGCGCGATGAGGATGACCGGGCGTCGGCCGATCTGGTCGGAGAGCCGACCGAAGACCAGCAACCCGACGACGACTCCCAGCGCATACAGCGCGTAGACCACCGTCACTGTCAACGACGAGAAGCCGAACTCCAGCTCGTAGAGCGGGTAGAGCGGCGTCGGCACGGTGGTGCCCACGAGCGTGATCCAGAACGCGAACGCGACCCGTACCGCGCCGGACGTGGAACCGGACCGTGTCACACGTACAGCATGAATCTCGGTCCCACGCCGAGGTGCGGTAACGGATCTAAACGCCCGCATCAGGTGGCAGCGCACGGGTCCACGGTGGGAGGCGAAGCAGCACGCCGCCGCCTCCCACCGCGTACTCCTAGGAGTTGTACGCCTGCGCGGTCACCGTCACCTGGCGGGCGAGGCCCGACCGGGCCGGCCAGGAGACCCGCACCTCGCGACTCTCCCCCGGCAGGAGCCAGAAGTAGTTGTCGTCGTAGCGGGCCGGCAGGACCCGCTTACCGCGCTGGTCGCGCACGGCGAGCCGCACCAACGCGGCGACAGTACGGCCCTGGTTGCGGACCGTCGTGGTAACGGTGTTGCGTCCGTCCACGACGCGTACGGTGCTCGACGACGTCGACAGTCGGGTGCTCGGCACGTCGTTGAGCGCCCGCAACTGCTCGGCCTTGTCGTAGCGCCAGTAGGTGTTCTCCGTGAGCAGCCGGTCGCGGCTGTCCCGAAGCTCCAGTCGTACCAGGTGCAGCCCGCCGCCGTCCGGCGCGGCGAGTGGAAAGGCCGCCGTGGTGGCCGAGCGGGCCACGTCCACCCGCTGACGCTGGGCCGAGCCCAGCGACCGGCCGTTCAGGTCGTACCGTCGGGCGCTCACGGTGACCCCGCTCAACGGCGCGGCGGTGTGGTTGACCACCCGGACCTGCCAGGTGCCCGGGTCGGCCTGGACGTGCACCGGCTCGCACCCCTTTCGGGCGCCGTAGTAGGCGCCGTTCACGTCGAGGTCGTAGTCGTAGGTCTGCCAGACCGTGCTGTGCCACGCCGGGTGCGACATCCACAGCAGCAGACCGGTGGCGTCCTGCCACAGGTTGGCGTTCCACGCCTCGAACATGGCGCGGTGGCTCTCGTAGTTGACGAACTGTGCCCGGGTGGCGAACTCGTCGAGCGAGTCGGACTCCCCGAGCCGCGCGTCGATCGCCGCCTGGTACGTGCCGACGCGCTGGTTACCGATTGTCGACCAGTCGTGGTAGTTCCACACCTCACCGATCGGCCACTCCGGCGCGTCCCCGACGAGGTTGCGCATGCTTTCGGTCACCGACACCACCGGCATGCCGATCTCGGTGTGGAAGCCGAACGAGTCCGCCTCGTAGATCGTCTTGTCGGTGTAGGTCGTCGGGTCGACCCAGCCGTACGGCCCACGCCCGCTCACGATGCCGCTGGCGGAGTTGGGGATGTAGAGGATCTCCGGGTGCTCGGTGGCGACGGCCTGATTGAGCCCGGCGTCGACGATCGGCGGCGGGTCCCCCTCGTTCGCGCCGCACCAGACGACGATGCTCGGGTGGTGGCGGAACCGCCGGATGGTGTCGGCGGCGATGTCGACGTAGCCGGGCGGGTTGGGCAGGAACGCCCCGGCCTGCCAGAAGTCGTTCCACACCAGGATGCCCTGCTCGTCGCAGGCCTGGTAGAGCTCCTCCCGGTTGCTACTGCCGAGCCAGTTGCGGATCATCGTGAAGTTCATGTCGCGGTGCATCTCGACCGTGTCGGCCAGCCGGTCGGGCAGCACCCGACGCAGCAGTTCGTCCCAGCCCCAGTTGCCGCCCCGGGCGAACACCGGCACACCGTTCACAGTGATCTTCAGCTCGGTGATCTTGTTGCTGACCGCCTTGACGTCGGTCCAGCGCTGCCCGTCGTCGGAGACCTGAATGACGAAGTCGCGGGCGTACGCCTGCTCCCAGACGATTGTCACCTGGTCGAAGCTGACCGGAGCGCCGAGGTCCACCTGGATCCACTGGTTGTCCTCGAAGGTCGACGACCACCGGGTGCGGGGGTTGCCGTCGACGGCCCGGTCGGGGCCGTTCGAGTCGCCGTCGGACGACGACGCGGTGGCGGTCCGACGCAGGGCCAGGTCGACGTCCGGCTCGGCCTGCCGCTGCACCGAGAGCGCCCACATGGACACGCCCCACGAGGTCACCCGCGCGCCGGTCTGGATGCGCAGGTGCTGCGCGGTCTGGCTCGCGAACGTCTCGACCTGGGTGGCGCGGCTGCCCAGCGGGGTGTCGTTACTGACCGACGTCACGTCGTTCCAGGCGTCCCCGTCGGCGGAGACCTGCACGCGGTAGTCCAGCGCGTACGCCTGCTCCCACACGATGGTGACCCGGTCGAAGTCCACAGCCGCGCCGAGGTCGACCTGGATCCACTGGTTGTCCTCGGCCTGCGAGGCCCAGCGGGTCGCCGCGTCGCCGTCGACGGCCTTGCCGGGCCCGTTGCCGTCGTTCTCCGAGGACGACGCGCTGGCGTCGCGGCGCAGGGCGAGATCCGGGCCGGTGCCGTCGGCCACCGACAACGAGAACATCGAGATGCCCCAACCGGTGGCACGCTGGCCGGCCTGGATACGCACGTGCCGGGCGTGCTGCCTGTCGAACGTGACCGTCTGGGTCGCCGCGCCGTCCACGAACTCCAGCGCGGGCTTGCCGGGCGGCGAGATGACGACCGGCTGGTGCCAGTCGTAGGCGAACTCGCGGACACCGAAGCGGAGCGCACGCCGGTCGCTGACCGCGCGCTTGACGGTGGCGGTGAGCGTGAGGTCGTACAGGTGGGGGTCGCCGTAGCCGTTGGGCCACCAGAGCCGGGGGTTGCGCAGCCGCAGCGCGCGGAAACGCTCCGGCGCGAAGGTGACTGTGGTGCTCCCGCCGGCGGGGACGGTCACTGTCGACTCGACGCGTACCTTGTCGAACTCCGCGCGGACGGTGACGGTGGTCGCGCTGGTCGCCGCGTTGCGGACCGGCACCCGGATGGTGACCTCGGCGGTGTCGGTGCCGGGCAGGTCGGGCAGGGTGGTCTGCACGTGCGGGTCGCCGATGACCACGGCGCCGGTGCTGCGCAGGCGGACGTGGTCCCAGAGGCCGGTGACCCGGTCGCGGACGGCCGGCATCCAGTCCCACCCGGACACCGCCAGGTAGGTCGGCGCGTCAAGGTAGTGGTGGGCCGACTGGAGGAAGGTACGGCCGTCGGGGCCCTTGTCGCCGGGGGTGCCCGGGTGCGGCATCGGGGTGACCCGGACGGCGAGGACGTGCTCGCCACGGTGACCGGCCAACGCGTCGGTGATGTCGAAGGCAGCCCGTGCGAACGGGTGATTGACGCTGCCGACCTGCACCCCGTTGACCCAGGCGGTCGCCTCGTGGTTGATCCCGTCGAACTCCAGCCAGATCCGTCGGCCGGCCGAGGTGTCCAGGTCGCGCGGCAGCCGCAGCGCGCGCCGGTACCACCAGGTGTGCCGGGACAGCGCCTCCGGGATGCGCATGTTGTTGAAGCCGGCCACCGGGTCGGGCAGGTGTCCCTGCTCCACCAGAGTGCCCAGCACGGTGCCGGGTACCGTCGCCGGCAGCCAGGACCGGACGTCGACGCCGGCACGGGAGAGTTCGGCGCCGTCGGTGGTGCCAGCGAAGTCGTCCATCGTCAGCGACCAGCCCGACTCCAGCGGCACCGTGCCGTCGGCGGCGACCCGCAGCTCGGGGGCCGGGCCGGTGTTGCCGCCCTCCCAACTGGTCCAGCCCTCGGCCTTCGGCCGGCCGGCTAGCGGTACGCCGTAGACCTGGAAGCCGTTGAGGCCCACCGGGTTGCTGTTCGAGCGCTTCGTGGCGGTCATCCGGATCCACCGGGCGGTGACCGGCTCGGGCAGCTTGATGGTCTGTGCGCCGCCCTGGCCCTCGCCGGTCTCGTACACCGACCGCCAGGCACGGCCGTCGGTGGAGACCTCGATCCGGTACGCCGTCGCGGCGCTGGAGAGGATCTCGTCACCGTCGGTGTCGGTGTAGTTGCCGTCGAACGGCCCGTCGGTGAGCGTGGCCTCGAAGACCAGGGAGACGGCCTCGATCCGGCACGGCGCCTGGAGGTCCACCGAGATCCACTGTGGATCACCCTTGGCGGCGCGCCATCCACTCCCCCGGACGCCGACCTGCGGCAGACCGTCCACGGCGAAGGTGGCCGGCGTCGGCGCGTAGTCGGTCGAGGAGACCGTCACCGGGCGGTACCGGGCCAGGTCGGTGGCGGTCGGGTTGGCGGTCGGCGTCGGCCCGGCGGCGGACGCGTGGGCGTCCGGGAGGGCCGCGGTCACCCCGACCGACGCCAGCAGCGTCGCGCCGGCGGAGAGGAAGGTACGCCGGGAAATCGGCGATGGCTCGGACATCTTGCCTCCAGACATGACAACGTTGTCAGATGGCGGGGGTCTGTGACAACGTTGTCAGATGGTGGCCCGATGTTTCCCGAGAGTCAAGGGTCCGAGTCCATCGTGATTCCCCGAACACGTTCCGCAGCTGTTCCACTTCGGACATCGCCGCTCGGGGGGACGACAGAGGTCACTCCGGCTGCGCGCTCAACCCGTCGAGGGCGACAGTGAGCACGTGATCGCGCTGGTCAGCACGGGGAAAGTGCCCGGAGGCAATGGCGCTGGTCAGGCGCATGACGTCGTCGATGGTCACATCGGCGCGCACCTCACGCGCCCGCTGGGCCCGCTCGAGCAGTGGTCCACCGGCGGCGTAGAGCGCCCGCCGGCACTCCAGGTAGGCAGTGGACTTTCGGTTCAGGCCGGCGGCCAGCGGCTGCTTCGCCCCGATGTATTTCACGAAGCGCCGCAGCCAGGCGTACAGCCCGTCGCGGGGGGCGAGGCTCTCGGCCTCCCCGGCAGTCGCGCACACCGCCTCGACCTCGGTGACGTAGACGTTCTCGATCAGCACCTCCCGCGTCGGGAAGTTGCGATAGAGCGTCGCGATGCCCACCTCGGCGCGGCGGGCGATCTCCTCCAGCGGAGCATCCGCGCCCTGCTCGGCGAAGGCGACCCGGGCCGCCGCCAGGATCGCGTCGTAGTTGCGGGCGGCGTCGGCCCGGTGCGGGCGGGCCACGCGCAGGTGGGTGAGGGCCGTCACGATGCCGATGTCTCCCAGCGCTAGCAACCGGAGGTCAGCTATCACTAGAGTGATAGTGCGCCTCCACTTATTCGGAGGTCTCCTATCAGTCTAGCCCGAAAGAAGGCGGACCATGTCCCCGACTCCCGCTACCCGTCGCGGGACCGCCCTGGCGCTCATCCTCGGCTCACAGCTGATGATGACGCTGGACACCTCGATCATCACGACCGCGTTGCCGCACGTGCAGCGGCAGTTCGGCTTCTCCCAGTCCGGGCTCTCCTGGGTGCAGAACGCCTACGTCCTGGCGTTCGGCGGACTGCTCCTGCTCGGCGCCCGAGCCGGTGACCTGCTCGGCCGCCGCCGCGTCTTCCTCGCCGGGATCGCCCTGTTCACCGCAGCGTCCCTCGCCGCCGGCCTCGCCCCGAGCGGCAGCTGGCTGATCACCGCCCGCGTCGTGCAGGGTCTCGCCGCCGCGCTCGCGGTGCCCTCCACGCTCGCGCTGCTGGTCGCCGACCACCCCCAACCGGGGGCCCGAGCCAGGGTGATCGCCCTCTACAGCGCGGTCATCGGCGCCGGCGGCAGCGTTGGCATCGTCGTCGGCGGCGTCTTCACCGACCTGCTCTCCTGGCGCTGGGGAATGCTCGTCAACGTCCCGATCGGCATCGCCATCGCGTTGCTCGCACCACGGTTCCTGGTCGAGACCGAACGCCGCGCCGGTGCGTTCGACATTGGCGGGGCGTTGACCTCCACCGGTGGCATGACCGCCCTGGTGTACGGCTTCATCCAGGCCGCAGCAGCCGGCTGGAGCGCACCGGGCACCGTTGTCTCATTGGGTCTCGGCGCCGTCCTGCTGACCGCCTTCGTGCTGATCGAACACCGAGCACCACAGCCCATCACCCCACTGCGACTCTTCCGCAGCCTGGAGCGCTCCGGGGCGTACGCCGGGCGGATCCTCATCGTCGGCGCGACCTTCTCCACCTTCTACTTCCTCAGCCAGTACCTCCAGGAGGTGCTGCACCTCAGCGCCCTGCAGACCGGCTTCGCGTACGTGCCCATCACCGGCATGTTCTTCGCCATGGTGTACGCCATCCGGCCCCTGCAGAACCGGCTCGGCCGCCCCATCCTGCTGGTGGCGGCCCTCGCGCTCGCGCTCGCCGGCATGGCGTGGCTGTCACGCATCTCGACCGGCTCCAGCTACTTCCCGGACGTGCTGCTGCCCCTGCTGGTGATCGGAATCGGCCAGGGCATCGCCATCATCCTGATGACCCAGGGCGGCGTCGCCGGAGTCGAACCGCAGGACGCCGGTGCCGCGTCCGGTCTCGTCAACGTCGCCCACCAACTCGGCGGCTCACTCGGCATCGCGATCCTCACCATCGCGTACACCCGTGCCAGCTCCGCCACCGACCCGACGGCAGGCTTCCACGCGGCCTTCACCGGCGCGGACGTCTTCTTCCTGATCGCCCTGTCCCTGGCCGTCGTAGTGGCCGTCGCGGGCCGCCGCGCCAACCGGCTGGCCGCCCTCCCGGTCACCTGAACGCCCCGGGGGCGCCCGGGGCCGCGCGCGCTGCAGGGCCCCCGGCGGGCGGGGCTGGGGCGGGCGGCGCTGGGGCGGGCGGCGCTGAGGCCTGGAGGGCTTAAGCGTGCGGGCCCCGAGGGGCTGTGCGGGCCGGCGGGCTGCGGGGCTGTATGGGTTGGCGTGCTGCCTTTGGAGCTGATGCCGCAAACGATTCAGCTCCAAAGGAGCCGGCCAACACCTCCGCACCCCGCAACGCAGAGGCGGGATCGGAAGTCACGGCGGCGGACCCCGTTGATCCGGCGACGCCGCCACTGCCGGAGGGCGCGGGAGGTGACCGCTGCGCTCGTCGACCGCCTGGCCCGGTGACGGCCGCGCGGTCAGCTCGCCGGACCGGCCTCGTGCCGGCCGGGGTCCCGAGGGTGGTACTCGGGGCGGAGCTTCGCGCTCGCGAACGCCGCCTTCACCGCCGCCGAGAGCGCGACGATGTCGTACGCGCCGTGGTGCCGTCGGCCGTTGATGAAGAAGGTCGGGGTGCCGGTGACACCGCTGAGGTCGGCGGAGTCGACATCCTCGGCGATCCGGTCCACGCCCATCCGCTTCACCATGTGCTCCCGGAACCCGTCCAGGTCCAAGCCGAGTTGTTCGGCGTAACCCAGCACGTCAGCGGGGTTGAGAGCGTCCTGGTGGGCGAGCAGCAGGTCGTGCATCTCCCAGAACGCGCCCTGCTCCCCCGCCGCCTCGGCGGCCTCGGCCGCGAGTTGGGCGCGCGGGTGGACGTCGGTGAGCGGCAGGTGCCGCCAGACGTACCGGACGTTGGCGAAGTCCGCCAGCAGCTCCCGGACCACCGGCTCGGCCTGCCCGCAGTAGGGGCACTCGAAGTCGCCGTACTCCACCACAGTCACCGGCGCATCGAGCGACCCGCGCACGTGGTCGCGATCCGCGTCGACAGGCAGCATCAGGTCGACTATCCCCTCGGTGACGCCCAGCAACGCACGGGTCCGCCGCGCCGGCGAGAGCCGTCCGACGGAGCGGAACACCAGCCAGGTGACCATTGACGCGCCGAGCGTCGCCACGAGGATGCCGAACTTCGCCTCGTCCAGGGCCGGGCCGTCCAGGGCATGGGTGGCGATCAGGAGCGCGACTGTGAACCCGATGCCGGAGATCGTGCCGACCCCCGCGACGGCGACCCACCCGACGGGCGGCCGGAACCGGTTACCGCTGAGCCGGGTCACCAACCACGCGGTGGCCACGATCCCGGCCGGCTTGCCGACGACGTACGCAACCACGACGCCGACCGTGACCGGAGAGGTCACGGCCCGGGCCAGCAGGTCCCCGTCGATCACGATGCCGACGTTGGCCAGCGCGAACAGTGGCACCACCACGTAGCTCGCCAACGGGTGGTAGAGCGTCTGCAACCGCTCGTTCGGCGACAGCGCCGAGGTGAGCCCGGCCCGGGCCATCCGGGCCAGTTGCGGGGTGGGCTGTTCCCGGAATAGGCGGAACTGGTCGCTGGCCCGTTGCAGGTCGCCTCGGCCGGGTGCGTAGGCGTAGGTCAGCAACCCCATCACCAGACCCACCGCGACCGGGTCGACACCGGACATCGAGACGGCGAGCCAGGCCGCCACCCCGAGCAACGCGTAGACCGGGCCGAACCGCACCCCGCAGCCCCGGACGAGCAGCACGACGCCGAAGATCGCCGCCGCGACGATCAGCGCCGTCAGCGAGGGGTGGTGCGGGTACGCGATGGCCAGCACCGCGATCGCCACCACATCGTCGACGACGGAGACGGTCAACAGGAAACCCCTCAGCCGTTCCGAGAAGCGTGGCCCGAAGACGGCCAGCGCGCCGAGCGCGAGCGCCGTGTCGGTGGCCATCACCGCGCCCCAGCCCGCCGCTGTGGTGTGCCCGGCGTTGATGGCGAGGTAGATGGCGATCGGCACGAGCATGCCGCCGACCCCGGCCAGCATCGGCAACGCCAGGCGACGCCGCTCCCGCAACTCGCCGATGTCGAACTCGCGGCGCAACTCCAGCCCGGCGACCAGGAAGAAGAAGGTCATCAGGCCGCTGTTGATCCAGGTACGCACGTCGTGCGCGACCTGCCAGTCGCCGAGCCGGACCGATAAGGAGGTCTCCCAGACCGACTCGTACGACGATGCGCTGAGGTTCGCCCAGACCAGAGCCGCCACCGCGGCGATCAGTACCACCCGCGCGCCGCCGGTCTCGGTCCGCAGGAACGAGCGCAACGGGGCGTTGAACCGCCTGTCCCAGACGGTCCGGCTGGTCCAGCCCCGGGGCGCGTTGTCGCTCGTCACGGGAACAATCTTCGTCGACCTGACCGTCACGTGGTCCGGATTGCTACTCCTCCTCAGCGAAGACGACGGCGCGGCGCCGTCGGATCGTCGGCAGGACGGCGACGACGAGCGCGACGAGCGCCAGGGCCAGCAGCGCCGCGGAGATCGGTCGGGTCACGAAGACCGACGGGTCGCCACGGGAGATGATCAGCGCGCGGCGCAGGTTCTCCTCCAGCAGCGGGCCGAGGACGAAGCCGAGCAGCAGAGGCGCCGGCTCGCACCCGCACTTGATCAGGACATAGCCCAGGATCCCGAAGAACGCGATCGCGTAGACGTCGTACGCGTTGGAGTTCAGTGAGTAGGTGCCGATCGCGGCGAACAGGATGATCATCGGGAAGAGCACCTGGTACGGGATGCGCAGCATGCGCACCCAGAGGCCGATCAGCGGCAGGTTCAGCAGCAGCAGGAGCACGTTGCCGATCCACATCGACGCGATCAGGCCCCAGAACAGCGCCGGCTCGTCGTTGATGACGTTCGGGCCCGGGGTGATGCCGTGGACGATGAACGCGCCGATCATCAGTGCCATCACCGGGTGGGCGGGCAGGCCCAGGGTGAGCAGCGGAATGAACGACGTCTGCGCGGCGGCGTTGTTCGCCGACTCGGGGCCCGCGACGCCCTCGATCGCGCCCCGCCCGAACTCCTGCGGCCGCTTCGAGATGCGCTTCTCGACCGCGTACGAGGTGAACGAGGCCAGCACGTGGCCGCCGCCGGGCAGGACACCGAGCGCGGCGCCGAGACCGGTGCCCCGCAGGATCGGGGCGACGATCCGACGCCGGTCCTCGCGGGTCGGCCAGAGGTTGGTCACCTTGCTGACGATCGCCGTGCGGGTCTGCTCGTTCTCCAGGTTGCGCAGGATCTCGGCCACCCCGAACAGGCCCACGGCGACCGACACGAAGTCGATGCCGCCGTACAGCTCGCGCTGCTCGAACACGAAGCGGGGCGTTCCGGTGTAGATGTCCTGGCCGACAGTGCCGAGCAGCACGCCGAGCGCGATCATCGCCAGCGCCTTGAGCGCGGTGCCCCGCGCCAGCGCGATCGACACGATCAGGCCGAACAGCACGAGTGAGAAGTAGTCGGCCGGGCCGAACTTCAACGCGACACTGGCCAGGGGCGGGGCCGCGGCGGCCAGCGCGACGGTGGCGACAGTACCCGCGACGAAGGACCCGATCGCCGCGGCCGCCAGGGCGGGGCCGGCCCGGCCCTGGCGGGCCATCTCGTGCCCGTCCAGCGCGGTGACCGCCGCTGACGACTCACCGGGCAGGTTGATCAAAATGGCTGTCGTCGAGCCGCCGTACTGTGCCCCGTAGTAGATGCCGGCCAGCATGATCAGCGCGGTGACCGGCTCGAAGCTGAACGTGATCGGTAGCAGCATCGCCACGGTGGCAGTGGGCCCGATGCCGGGCAGCACGCCGACTGCGGTCCCGAGCAGCACTCCCACGAAACAGTAGAGGACGTTCTGGACCAGCAGGGCCGTCGAGAAGCCCAGCGCGAGGTTGTCGAGGAGTTCCATGCCTCAATCCGGTTGTCGCGTCAGAAGCCCAGCCAGGGGCCCCACAGCGGGATCCGCAGCTGAAGTCCGACGACGAAGATGAGCGTGCTGGCCACTGTCAGCCCGGCGGCCACGGCCACCGCGGTGAGCAGCCGTACGCGTGCGCTGGCCAGGGTGGTGAGCAGTGCGGTCACCGCCGTCGTCGGTACGAACCCGAGTCGCCGGATGGTGAACCCGAAGAACAGGACCGCGAGCACGATGACGGCGACCGCCCGCCACGGGACCGGCCCGAACGCGATCACCTCACCGGCGATGAGCCCCTTGCCGGCGATCGCCAGGCCCAGGGCGACCACTGCCGCGCCTACCAGCAGCGGGAAGGCGCCCGGGCCCATCCGTGTGGGGGTGCCCAGCTCGTAGCCGAGCGCCCCCACCACGAATGCGCCACCGATCAGGACGAAGATCCCCCCGGCGAGGACGTCCGGGAACGACCGACGGCGCTCCACCTCAGGAGACCTTCACCCCGGAGTCGGCAATGATCTTCGCCCAGGTGCCGAGCTGCTCGTCGAGCTTCGCCCGGTGCGCGTCCGGGGTCGCGTCCTGTGCCGGGACCGGCGCGGTGCCCAGCTTGGCCATCTGGTCGATGACCCCCTGGTCGGCCAGTGCCACCTTCAACGCCTCGGACAGCTTCTGCACGATCTCCGGCGGCGTGTCGGCCGGAACGTAGAGACCGTGCCACACGCTGACCGTCAGCTGCGGCAGCCCGGCCTCGGTGGTGGTCGGCAGGTCGGGAAGGCTCTTCACGCGCTCGGGTGTGGTGACCGCGTACGCCTTCACCTTTCCCGCGGCGATCTGGCCGCTGGTGTTTGTCGTCTGGTCGCACATGAAGTCGACCTGGCCGCCGACGAGGTCGGTCAGCGCGGGACCGGTGCCCTGGTACGGGACCTCCTGGAGCTTCACACCGGTGGTGCTCTGGAACAGCAGACCGCACAGGTGCGACGCGGCGCCGATGCCGGCGTTGGCCAGCGTGACCTTGTTGGCGTTCGCCTTCACGTGGGTCACCAGGTCCTGGAGTGTCGCGGGCGCGAAGTCCTTACGCGCGACGATCGTCATCGGCACCTCGGTGACGAGCCCGACCGTCTCGAAGTCCTCCAGGGGCTTGTAGCCCAGGCTCTTGTAGAGGGCGGGCGCCGTCGACATGCCGATGTGGTGCATGAGCACCGTGTAGCCGTCCGGCTTGGCCCGCGCGACATCGCCGGCGCCGACGGTGCCGCCGGCACCCTCGACGTTCTGGACGACGATCTTGCCGCCGAGCTTCGCGGCCATCGGCCCGGCGATCATCCGGGTGACGGTGTCGGTCGGGCCACCCGCGCTGAACGGCACGACGATCGTGATGTTCTCGTCCGGATAGTTCGCGGCGTCCCCTCCGCCGGCGGCACCCCCGTTACCCGAACAGGCGGCGGCGAGCGAGACGACACTGATCGCGGCGATCACCCGCGCGGTGGCCCGGTACCTGCTGGTCGTTCGCATACGGCGACCTCCCCATCAACGCATGGACATCCCTCGGCGCGTCAGTGGCCCCTAGTCTCGGCTGGTCGAGGCCCGGATGGTGTCAGAAAAATCCCAAGAACCCGGGCCGACACGAGTACCGATCCGGCCGTACACTTCGCCGGTATGCGGATAACCGTCATCGAGGATGACGACCGCGTGGCGCGGGGTCTGGTGACCGTCCTGACCCAGGCGGGCTTCGAGGTTCACCGCGTCGCCACCGCCGCGGAAGCCGAGCGCGCCGCGCCGTCCGACGTGGTCCTCGTCGACCTGGGTCTGCCCGACGGCGACGGGCTCGACGTGATCCGCAAGTTGCGCGACCACCCGCAGACCGCAGTGATCGCGGTGACCGCGCGATCCGAGGAGCACGAGCGGGTTCGTGGCCTGCGCGCCGGCGCCGACGACTACATCGTCAAACCGTTCGGCGTCCCCGAGTTGCTCGCCCGGATCGACGCCGTCCTGCGGCGAACCCGGGCCGCTCGCGCCACCGGCCAGACCGACGAGCCACTCGTCCTCGGCCCGATGCGGATCGGCGTCGGTACCCGCGAGGTCACCGTCGACGGCGCACTCGTGCCATTGACCCGCAAGGAGTTCGAACTGCTCCTGCTCCTGGCCCGGCGGGCGCCCAACGTGGTCAGCCGCGACGTCATCCTCGACCAGATCTGGGGCGCGTCCTGGGAGTCGTCGAGCCGCACCCTGGACACCCACATCGCGGCGCTGCGACACAAGCTCGGGCCGGGCGTGGTCATCCGGACCGTCCACGGCGTCGGCTATCGGCTGCTGGCCGACCAGCCGGAGCTGATCGGCTGACCGCGTGCACCGCCGGCTGCTCGTCGTCCTGGTTCCCCTCGCGGTGCTGCTCGTCGCGGCGCTCGGGGTGCCGCTCAGCATCACAGTGGCCGAACGCGAGATGCAGGAGACGTACGTCAACCGTCTCAACGACGTCGGCCGGTTCGCCTCGCTGGCCGAGACCGCGCTGTCGACAGGCCGCACCGAGGCGTTACAGCAGGAGCTGACGCGGTACCACGAGCTCTACGGCATCCCGGTCGCGCTGATCGACACGTCGGGCGCGGTGCTGCTCGGACCGACCGACGCGTACCAGAAGGCGGCGCGCGCCGAGGCGGGCTTGCCCCGGATTGTGACCGCAGCGCTTGCCGGCGCGCGCTCCGAACCGTCCTGGGAGTGGGCGCCGTGGGACGACTCCGCACTCGTCGTGGCGGAGCCGGTCGGCCGGGACAGTGAGGTCGTCGGCGCCGTCGTGACGATCTCCGACCTGTCCCGGACGCGCGAGCTCATCCTCGTACGCTGGGCCCGGCTGGCCGGGCTCGGGCTGCTGCCGTTGCTCGCGTTGACGGCCGTCGCGTGGCCGGTGTCGGCGTGGGTGCTGCGGCCGGTGCGCAAACTCGACGCGGCGACCTCACGGATCTCCGAGGGCGACCTGACCATCCGCGCCGACGCCGAGGCCGGCCCCATCGAGCTGCGGCGGCTGGCGCGGTCGTTCAACACCATGATGGACGCCGTCGAGAACGCCGCCCAGCGACAGCGCGCCTTCGTCTCCGACGCGTCACACCAGTTACGCAACCCGTTGACCAGCCTCCGGCTCGCCGTGGAGAGCCTCGCGCCACACCTGCGGTCCGACGGCGACGGACAGCAGGTGTACGACGTCGCCGTCGACGAACTCAAGGCGATGCAGCGGATGCTGAACTCGCTGCAGGCCAGCGCGCGGATGGAGAGCCTCCGGACGGCGTCACCGGTGGACCTCGACGAGGTGCTGGCGACCCGGGTGGACCGGTGGCGGGCCCTGACCGCCACGGCCGGGCAGACGCTGACTGTCGACGTACCCCCGGGGTTGTGGTTGCTGGAGCCACCGGGCGGCCTGGGCAGCATCCTGGACGAGCTGATCAGCAACGCGTTGCGGCTGTCCGACGCGCAGGCCGTGGAGGTGACCGCGCAGGTCGTCTCCGCTGGCCCGGGCGCCGTCACGGTCGCCGTCAGCGACGACGGCCAGGGCATCGACGTGTCCGAGCGGGCGCAGGCGTTGCAACGGTTCTGGCGCTCCCCTCGGCACCAGAACGTGTCCGGGACCGGCCTGGGCCTGGCGATCTGCGCCGACCTCATCGGGTCGGCCGGCGGTGAGCTGCGGCTGGAGGAGGGCCTGCCGCGCCCGGACGGGTCCGGGCACGGGCTGGCCGCGGTGGTGGTGTTGCCAGTCGCACCCGCGTCGACGCCGGCCTGACAACCCCCGTTCCCGGTGACCGGGTCAGCGTTTGCGGTCGCGGGGTCAGCGTTGCGGTCGCGGGGTCAGCGTTGCGGTCGCGGGGTCAGCGTTGCGGTCGCGGGGTCAGCGTTGCGGTCGCGGGGTCAGCGTTGCGGTCGTGGCCTCAGCGTTTGCGGTCGCGGAACCAGGCCGCCGCGCCCGGATGCAGTGGGACCGACGCGGTGGAGATTCCGGTACGCACGTTGATCTGCCACGCCTCCGGAAGGGCCTCGGCGCCGTCCCGACCAGCGGAGGTGATCGCCCCGGTGTGCCGGAAGACCGTGTCGGTGATGGAGTAGACCAGGTCATCAGGCAGGTCGTCGCGCGCTAGCAGCACGTTCGGCACGGCGACGGTGCGGGTCGCCGGAACTCCGGCATAGGCGGCCGCGTGGATCATGGCCGGGGCGTACGGACCCGGGTATGCCGTGAACAGCCCGTCCGCCTGCGCGTCCAACGGAATCAGCCGGATCGGGTGCCGCTGCGCCAACTCGGTGATGGCGGGCGTCGGGACGCCGGTCAGCGAGAACATCGCGTCGATAGTGCCGTCGCGCAGCGCCCCCGCCGACCCGGCCTGGCTGAGGTTCCAGCGGTCGGCTTTGAGCGGGCCAAGCTCCAGGACCCGCCGCGACGTGAACTCGGTGCCCGAATCGTGCGCACCGAGGGACACCCGCTTGCCCTCAAGGTCCCGGAACTCGCCGATCGCCGAACCGGCCATGACCACGAGATGCAGATGGCTGTCGTAGAGCCGGCAGATCGCCGACAGCCCTCCGGGCGCGCTGCCGTCGCTGGTGATCAGCGCGTCCAGGCTGGTCAGCCCCAGGTGCACCTCCCCGGCCCGCAGCATCCGGATGTTGTCGGTGGACGCCCCGCTCGGCACTGTGGTCACAGTGACACCCGGCACCTGCTCGGAGATGTGCTCGGCCAGCGCCCCACCGATCCGCCGGTAGACCGCCCCCGCCGGCCCGGTAGCCAGTCGCAGGTGGACCTCATCCGCCGCAGGCTGCGGTGAACAACCGACAAGCAGCCCACTGCCAGCCAGCAACACCGCCCGCCGACTGAACCGCACCATGCCGAGATGATACGGACGCCCCGCCCCACTGCGCCGATCTTGCAGTTTCGGTCGTCGATTTGCGGGGCTCTGCGTCATTAGTCGCGACAGAAAGTGCAAGATCGCGGCGTGACCCGGTTGATCATGGAGTTGTGGTGCCCGCTTTGGCGTGATGATGGGGGCTTTGTTGCCCACCACAACTCCATGATCGGCGAGGTGGCGCGGGTTGACGAAAGGCCCGCTCTGCCTAGCGCAACGCTCTTGGCATTCACACTGGGGCATGCACGCAGCGCCACCGGTTGATAGCGTGCCGGTGATGTCGCCGGTTGCCGCCGGCAGTCCCCTGGGGAGGGTCGACGTGTGGGCGGACGACGCTGCGCTCGACGCGGCGGAGCGCCGGCTCGACGAGTGGGAGACGTCGCTCGCCGAGCGGGCGGCACGAGCGAAGACTCTGTCGGCGACGATGCGGGAACTGACCGGCACCGCCCACAACGCCGACCGAACTGTCGACGTCACAGTCGACTCGGCCGGCCTGCTGATCGACCTGCGGCTCGACGAGCGCATTCGGCAACAACCCGCCGCGCACACCGCTCGGCAGATCCTGGAGACCACCACTGCCGCGCGCGCCGACCTGCTTCGAAAGGTGAGCGACGCAGCCACGGAGTCGATGGGCGACGACGCGAGCGCCCAGGCCATCATCGACTCGTACCGCAGCCGGCTTCTCCCCGACCCGGATTCAAACGATGTCCCCCGGTGACGGCATCCAGGTCGACCCGGACGACCTGACCGCCCACGCCGCACGCCTCGATCGCTGTGCCAGCAGCCTCGACACCGCCCAGCAGGCAGGGCAGCACGTCCGGTTGGGCGCCGACGCCTACGGGCAGCTCTGCGCGATGATGCCGGTGCTGCTCGACGGCCTCCAGCGCACCCTGGTCGACAGCATCGGCGCCGCCGCCGCATCGGTACGGGACACGGCCGGCAAGCTGCGGGTCGGAGCGGACCGCTACCGAAGCTCCGACGCCCACGCCAAACAGCTACTCGACGGGGTGCGGCGGCACCAGCTCGGTGAGGCGCGGCAGCGCTGGTGACGTCGAACCCGCTCGTCGCCGCCGCTCCGGGCACCCCGCCCAGCGCCTGGGCGGGCGTGTGGATCTGCGAGGACATCGAACTCATCGCGCAGGGCGTCCGCAACGGCAGTTGGATCGACGGCAGCCTCGGCGTCGTGAGCGCCGGCCTGGACGCTCTCGCCTTCGTCTCCGACCCGGTCGGCGCCCTGCTCCAGTACGGGATCGCCTGGCTCATCGAACACGTCAAGCCGCTCAGCGAGGCGTTGGACTGGCTCGCTGGCGACCCGGCGCAGATCACCGCACACGCCCAGACCTGGCGCAACGTCGCCGGGTCGCTCCGCGACGACGCCGCCGAACTGGCTCGCGCGGTGCGCACCGACGTCGCCGGTTGGGGCGGCAGCGCCGGCCCTGCCTACCGGGCCTGGACCGCCGAACAGCAACAGGCCATCACCGGCCTCGCCCAGGGCGCCGACACCATGGCCGCGATCACCGAAGGCGCCGCCGGCCTGGTGGCCGCCGTCCGACTCCTGGTCCGCGACGCCATCGCCACCTGCGTGTCCCGCATCATCGTGTACGCGGGCGAACTCCTCATCACCGGTGGGCTGGCCGCGCCGCTGGTCGTGGAGCAGGTGACGACCTTGGTGGCGTCGTGGGGGGCGCGGATCGCGCGACTGCTGCGGGGGTTGCTGGCCAGCCTGCGACGGCTGATTCCGGAGATGCGCCGGCTCGCTGACCTGATCGAGAAGCTCAAGCAAGCCCTCAGCCGACTCCTGAAAGGTGAGTCGCCACCGAGCCGGAACACACCAGAGCCTGAGCCGCCTCGCGAAACCCCCGGCCATGCGGTGACGGAGCAGCAACGAGTCCACGATCTCGGCATGGATCCAGCCACCGGAGGGTTTCGTCCGGGCGAGGCGGAGACGGCGGTCCGTTTGGAGCAAGAATTGGGCGTGAGGCTGCAGCGCGCACAGGCAGACTCCTCTGCCGACTGGGTCGACGAGGCCGGACGGACCTACGATGCGGTTGGCAACTTTCCGGCCCAGTTCTTTGACCGGCAGTGGCCTCAACTGCAGTATCAGATTGAGCGACACTTAGACAAGGCAGACCTGGTGCCGGTGGACGTCACGAAGTTCACCCCGCAACAGGTGGCACGAATCGAGCAGTTCATAACGGACCGGGGCCTCGGTCCGCGAGTATTCATCGTGGGGAAATAATGGCTAGCCTCATCGTGCTGAAACCCGGCGTCGACTGGACCGCAACCGGAGGGCTCTTCGACTGGACGCTGGAGTTCTTGATCTCCCGCCTCTCGGACGGGCAGACTGCCAACCACCTGCAGGAGATCGTCGACAACAACCTTGGGTCGTTGTGGATCGACGACCTCCCCGCCGCAGCACAGCAGGAGATCGTCAGCCACTGGCGCAACGGGCTGGTGACGGCTGGCGAGCGACAGCTGCCGGAGACCGAACACAAGGTCGACGTCATTCGCCATCTCCAGGAGCTGGTAGATGCGACCTATTCCGCAGGGTTTCCAGAGGGGCAAGACTCTGAGTAGCCAACGAGACCATGCGGCCCGGCCAAGTGGACAACTGTCTGCGGGTGCGGTAGGAACGGTCGTTCACGTCTTCGGCGGCGCCCCGCCCATGTACGACGTCGAGTTTGCCGACACCGATGGCCGCACCGTCGCCATGGTCACGCTCCGGGCCGACCAGGTAGTGCAGCGCGATGGCCACCTTTGACGAGTGGCAGACGGCGTACGACGTCGTCTACTGTGCGCTGCCGGCGGCGTCAGATCTCGCCTGCCCGAACTGCCGGCAGCGGACCCTACGGATCGTCTTTACAGCACTGCCCGCAGCCAATGCCGGGTACGTTTCATTCTGGTGCGACACCTGCCTGGAAGGGATCGTCGTGTGTCGGGCACCTATTCCAGACGGAGTCACCGTCCGACCGATGGACGCGCCGCCTGAGGAACGCAAACCTCGCGTTCCTAACTACCGTCTTGCGACATGACGACGGATTGCGGGCAGGGCCCGCGGCGATTCCCAACCGAAGCTGACTGAGGGCGCCGATGCCTGCCGCAGATCGAGCAGTAGATCGACGTCATCCTCCGTGACCGGCTGATATTCACCTCGGTCCTGGTGCCGGTTCAAGGTGTTGGCTGTCGTCAGCCGCTGGTAAGGCGACCTTCCTCGTCGAAGCGGAGACGGCCGCTGGTCAGAGCGACGTGCAACCCGTACCGGAGTAGCTTGTCGATCTTCTCGGTGCGGCGGCGGTAGCCGAGCCTCTCCAGGCCGGCGCGCAGCAGCCGCTCCTCGTCCATGCTCGGTATGCCGTGCAGCGCGTGCACGAGTGCGTTGGCCACCTCCTCGGGTGGCACCTCCTCGAACGCCCGGTCGTTGCTCGCCTGCGTGACCCGGTACCCGCGGTAGGTTTGCGGGTCGGCGTCATCGGGCCAGGCGTACCGGCTCACGGTCGGGTGCGTATACAGGCGACGGGAGTCGACGAGGGAAAGTACGGCGGTGCGCCGGTCCTCCCGCGTCCGGAGGAAACCGAACCGGGCAAGAGCGAGGCGTGCCAGTCGGTGCTGCTCGATGGGCCCCTCCGCCTCGATGATCTCGCGGAGCGCGTGCCGCATCAGATCGCGTATCCGCCGGTCGGTGGCCAGGAGGTCCAGGTCGGCCTGATCTCCGAGCGAGGTTGGGACGTACGGAACGAATGGGCTTGCCGTGATGGCGTCGGCGGCCGACGCCGCCATGACCGGTACGGCGTTGGTCGCCGCGGCGAGTGCCGTGAGGGGTGGCGCCGACGCGCCCCGGAGGGGCTCTTCGTCCACCGCGAGACGCGGCTGCGGCAACTCGGCGGCCGGCGCCGAGCGTGGCTGCTCCACGTCCGCTGCGGGGCGCGGCTGCGGCAGCTCGATGCTCTCCGGAACCGCCGACGACTCGGATTCGGGTCCGGCGGTCGTGGGGGCGTCGGCTCCGGTGACCGCTTCGTCGACCCGGTCGAGCAGCGCCGCCCGGTCGTGGATCCACGCCGGCAGCCAGAACCGCACGACCTCCGACCAACCCATGATCGAGCGGAGGAGCGCGGGCGCCGAGTCCCGGTCGGCGACCGTCGGGCGTGCGCTCCAGTCCGGGCCGTCGAGCATGACGGCCACCTGCCACAGCGGTGAGCCTGGTCTGCGTACGGCGATGTCCACTGTGAAGTCGGAGAGGCCGTGCGAGGTACGGACCTCGTGGCCGCGGGCGCGCAGCGCCGCGGCCACCTCCTCGCGGATCCGGCTGCGCCGCTCGGTGCGGTCGGTGGCGAGGTCGCCCAGGCGCTCCGCGCCGGCGGCGGCCATCTCGCAGTAGGCCCGCAGGTGCTGGGTGCCCAGCGCGGACGTACGGGACAGGTCGATGTCGGACGGGTCGAACGACGAATAGAGGACGATCTGACGGCGGGCGCGGGTGATGGCCACGTTGAGCCGCCGCTCGCCGCCGGCCTGGCTCAGTGGACCGAAGTTCAGCGGGAGCTGACCGGTCTCCAGGTTGGTGGAGAAGGCCAGGGAGAACAGGACGACGTCCCGCTCGTCGCCCTGCACGTTCTCCAGGTTCTTTACGAAGATCGGCTCCGCGACCGCGCCGGAGAGGTGCTCGCGGATGACCGGATCGGTGCTCTCCTCCAGCAGGTTGAGGATGAGGTCCCGCTGCTGGATGTTGAAGGTGACCACGCCGACGGACTGGGTGACGGTCGCCGGGTCGTGCAACCGCCGGGTGATGTCCGCGAGGATCGCCCGTGCCTCGACCTCGTTGGTGCGGGATCCGCCCCGGTCGTACTGACCCTCGACGCGCCGCCAGCTGACGCCCGCCGAGCTGGCGGCACCGGGCGACGGGAGGCTGGAGAGCTTGTTGTCGTAGTAGTAGCGGTTGGAGAAGGCGATGAGTGACTCGTCGTGGCTGCGGTAGTGCCAGGACAGCCACCGTTGCGGTAGTCCCGACTCGACGGCCTCGCTGAGGATGCTCTCCAGGTCCTCCGGCACCGGGCCGTTGCCCTCGTCGACCTCGTCCACGCTGTGGCTGGCCTGCATGATGCTGCTCGGCGGCATCTGCCGGGAGTCGCCGACCACCACCACGGCACTACCCCGACCCATCGCGCCGATCGCCTCCGCCACGCGAATCTGCGAGGCCTCGTCGAAGATAACCAGATCGAAACGTTGGCTCCCCGGCGCCAGGAAGTTCGCTGCGGACGCGGGGCTGACCAGCACGCACGGGGTCAGTGCAAGCACCGCGTCTGGGTACTGCTCGAACAGCTCCCGGAAGGACCGCCCGCCCCGCTTACGGCGCAGCTCCGCCGCAAAGTCGGCGAAGCGGCCCCGCCGGTCGGCCGGGCTGAAGGGGCGGCGCCGGACCAGCACCGACGGCAATTGCGTCGGCAGCGCGGAGCGCAGCTCACCGGCCGCCGTCTCGAACTGGCTGATCTCGTCGTCGTGCAGTTCCGGGTCGAAGTACTGCAGGCCGCCGGCCCGTACCCGCTCGGCCAGGGACGCCGTCGCGACTCCCCGCCGGTAGACCTCCTCGGCGAGATGCGCGGGCACCTCGGCGCACAGCAGCTGGTCCCGATAGTCGGCGAGGCCGGCCGAGGCGAGCACGTCGGCGTGGGCCAGGACGGTCGCCCATCGGCGCAGCGGGAACAACTCCTCGGCCTGCAACTCGTGCAGCCAGGCCGCGCCATCGCGCTGCCAGGCATCGGTCCAGTGCGAACCGCCGGCCCACCGGGGCAGCTCGGCCTCACCGGAGCGCAACACCCCGCGCCAGGCCCGCCACCGCGAGGCGAACCGGTCGAGGAGCACCGCGCCCACATCGGTGAACCCGCCGTGAAACAGCTCCCAGGCCTGCGGGTGCCGGGCCAGGAGCGTCCGGCCGACCCGGGTCGCCTCGATCGCCTCGGTCAGCCGCTGCTGCGCGTTGGGGTCCGTCGGCTGCCACTGCGACAGCCGCAGCCCGCCCACAGCGGCGACATGCTGGTAGAGGGCCGCCGCCTGCGCCTGGGCGGCGACCAGCCGACCGGTGGCAACCTCCACCCGCTCGACGTCGAGCGTCGCACCGGCAACCAGGTGCACCGCCAGCCGATCCACGATGGCCTGCCGACGCTTGCGCTTACCGATCAGCTTCTTCGCCGCCTCCTGGGCCTCACCGTGCCAGGCGGTCAGCTCAGGTCGAGCGAACACGTCCGGCCGGAAAGTGGCCAGCTCACCGGCGAAGCCCTGCCGGAAGGCCGCCAGGTCCGCCTGGAGCCGGGCCACCGCCTCGTCCCACCGTCGGTCGCTGGCGCGCACTGTGGTCTGCCGGTCTGGCAGCAGTCCGCGTACGGCGAGCCAGGCGCCCGCCTGCAGCTCGCTCACGGTCTCCGGGGCGGGCAGCGTCCGCAGCAACTCGACCAGGTTCGGGTGGGCGGCGAGGTCGGCACGGAGGCGTTCGAGCTCACCGGCGATCTCGGTGACTGCGGCGCCGTGCAGCCCGTCGAGGGTGCGGCAGCCGCTGATCGCCCACGGATGCGCGGCCCGGAGTCGGGCCGATCGTGCGGCCGCCGGGAACTCCCGCAGCGTCGTCTCGACCTGCGCGCGCGCCGGGGCGGTTGCGTGCAGATAGGCCACCGGGATCGGGGCGACCGGGCCGTCCCCGTACGCCAGGGTCTGCTCGTAGGCCGACCAGAGCGACATCCCGACGGGGTTGGTGCTGTGCACCTGGGCCGGGTACTCGGCCAGTGGGGCGAGCCGCGTCCGGTAGGCCGTCTCGACGGCCGTCCAGGTGCCGTCGCCGCCCTGGTCGTACTGGTCGAGCGCGTCACGCAGCTGCTGACGGATCGCGTTGAGGGACTGCTTGCGCCCGTGCAGGTCGAGCGCGAACGGCCCGAGGCCGATCTGCTTGAGGCGGCGCTTCACCACCTCCAGGGCGGCCTGCTTCTCGGCTACGAACAGCACCGACCGCCCCGCACTGACCGCACGGGCGATCATGTTGGTGATGGTCTGGGACTTGCCGGTGCCCGGCGGGCCCTCCAGGACAAAGGAGTGGCCCCGCTCGGCGCGCACGATGGCCTGCATCTGCGACCCGTCGGCCGGAATCGGCAGGTGCAGGTCGGCCTCGTCGACGGCGATCTCGACGTCGTACTCCGGGCGGGCGGGGTCGTCGAACGTGGCGCCGGAGGACTCGACCAGGTGCCGGACGACCGGGTTCTCCATGAACCGGGGCCAGTGGTCGGTGAGGTCCCGCCACATCTGGAAGGTGGAGAACTGCAACAGTCGAAGGCTGGCGGTCTCGTCGATGCGGTAGTTGAGCCGGTTGTCGAGCAGCCCGGTGTTGATCGCGGCCAGGGTCTTGGCGATGTCGATGCCATGCTCGTCGAGGACCGGTCGCTCCAGCTCCGGGATCCGCACGCTGTGCTTGACCCGCAACCACTCGATCAGGCAGTAGTTCGGGCTGGCGACCTCGGTGCCGTCGATGACCACCGCGTACGGGCGACGGCCGCTGCCGCCCTCGATACGCACCGGGAGGAGGAACAGCGGCGCGTACGCCTCTCCCCCGGTCGTCTTGGTGTGGACCAGGGTGCCGATGGTCAGGTAGAGGTAGTTGCTGCCGGTCTCCTGCTCCATCGTGCGTGCCTCGCGCTGCAGCGCGCGCATCGCGGTCTTGTAGCGGGTGTCGGTGACCGCGCCGTAGACCCGGCGGTCGGTACGCAGCTCCCGGGTCAGGATCTCGGCGTCGAGGTCCTGCGCCCGACGTGCCCCGGCCAACTCGTGGACGTGACTGATGTCGTCCTGCGGGATGACCTGCACCTGACGGCCGTCGTGGATGAGGTCGTCGAGCAGGGCCAGCGCACCCACCGGCACGTGCAGGTCCAGGCCGCGGCCACGCTTGGGCAAGTTGAGCAGCGGGTTGCGCAGGCTCAGGTCGAGCAGGGACTTCTTCCACTGCTGGACCCGCGCCGGTGACCCGTCGGACTGCTGCGGCACCTCCTCGCCCTCGTCGGCGAACTGGCGCAGCTTCGCGGCGGCAACGCCGGGTGGAAGGTCGAGGGAGGCTGTCATCTTCGCCGTTGCCTCGGCGTGGACCGCGGCGGGCGCGATCAGTTCGTCGGCTGACGGCAGCGGGCGGATCCCCGAGCGATGGGCCAGGTGGACGTCGACGACGCCCTGCATGCGTTCGCCGTCGCCGCGGAAGTGGCCGAGCCCGACGCGTACCGCCTCAGTGAAGGTCGCCGACTGCTCGCCCGGCCCGATGCGGGTCAGCTCGACCGGCACGGCCCGGCCGGAGTCGACCATCGAGATCAGCAGGTTGGTCTCGGTCACCGCGGCCGAGCCCAGCCGTTCCTCCTCCAGCAGGAAGCCACCGAAGGCATGCCCCGCCCTGATGAAGATGAGCGGGTGCAGCCCCGCCGCCTCCAGACAGGCTGCGTACGTGACGGACAGGTCGAGGCAGTTGCCGAGCCGCCCGTCGAGAACCGCCGCTGTCGTGCGCACCTTCTGGCCGGTGTTCTCGAAGGACGCCGGCAGGGTCTGGTAGGTGATCTCGAGTTGACGCAGCGCCTCGTACACCGCGCCGGCGATCAGCGCCGCCCGCTCCGAACCCTCCTGGTAGCCCTGCAACGAGCCGGAGCCGGTCCGCGCCAGGAGGATCTGGGCGGCAGCCCGCAGAACCGCCTCCACCGCTCGGGTGTTCGGCTGCACGAAGGCCGCAAGGCTGTCGTACAGGGCAGGGCTGTTGAACCACTCGTTGTGCGCCAACACCCGTGACGGCGCGACCAGCCGCAGTGTCTGCTCCTGCGCCTGCACCCGGAGGGTGTAGTCGACCGGGAACGCCTCGTCGGTGCGGTACAGCAGCACGCGGTCAGGCGTGATGTCGCGGAAGTCGTCCCAGCTCGTGCTGGCCCCGGGCCGCAACGGCGCAGCGAGGGTACGCGTCCACGGCTCGGTCAGCGCGCCGTCCGGGCCTCGCAGTTCCAGCGTCAACGTAACATCGGTCAGCGGCACCGCACCCCGGTTGACGAGCGTGAGGTGGCGGACCAACGGCACCCGGTTGTGCACCAGGGCGGCGTTGATCGCCGGCTGCACGATCAGCCCAACTTCGAGCTGGTCGTCGTCGGCGGTGAACTGCGCGAAGACGCTGTCGGACATGGGCGTTTCTCCAGGTGGGAGACCAGGGAGGGCCAGCGTAGCGGTCAACCAACCGGTGGAGAGGGCCCCGGCCGTACGACGATCTTGAAAGTCGTACGTCTGGGGCAGGATGTGCGCCATGACGACGCAACACCAGCACCTGGTCTACGGCCACGCCACGGCGCACGACTGCCTCGCCTTCGCCGACGCCGGCACCGCGACCGAGGAGGCCGCGGAGATCCGGGCGCTCGCCGCCGCGCGCACGCGGGGCGAGGCCCGGCAGGTCCGAATGGCCCACCTGTCGCACCCCGCCGGACCCGACTGCTACGAGCCGGAGGACGGGTACGCCGACGACAAGCCCTTCGACATCAAAGAGGTGGGCGCGGTCGTGGAGGGGTATTGGCCCCCGATGGTCACGACGCGCGCGCTCGACGTCCTGCCACAGGACCTGCGGGACCGGTACGCCAAAGTCGTACTCACGGTTCACAACGGCGAGTACCTCGATGTTCCAACCGACTCCGAGGCCGAGCTGGTGGCGGAGCTGCGCGGACGCGGCTACGAGGTGACCCGCGACGACGAGCTCATCAACCTGCTCGACGGCTTCAACCTGGGCTCGCTCACCGCGTGAGGCGTGGCGAAGACCCCTGCATCGCCTGCGAGGGTTGACGCTGGTCGGTCCGACGCGGGCCGGGGTCTCCGTGGCTGGTCCTCATCGTCGGCGCTTGTTCAGACTTGGAAGGCCACCTGACACAGTCCGCACAGTGCCGTCCGGGTTACTCCGGCCTGGCTTCTGTTGGGCCTCTGTCACTCGCCGACCGGCGAGGTCGGAGGCGCCCAGGTTGACGACGACCCGGTCCGGCCGCTGCCAGCTCCGCAGGTGCGCCAGGGCAAGCTGTCTGTCGACGATGCCGGTGAGCGCACGAATCGCCGGCATCGCCCGGGACGGGTCAGCGAGCAGGAGATGGGCGACATCGGCTGGGGTCAAATGCCGCGGTGAGGCGTTGCCGGCTGAGATGAGGGATCCGTGAATTTCACCATCCTCAAGCCACAGCCACACCGGCAGCTTGCCGTCGCCAGCCCGCATCACTGGGGTCGTCGACGGGATGCTCAGCGTGGTGGATGTCTGCCTGGCTGCGAGGTGGGCTCGTAGGGCAGTCGCCAGCTGCGCCTGCCGCCGCGTGGTGGACGCCTGCCTGGCCGCAAGGTGGACTCGTAGGGCAGCCGCCAGCTGCGCCTGCTGCCGCGACAGGGCCGCACCGTCGGCCGCCGAGCGAGACAGGGCCACCTGACCCGACGATGCCTTCGGACGGAGTTGCGGCGGCCTGGTCGGTGCGGCTCGCCGTTCCGCCGCTCGCCGTTCCTCCATGAACCAGCCGGCGAACGTCCACTGCTCCCGCGTGAAACTGACCGGGATGGCCTCGGTCAGGTCTGGTGCCGACGTGTTCTGAACGGAGAGTTGGGCGTGTCGCTTCGCCTGTTCGGTCGGCGTGAATGACCCGATATGGAGGATCGCGGCCAGCGGTATCCGCCTGACGTAGGCCTTCGGCCACGGCAGCAACCGCCAACGCCGGAGGACAAGGTGCTCCTCCTCGAACCTGGCGTCCCAACGCCGAACGACCATCCCCGCCACCTCCCGTGCTGCGCACGTTAGCGGCCTGATGATCATCACTGCACTCGGCACAACGGGCAGTTGAGATGCCGGATCGTCTGGTTGTGTCAGCGGCGCAGCCGGCGAGTGCAGTTGCCGTCATGGCCGTCGTGCAGGAGGCAGCGCCGGCCGCCAGGCAGCCGCAGGTCGCAGAAGACCCGGTGCCGGAGGCACTGCCGGTCCTCCTCGGAGACGGTGCTCTCCCCCGGGTCGGTCATCGGCAACACCAGCATCCACCGGCCGATGACCCGGGCCAGACGTTGCGCGGCAGCCAGGTCGTTGGCGACGACGGGCAGGTGGATGACGTATCGCTGGCTCATCGGGCATCGCCGCGCTCATTGCGGGCGCGGGCCTGATCGGTCTGCCAGCGGCGCAGCCCGGCCTTGATCCGGGCGGTCTCGCGGCGGCTCTCGGCGAGAGCGGCGTAGACGGCGGCCATGTCGCCGGCAACCCGGTCGAGGAAGGCGTACACGTCGTCGGGGTTCAGACCGCGACGCCCGAGCCCGGTCGGTGGGAAGCAGCGCTCACGCACCTGCCATGGCAACAAACTGGTGTACACGGCAGACCGGTAGGTCGCACCATCGCCGACTGGGGTTGGTCGCTGGTTGCGAGCGTTCATGTTCATCCACCTTTCTGATCGTGGACAGTGGGGGTCCGCTCGCTCATCCGGTGCGGCAGACACACCCCGCCTTGACGCCGCAGCTTCACACAGCGGTACGGCATCACCGCTGCTCAGCGAGGGTTGTTCGGGGAAGCACGGCGGCGGTTCGGGGGACCGGCCGGCCGCCGTGCTGGGATCAGCCTGCGATGGGCGGGAGGGAGACGCAATGTTTCGGGCAGCGATTTCGCCAGCGTGCATTGACTTTCTTTACTGCAATCCAGGTGAGTTGCAGGAGCGGCTGATGCCGTGTTGCGGGGTGGAACAAGGGAGCGCGCGGATACCCGAAGGCTTGGACCAATCGTGAGCTGTAGCGGTTGGCGGAGGGCTGCCAGGACGGGGCGGAGACTGCTCCGGGTGAGTTAGCGGATTGAGAGCGGACCGGTGGCGTCGGCGGATTCGCCCATCTCAAGCTGGCAGGCCATCACCTGGTGTCGGCACTCCTCGACAAGATCCTGCTCCTCGTCCGACTGATCGAGGTCCCGGGCCAGCGCCGCGAACGCGTGATGGGCCTGCCGGAAGTCACCTGCGAGCATCAAGAGGTTCGCGAGATCCACTCGTAGCGCCACGATCTCGCTGGTGATCCACTCGCCACCTTGCGGCACCTTGCGGAGGGCCCGCTCCAACATCTCGGCTGCCTGCACGAAACGCTCGTTCTCGGCGAGTTCCCTCGCCTGCGCCCGCAACTCCAGCAGGTTCTGCGGGGATCTTTGCGGCGGAACCGGTACGGGGGCGGTGTGCGGTGCAGTGCTGGAGAGCGTGTTGTCCGTTCGGGCGGCCAATAGCCCCGGAGAGTCGCCGTCGTCGAGGAAAGGCATCAGTAGCTGACGAACCTCGCCAGCCGATGCTGGCCTTTCCGCTGGGTCCTTGGCCAGCAGGCAGTAGATGAGGTGCGCCAGGTCATCGGGAACGTCCGATCGGTACTCAGTGATGATGGGAATGGGTGCATCGATATGACGGCGCATCATGTCCGGGGCGTTTGCCGCCTCATACGGAGGGTTCCCGCCAAGCATCTCGAAAAGGATGCAGCCCAAGGCGTACAGATCGGCAGCAGGCCCGACAGGGCCACCCTGGGCCTGCTCGGGTGCGATGTAGGCGGGAGTCCCTAGCGTCCGCCCGGTTACGGTGAGTCGGGATGCTTCGGCCGGGCCGAGCAGTGCCGCCACACCGAAATCGAGCACCTTGACCACCCCCGCCGGGGTGATCATGAGGTTCTGGGGCTTCAGGTCACGGTGTACGAGGGAGGCGGCGTGGGCGGCCACGAGCACCGAACAGACCTGGGCGGCAATGGCCGCCGCCTCGCTGACAGGCAGTCGTTCCTGCTCGGCGATGTGGTCGGCGAGGACGATTCCCGGCACGAGCTGCATGACGAGGAAGAGATCTTCACCGTGTATGCCCAGGTCGTGCACAGCCGGCACACCGGGGTGGTCGAGCCTGGCTGTCGCTCTCGCCTCCCGCCGGAAGCGCTTGCCCGCCGTCTCACGCTCGTCCTCCGGCACCTCCAACTGCCGGAGAAATTTGATCGCCACCGGCCGGTCGAGTCGCTCGTCGAAGCCGGCCCAGACCTGGCCCATTCCTCCGCGACCGACCGGATACGTCAACTCGTACCGGTCACCGACACGATCCCCCGCTTGCACCTACAACCTCCCCCGCATCGCGCGCCGACCCCGCCTGAGCAGGAGCGGCAATCAGGCTAGCTGTCGCTGTACGAGCCGCCCGGTCAGGAACGGGCTGGGCGTGCCGTGCCAGAACACCGCGAGCTCGTCACGCGCACGGGTGGCGGCGACGAACAGCAGCGACCGGTCGCGCTGGCGTTCACGCTGGTAACGCTTGGGGTCACTGTCCCGGTATCTGCTGATCATCTGCCGAGGCACCAGACCGTCAGTGACCCCAGCGATGATCATGCGCTGGTACTCGAGGCCCTTGAACCGGTGCATCGTGCCGATGTGCACGCCGTCAGGGCGCTTCGGGCCGTCCGGGCCGATCTCCACCACTTCCACGCCGTCAGCCTCCAGTCGGCTGATGACCTCAGCGGCCAGGTCCTTGGTCGGTACGCAGATGGCAACCGAACCGTCCGTCGGACTGCCCCAACTGCGCAGCTGCTCGACGATCAGATCCCGCTCCTGCGCCCATGTCCCGGCACCGCGAAAGACCGGGCGGCCGCCGCGCAGCAACGACCGGTAGCCGGCCAGGTCCTCCTCACCACCGTCGAGGTCGTCGTACACCTCCCCGGTCATGATCTGCAGAGCGTCGGCGAGGATCTGCCGGGTCGTGCGGTAGCTCAGCGTGAGCCGGGACGACCGACCGCGAATGTTGACGCCGAGGCTGCCCAATGTGACGTGGTTGTCGTAGATGCGCTGGTGGGTGTCGCCGGTGAGGAACATGTCGTCCGGGCCTGGCGCGACCATGGCGCGCAGCATCTTCCAGTGCGCGGCGCTGAGGTCCTGCGCCTCGTCGACCACCACGTGGCGGTAGCGCGGCCGGTAGAACCCGCCGGACGACTCGCCGGCGACGCCGGTGTTCTGGGCCGTGCGGTCCATCTCGATGCGGGCAGCCCGTTGTGCCACCTGGCGCCAGGTCCAGACGCCGCGGTTCTCCAGCCAGGTGGTGAAGCGCTCGGTCAGTTGCCAGATCTGGTCCCGCTCGATCCGCGAGAGGCTGCGGCCGCGATTGGGACGGCGGGCCTTGAAGTAGTCCGTCCGCGAGTTGAGCACCTGACCGAGGATCACCTGGGTCCACTCAGCGGCGAGGAACTCCGCCTCCCAGGCGGTCTCGCCGGTCTCGATGAGGAACTCGTCCCACAGCTCAAGGACTCGATTGTCGTCCACCACGCGGCGGCTGCCACCTGCCTTGGCTTCGGCCACCACCCTGCTGGCCAACCGGTCGATGTTGACAATGTCGACGCGCGACACCAGCTCCTGCCCGCCCAACGCCATGAGCCGGGTCCGCAGGTCGGCCGCCAGATTCCGGTTGAAGGTGGTGAGCAGGATCGGCTTGTCCGCTCCGTCTGGCAACTGCCGGGCGAGGTGCGCCACGCGGTGCAGGGCGACGATCGTCTTGCCGGTGCCTGGGCCACCACCGACCCGTGCCGGGCCGTTGTAGCGGCGCTCGACCAGCTTGCGCTGAGTGGGGTGCAGGAAGATCTGCCACCGCTCGAAGGCTTCACCGAGCATCGCCTGCAACGCCTCGTCGTCGGAGGTCACCTGCGTGGCGGGCCGTTCCACTGCCGCCTCGAAGTCCTCGGGGTCGACCGGCTCGTCGGCGCGGACCGGGTCCGTGACCTGTTGCAGCACATCGTCGTAAGGGGTGCCGTCGAAGAGCGCGAAGAGCACGTCGGTGGTGAGCTGCGGCGCCCTGTCCAGCAGTTCCAGCAGCTCGGCCTCGGCTGTCAGTTCCCGGATCTGTGGGAGCAGCGGCTCGGATACGCCGAGCTCCAACAGCTGGGCGTCCGTGTAGGTGTCGAAGAGCGGTTTCTGCGCGGGCTCCGGTTCCACATCCGGCGGCACCACCCGACCGATGATGCTGTCACCAACGGGCGCCATGTCGATGACCTCGATGCCGCCGGTGATCCGGTTGATGCGGTACGCGTACCGGGAGAGGTCGTCGTACACCTCACCGCGGTGCTTGACCGCGACGAGCAGGTAGTCGCGCTCGGAGATGTGCAGCAGCAGCGCGCGATAGTCCTTGTTGACCCGGGCGGACATCAGCCGGGAGTCGCTGTTGAGCGCCTTCAGGTTGAGCCCCGGGTTTTCCGGGTTGTGCCGGAACTTGTGCATGAACTCGTAGACCGCTCCGATGTCGGCGCGGGTGAGCTTCATGACCTCCTTGTCAGCGCGGTCCAGCATCCGCAGTGTCGTTGCTCCGGTGCTCATCGACGTTCTCCCCCGCTCGTCGCCTTGATCTCTGCGGCCAACTCGTCAACCGACCACTCCCGAGCGGTGCGGGCATGCCAGCCGGCTTCCGCGTACGCCCGGTCGCGATCTTCCGTCTCCGGGTCGTCGGACGGACCGGTGAGCACGATGGCGATCCGCCGGTCGGGCCAGGCCAACTCAGCCTGCCAGCCCTGGTCGCCCAGCTCGTAGCCGACGACCGGCGCGGGCAGATCCTGCCGCGCGAGCTGCTGGACCAGCTGATCCAGGGTGTTCTCGGCCGGGTCGAGGTAGCGCAGGACGTCCCGCCACGGCGACTCCGTGTCGAGTGTCTCGGGCTCGGCGGCGGCCGGCTGCGCCGAGACGCCAAGCCACGTTGCCGTCTCCTCGTCAAGCGGCAACGCTCGTTGAGCGAGCACGAGCCCGGTGCCCTCGGTGACCGCCATCGAGGCCGGCTCGAACGCATCAAGTGTGGACACGGCGAGCTGACCCGCATCGCCGCCACCATTGCCAAGGAACTGGATGACATTGCCCCACGCCAGCCAGGCGGCCCAGCGTTCCTTGTGCCCCTCGCCCGCAACAGCGGCCGGCAGGTCGTCGACGACCGCGAGAGCCGACATCGTCGGCAACGGCCTGCTGCGCGCGTCGAGAACGACCGTCACCGGGCAGCCTGCGTTGTCCTGAGATAGGGCGACCATGATGTGCCCTGCGGTGGAGGCGGGCAGGGATCCTCCACGCAGAGCGGCGGTCAACCTTTCCGCGACGCCAGCGGAGTCGGTGGCGCTCTTGTCTCGGGCCTGTTTGAGCATGCCCCACAGGGCGGCTTCCGCCCGCCGCTGCCAACCGGTGAGGTCAGGATCGGCAAGGAAGCGCATGAGCTGGTCGATCGGGTTGACCCAGATCGTCTCCTCAAGCTCTATGGGATCCGCGCCGGGAACCATGCCGCGGAACTTGTCCCTGGCGGTCTGCTTGCTCAGTCCGCCGTACGGCATCCACCGCCCCTGCCCCTCCGCGCTCCCCCAGGTCTTGACGTCGTCCCAGGTGGCCGCGAAGACCAGGTAGCCGTGGGCGCGCAGTCGGGCCCGCTTCTCGGCGTCGTCCGCGAGCCGGTTGTACTGAGATGAGGCGTGGTACTTGAACCCGTCCAGATAGACCGCCACCTCCGGTGAGGGGGCGTCGAGGCGCTTGAAGTGGACGTCAGGGCGGGTGCCTCGAACGGTGTTCTGCAGCTTCATCTGCCAGTGGGTGACGCTCTGGCCGTTGTCGCGGACGAACCGAAGGTCGGCGATGCGGGCACCGTCGTGGTCGGTCCGCCGATCGATTCGCAGGCCCGAGTTGGGTGTCTCACCAAGCGCCAGCAGTTTGGTGAGGAAGCGCATTTCCAGCTCGCTCTCCACCTGGTGGATCAGCGAGATCTCATCCGTCCGGGTGCCCTCCTCGACGTCCCAGGTGTCGAGGAGCTTGTCCAGCATCCCCAACGCCTCGTCGCGGCTCATCAGGGCGAAGTGCTCGTTGCGCGCGTGGCGCAGGAGGCAGCGGTGACACACCGCTTTGCCTTCGTGCCGGCAGACGCAGTCGGCGATCCGCTGCCGCGCCAGCTCCAGGATCGCGCGGAACTCCTCCGGCTTGGCAAGGCGGTGCAGATAGCCGGTGCCTTGCGGCTGCGTGTCGAAGACGACCACGAAGTTGCGCGTCCCGTCGCTCTGCCCATCCGGCATGGTGGCCGATACGGCTTGCAGGTGCGCAGGGTCGCCACCGTACTGCGCGGCGATGCCGAGGCGGATCGCGGCGGCGAACGAGGCGATGCGCTCCTGGACCACGGCGGTAGCGGCGGGGATCAGGATGCGCAGCGCCTCGGTCTCCAGCTCGTGGGCGAGGATCAGGTCGACATGAGTGTCCGGTGCAGCCGGCGAACGGCGGTAGGGGCACCAGGGCCGGTGGTGCTCGGAACCCTTCGCAACGGTGGACCCGGAGGTCTCCGCAGCGAGTTGTTGGCTCACCGCGGGGATACCGTCGACGGTCGTACCGCCGCAGGAGGTGCACGTGTGGAAACGGTTGATCCGCACCTCTTCACCCGCGAAGAGTTCAGCTGCCCGGTCGTAGCGCTGCGCTCCAAGGTTGAAGTGCCGGATCATCGCGTGCCGGCTGTAGTCGACACCGAACGTGTCATGAGCGTGCCGCCAGGACGAATCGACCTTGGCCGGGTCCACGTCGACGGCGACGGTGGTGGCGTAGAACCGCCGGTCCCGGTCGTCGCTGTCGTCACGGATGCGGGCGTCGTCGCGCTTGTCGCGGCTGAGCACCCGGGTCGGTTGGAGCACCTGGAACAGTCGCCCGTGATCGGCGATGCCCGGGTCGGCGCATCGCGGGCAGGCGCTGGTGTCCTCCTTGGCAAGGTGTGTGCGGACGTACCCACACTGCGCGCAGATCCGCCACTGCTCGTACGCCGGCCGGTCCGCCGGACCGACGTCCAGCCCGGAGATCTCGTGTTTGTAGCCCCGCACGTAGTAGCTGTTGCCGGGTGCGATCTCGACCAACGCCTGCCGGGCGGGGCGCGCGTACTCCCGGAGTTCGCTGTGGAACCGACGGTCGCCGTCGGTCTTGTCCTCCCAGGTCAGGGTGGCTTCCAGGTCGGTCCGGCTGTCGATGAGCGCATAGTTGGGCAGCAGACCGAACTCGACCAGGGTGCCGTGGGCGGCAGCCGCGCTGACCTCTCGCAGGCGGCGGCGGACCGCACCCTCCTCGGCCTTCAGCATCTTGATCTCGCGGGCGTGGTCCGGGTCACTGGGCACCAGCGTTCCCCGGGCGGTGGCAAGCTCCTGCATCCGTCGACGCAGGTCGGCCAACCGGAATTCCCAGACCTCGTCGGCCTCCTTGACCCGGTGGACGATGCCGTCCACCGCGAACTCGCGCAGCTGGTCGGCGGCGGCCCGCAGGACCTTGTCCCCGAAGAGGGCCAGGAAGTCCTCCACCAGCCGGCTACCGTCTCGACGACCAGCCTCGGCGAGGCCCGTCAGCCAACCCGTCGGGCCGAACAGCACGTGCGCCCGCCGTGGCATCGGCAGCACTCCGGCCAGACGGCCGCGGGCGGCCAGGTCGATCAGGTGGGCGAGGTACTGGCGGCGCAGGATCTCCACGGCGGAGAGAAAGCAGCCGGGCGGGACGATCTGACCGGCGATCATGTCACGAGGATCGGTGAGGTAGTAGCGATCCCGCTCGGATCGCCCAACCAGGGTCAGCACGAGCGCGTTGCCGCTCTTGCGGCCGGCGCGGCCCGCCCGCTGGACGTAGTTGGCCGGACCGTGCGGGAGCGACGCCAGCACCACGGCGGAGAGGGCGCCGATGTCGATGCCCATCTCCAGTGTCGGCGTGCAGGACAGCACGTTCGGGTCGGTGTAGCGCTCGCCTTCGCGGAACTGCTTCTCCACCGTCTCCCGCTGTGCACGGGTGAGCATGCCGGTGTGTTCGCCGGTGACCACCCGGAACACCGGGCTGTCCAGGTAGAGCCGCCGGTAGTAGTCGTCGGCTGCGGTGTCGTCGTGGGCGGCCTGGAGTTGGCCGCGGCAGCGGTACTGCCGGCACGGCTGGCCGATCCAGTCGGCCACCCGGTCGGGGTGCTCGGTCTGCTGCCAGTGGCAGGTGTCGCAGCCGACCCCGGCAGACACTGCGGAAGCGTCGTCGAGTCGGGTCACCCGCAGGTGGCCGGGCATCAGCCCGTACACAGTGTTGCCGTCCTCGGTGTCGCCAACGGCGACCACGCCTTCTGCGGCGAGGGCCGGCAGCAGCTGGCTGAGGAAGCCGGCAGCGTCACCGGAGTCGAGGCCAAGGCAGCGCGACGTCCAGTCCTGATACCAGTTGCCGCGCGCGGTGATCACGTCGAACTCCGAGCGGGACTTCGGCGTCGCGAGCAGGAACGCGGGCGCGGACAGGCCCTTCGGGAACGCGGGCATCCCTGCCGGCCGGCCGCCCCAGATCTGCCACCGGGTGCCGCCGCGCTTCAGGTACGGCACCAGCCACTCGTGGAACACCGCACCCCGGGTCCGTAGCCGTTCCAGCAGACCGCGGAGGAAGGCGAGGTAGCGGGTGTCGTCCGGCGCCATTCCGGCCAGGTGACCTGGGCCGGTGAGGTGGACGTCCCGGCAGATCGCGGCGGCTCGCGCCGGATCGTCGAGGGCCACCTCGACGGAGACACTGCGGGTCAACTCCAGGGTGCGGCCCTGCCGGGAACGCAGCCCGGTCTCCATCACGGTGGCGAAGACGAGCCGCTCGCTGATCAGCTCCCAGGTTTCCCGGCTACCGCTGTGCTCACCGGCGAGCAGGCTGTCGACTCCGGGCTGATCGTGCAGGTCCGGCGGCACGACGGTGGAGAGGATCTCCGGCTGCGCCGCCTCCTCGATCATCCTGACGAAGAGGTCGTCGAGCCCGATCGACTCCCCGGCTTTCAGACGGCCGGCGAGGAGCGAGCGCAGCGAGAACGAGTAGGACCGGTTGGCGACGAAGCCGGCGCGGTGGGCGGCGTCCTGCACCGAGTCGTTGAAGAGAAGCGTCTTCTTCTCGGCCTCGTCGAGCTCCCCACCGGTGAAGAGTTGCGTGATCGCCACCGAGGCGAGGGTGGCCAGGCCGGCGCCGAGGAAGCGGATGCCGTGGTCCAGTTCGCAGGACGGGCACCGGTCCTTCTCGGCGCCGTCGATGTCGAGCACGTCGCCGAGCACGACGATCGCGTCGTCGGCGGGCTTGCGATCGCGCTGCTCGTCGAAGGGGCGTACCCGACGGCCGTACTCCAGGACCAGCAGGCCACGGGAGCGCTGGCGTACCTCGTCGTCGGTCGCGGCGATCAGTGCGCGGACCCGGCGCTTGTCCCGACCGACGCTGGCGCGGTAGATCTTGTCCGGGTCGGTCTCCAACTCCTGCGGGTCCTTCTCCGGCGACAATGCCATCCAGCCGGAGCGGCCGCAGTGCCGGCAGTAGATAGCCGGTAACCGTGGGTAGCGGTTGTCGGCGACGACCACGTCGGCGTCGGTGGCGTACGGGTCCAGCTCGCGCGGCGCTTCGCCGTACCAGCCGAAGGCGGCCTCGCGGGAGGTGCCGCGCAGCAGTCGGGAGACGGCGCGTACCCACAGGTGGGTTTCGATGTTGAGCAGCGGGCGGCCGGGAGCCTCCGGGTTCTGCGCCACGGAGAGCAGGCCGACGAACCGGGCGAGAGCCTTCGCCGTGATCTCGGGCGGGGTCTTCATCACGCTGCCCCAGCCGGTGGCGTTCTTGCGAGGCAGCACGTCGATGATCTCGTCGAGGGTGCAAGGCCGTGTCTGGAGCGAGTCGAGCACCGCCTTCGTCAAGGGATGCTGACGGAGCAGGCCACCGAGGCGTGCCGGGTCATTGAGGCAGCGCTCGCCGAGGACCAGCTCGGCGAGCTTGGCCATCATCTCCTCGGGGTCGCGGTCGTCGACGGCCGCGAGCTGCTCCGGGGTGGGCAGTGGCAGGCTGAAGTCCTGGCTGGCGATGAACTCGCCGGCCTCGTATCGGTCCTCCCCCACCAGCGACCCGGCGTCGAAGGCGACGCCGAAGACCTGCTCGGCGACCTCGCGGATCGCGGTACGACCGTCCCGCCCGCCGCCCTCACCCAGCGTGGCGGAGGTGGCCACGGGACAGATCGGCCCGAGCGGCCGCTCCGGCTCGTCGAGGTCGAGCGCGGCGGCGAGCCGGCGCAGCAGCATCGCCACGTCGGTGCCCTGCGCGCCGTCGTAGGTGTGGAACTCGTCCAGCACCACGTACGCCGGCTCAGCGCCCTCCCAGAGCGGCAGGTCGTCGGCGCGCTGGAGCAACAGGTCCAACATCTTGTAGTTGGTGATCAGGATGTCCGGCGGCGTGCGGCGCATCTCCGACCGTTTGGTGAACACGTGCGGGTACTCGATGGCCGCGACATCGCCGATGTAGAGACCGGCGGTGACCTGGCTGAGCGCCGGGTCGGTGAGCAGCTCGTTGATGCGTTGCGTCTGGTCCGTCGCGAGGGCGTTCATCGGGTAGAGCAGGATCGCCTTGACGCCGGCCTTCCCCTGCTGCTTCTGTCGCCGGCAGTGGTCGAGAACCGGGATCAGGAACGACTCCGTCTTACCCGAGCCGGTGCCGGTGGTGATCAGGGTCGGCTCGGCCGCTCTGCCCTTCGTCGACAAACGGGCGAAGGCGTTCGCCTGGTGCAGGTAAGGGGTGAAGCCGGCCGGCGCCCAGTCGAGGTGCGCCCGCCAGTCCCCCTCCGCCGGGCGGAAGGGGGTGCGAATCCGCAGGTAGGGGCCGCGGAAGATGCCCTGCTCCGGGTGGGAGAGAAAACCTTCCAGACCCTGGCGTACGCCGTCCTCGGTCAAGCCGAAGGTCGTGGTCAGGTACTGGGTGAGGGTCCGACGCAGGGTGTCGGCGGCGATGGTCGGCCTCATGAGCGGATCACCGCCGCATGCTACTTCACCCCTTACCGCGGTTGACCTGCCCAAGAGCCTCCTGCGAGGCAGAGTCGGATTCGCGACAACCACTCTGCCTGTGCGGCAGCGGAGAAGAGGACATACCAGCCCGCTGCCGAGGACGTCCGATTGTCAGACGATCTCGGCAGCGGCACGGCACCGGCGGGAGCTCAGGTTTGACGCTCCTCATCCTTATCATCGGCAGTATCTAGGCCTACCTCTCGCGCCAGTTCGCTCGCCGTCATGCGTTGGTCGGCTGCAGCACGCCCCGTATGGTCGAAGCGGACCCCTTCGGCCTCCAACACGATTCGTGGGTCGTCGCGGCGTTGCGGGTCAGGCCAGCGGAAGTCAGCCGAGATGGCGCCGTCAATCTTCAGCACACGGTGAGCGTTCGGCACCTGAACGCTGGCTAGTCGACCGGCGACGGCACGGTGAAACACGCCCACGACCTCGGCGATGTCTGAGTAGCTGGTCCACCGGCCGGCTGGAATGCTGGCGAGCGCCTGGTTCATCAACGACCAGCGTGGGCTGGGTGGGGCGACTGCTGCTGATTCGTCAGGCCCCGGCCAAATGGCAAGGATCCGGTCGGCGAGGGCCCGGCCGCGAGCGAGGATTTCTGTGCGACCCCAGCGCGGCGCGTCGGCTATCTCACGGTTCATCGCCAGCCCACTGTCACGGAGGATCTTCTTCTTCGCCTCGAAGTTGTCGTTGGCCAGCTTCGGGTTGTAGGCGGTCAGACTGAGATTCCCGAGGGTGTGCACCAGGGAGCTGTGCAGCTCCTCAACCGTCTCGTCATTCTCCAGGTCGGGGTGCAGCATCTCCCGCCAGTCGTCCGTCAGCGACTGGGGCAGTACGTGTTCGATGGTGACTTTAGCCGTATCAAAGTTGATGGGTTCCTTGTGCTCGTAGTCCTCCTCAATGCAGCGCAGCACGTAGCTGCGCTGTGGGCCACGGCCCAGCCAGTAGAAGCTGTTAACCAGCACAGCATCCCGGATGTATTGGTTTGTGGGGAATTTCTTCCTCACCCCAGATAGCGCTCGGGTGATAGCCCTGGCCGAGGGAACTTGCTCGCCCAGATCTTTGATAAGCGACATCAGGATCCGGTTCGTGTTCGCACTGGCGATACCGGTAATCATGCGACGCACGAGGTAGCTTTCAACCACTCGCAATGCTTCGGCCGTTTCGACGGAGCTGAGGCGGCCGGCCTCATACGCCAGAAGGACGTGGAGCGCGATGGGGTGGACTACTGCGGCACCCCAGCGGTCAAGTCGGTCCAAGGCCCGCCGCAGGATCGGATCGGCCACCTCTTCCGGCGCTAGGATCTTTCGGAACAGCCGGGCCTTGTGATGGAGGTTGATGATCCAGTCTTCGATAGCAGCCTCGTCGGACAATTGACTGAGTCGCTGCTGCTGGGCTTGGTAAATCGCCTCCTGGGTAGCCCGATCGTCACCACGGAGCACCAGATCCAACCAGACCAGGTCCTCAAGCTGCTTGTCTGTGAGCAGCTCCTGAAGCGGTAACCAGTGCCGTTCGTAAACGTGATCGCCGCGAGCGGGCAGTCGCATGAATAGGTAGTTGCGCAGCAGGTCCGCCTGTGTGAGCGGCTGGCCGGTGTAGTTGAGCGACTCAAAGATCCGGTGGACGTTGTCGTCCGGATGCGCGGCGATCTCAACCAGGCTCAGCCGTGCCGCCACCGCCTGCTCGATCCGGACCAGGTCGTGGTCGTCATCAGGATCATCGGCTTGAACGAGCGCGGCTCGGAAGAAGCGGTACGCCTCTCCGATGCGATCTTCACCGCCAGCACCGGGGTCCTGCTCCACCAGCGCCAGCCATGCCGCTCGGTCGGCCTTGGTGGGTAGAAGTGTGTACCGCTCCATCCCCGACGCGTACTTGTTGAACAAGTACATGTCGTCGATCTTGGCGGCAAGCTGCTCATCGGACTTTCGAACATGGTCACGGATGGCACACAAAAGGATGCTGAGCGTCGTCAGCCGCTGTTGACCATCCACGACCAGCCAACTTTGGACACCGGTTGGCGTATTGGCCGGGCTGGGCGCCAAGACCACTGAGCCAAGGAAGTGCGTGGTGTTGTCGCCCACCTCCGTCACCCGCATCACATCGGCCCACACCTGCGCGAGGTCCCGACGCTTCCAGCTGTAGCGGCGTTGATAGAGCGGAACGACGTACTGCTTCTCGCCCTGTAGCAGGTTACGGACGGTCGTTTCATTCGCCTTCAAATGTTCTCCCCAGGGACGGCACGGCGAGGCTCCACCCCGCGAGCGCGGAGGCAGGGTCCACATTGCTACCGGCGCGCGGCAAACGATGTCAGCCGATCGAACAAGGTGTCCGCACCTTCCGCCGGTTTGACAGATCAGCAAACTAGCGGCCGTAGTGTCGATGCGTCGAGCCCACGTAGCCAGTCACCAGTCGGAGACCCGACCCAGTCCGGTGACGGAACGGCGGCGAGCGGCCGTCCTCCGCTGCCCGATTCGAGGACGTGCACGACTCGCAAGGCACTCTCGGCAGCGGCGTCCTCGTCGGTGACGACTCGACCGCTGCTGCCCCTCGTGCTTATTAGCGGCCACCGGCCAGGGCAGACCGGCCCTTCCCCTGGCCTCAGGCTGAAGGCCGCCGCTTACGCCAGCGCTGGATGGTCCGCTTGTAGGGCTCGGGCATGTGCAGATGAGGCACCTCGTCGTACGTGAACACGCCAAGTTCCTTGTGCTCAGCGGAGTAGACGAGGGCCTCGTCGCCGACGTAGGTGGCGCCGAAGCTCACGATGAACACGTGCCGGATCGGCGTGATCACGTAGACCCAGGAGTCGATGATGTCGACCTCCGTGATGGTCAGCCCGAGCTCTTCGGCGACTTCCCGGCAGACGCCGTCCTCGGGCGTCTCGCCCACTTCGAGCTTCCCGCCGGGTAGCTCCCATTCGTCGCGCTCGTTGCGCAACAGCGGCACTTTGCCGTGGTGATCGATGACGAGCTTGACCGAGATCGGCAGCTGGTATTCGACGTAGCCCGGGTTTCTCTCGACCAGGTACGGCGGTCGCTCGGTCATGCGGGCGGTCCTTCCATGGGCGGGCGTCAGTTCGAGGTCAGCAGGAGAGCGGCGATGTCATCAGCCAGCTTGAACCGGCCGCCGCCATTGACGGGCTTACTTTCGGCGTCCCGGATCAGCTTCTCCAGGTAGTGCAGCCCTCGATCCCTTGCGTCATTGATCACCTGGTCCCACGAACGATAGAGCCCATAGTCAGTGACCAACCGGGCGAAGCCGTCGGTGCAGAGCAAGATGCAGTCGGTGGTCGTCCACTCACCACGGACCGTATGTGGGCGGAGTTGGCGATACGGATGCCCGGAGAAGACCGATTCGGCATCACCGGAGGTCATGGTGTGTAGCCGACGCTTGTGCATCGCCGCGATGACCTGGGCCGCCTCGCGTTCGTTCGTCGCCACCGCCGCAGCTTCACGACGGTCGAAGTAGCTGGTCGACAGGACCACCGGCAGAGAGCCCTCGACAACGGCGGTGGCGTCTCCGATACGAGCGAGGTCGTAGCCGTCGCCCTGGTCGACGCAGACCGCGATCGAGCAGGCGGGTGGAACCCTGCTCGCGGGAAACGACAGGGCCGCCTGATCACGGGCCACGTCATCGGCGATCGATGTCAGCAGTGCGGCAGCCGGACCTCGGTACTCTTCGAGGCCGGCTTCGGTCAACCGTTCACCGATGCGGTCGACCAGCCACTGCACGTCACTGTCAGCCGGCAGCACGCTGTCGTCGTACAGGTCGGTGGCGCCGTCGATAACCCAGGCGAGTGTGCCGCGGTGGCCGACCCGGTCCTCGTTCGCCCGTGCACCACCGGCGGAGGTAATCGCTTCTCCTACCTTCATGGCTGGTCCAACTCTCACGACATCCACGAGGCCGGCACGAACATTCCCGCCCCGATCATCGCGCACCCGATGACGACTGCTGCGATCACCCGGCGAACGCGGCTGTTGTTGACGAGGGAAAACGTACCGAAAACGACGCTGATCGCACCGGACGCCACGAGCATGAGGCGAAGGCCCTCGACGCCGCTGCTCTGGCTGGCGATGTTGCTGGCGGTGGCAATGAACGCCACCACGGCGGCCAGCAGACCCAGGAGTTGCAGTTGCTGCCCCTTGAACTCGGTCAACTCGGTGCGGAAGCGGGCGTGGGCCTGGGCCCATCGCGCGCGCTCCTGCATCAGATCGATCCGAATACGACTCGACTGGTACTGGGTGAGCCGGCGCAGGTGGTCCCGGGAGGCGCGCGGCTCGAGCTCGATGGCCTGCGCGACGGCAGTCCTCGCCGCCTCGAACTCTCCCCGCAGTGCCAGCACCCGCCCTTTTGTCTCGTAGTAGTGGGCGATACGGCCCTGGGTCAAGGTGATCGCCCGGTCGACGTGCCGCTCCACCTCGTCGAGGTCACGCGCTGGGCCGGGATCCTCCAGACGTTCGAGGTATTCGACCCAGAACGCGGCCAGCTGGTGCACCACCGCCGCCACGTCGGGCATAGAGGCGACCGCCTGACGGGAGTATTCAACCGAGCTGCGAAGCGAGGCGAGGTCACCCTTGGCTCGGGCCACGATCGCCCGAAACGTATGGAAGTAGGGCTCAGCTCCAAACTCGTCCTCGTGATCTCGGACGACCGAGCCGTACTCGGCGTGGCGTTCCTCGCGTCGCAATCGCAGCAGGAGCGCGTAGAGCGCCACGAACCGGATCCGGGAGCGGATTGTTCGATCGTCGAGAACGGCTTGCAGCAGTGGCTCGGGATCTCGGTACGTCTCGATGACAGCTCGGATCGCCTGCGGGAAGGCGGCGTCGGACGGTGGCGGCACCCGCGACAGCGCGGCGACGAGGTGGGCTCGGCTCTGCGATGACGACTCTGTCGGGCGCGGTTTAGGAACTCGCAAAAGGAAACCCCCGGTTCAGCCACGCGTACGGATGGTCGCTGTTGACGCGCGCCAGGAACCGCACGATGCTCCTGTCCCCGGTGAAGGCTGTTCGCCCGTGCATGAAGCGATGATTGTGAACGAGGTAGCCGTCACCCGAGCCTAGATGCAGGGATCGTGTCGTAGCGACGATCAGACGACGGACCTCGGCCACAAGATCCGTACGTCCGTCCGCGCTGTACGGACCGGCAACCCGGTCATCGCGGTAGCGGATTCGGGCGTGGCCCGGGGTGAACTCGACGAGAGGTGGGCCTGCTCGACCGGCCGCCGCCCTCAGCCGCAGTTCGGCGATCGTGGCGTCCTCGGCCCGATGGCGGACGAGCGTCAGCACCCGGCTGCCGTCCACCAGGGTGGCGCTGCCCCCTGCCTTCGCCGGAGCGAGCATCAGCGTGGCGAGCACACTCGGTGGCTGTGCGTGCAGACTGCGATCGGTGTGCGGCAACAGCGGCAGCTCGGTGAAGCCGGCTTCGTTGTCACCGTCGCCGGTGCGGTATCGAGGCGCGATGACGGTCAGTCCTTCCGCGACCTGGTGAGGATGCTCTACCGGGACCGTCCAGCGGTCGAGGAGCGCCCTGACTTCGGCAACTGACGCCCCTTGAATCAGGACGACGCCGTCGCGAGCGAGGGTGGCGGGCAGCAGATCCGGGCTCACTTCGACCGCATGTCCCGCCTCCACCAACAGCATTCGCCTCGCCTACCCGCGGTCAGTCCTCAGGCTCGTCCAGTTCGACGGCGGCCGGAAGCTGCGACCGGTCGGGGGGCCGCACCGGAGCGGGAGTGGGCAACGCACCCAGACCGGCCCCGTCCAAGGCGGTGTGCAGCGTTCCGACTAGTTCCTTGAGCACGTCTTCCCGGGCCTGGTTGTATGCGAGCTGTGCCGCCGCACCAGCGGCGGCGCCGGCGCGCTCGTAGCCACCCCAGGTGTCCAACCACTCGTAGGAGCCGTTGACGCGCCGCATGCGGGCGACCCAGTAGATGGATCCCTGCTTGCGAACCGTCCAGTAGCTGCCATCGGCCGTGTAGTTCCGGTACGCCATACCGACCAACCTATCGACCCGGCTCGTAGGTCACCTCAGCCTTACGTCCACTTCGGAGGATGTGTCGTGTTGGCAGGCCAGAGGGAGGCATCCCCTGCGGCATTTAGCCGCTAACTGACAAAAGTTCAATGCGACGGTACGCAACTTGCACTATTGGGATTTCGCTCAGCTTAAAGCCGCCAAGCCAGATAGACGACAGGTTGGTTCTTCGACCACCAACTAATCTGCTTTCATCGGTCCACACAAGGCGGTTAGCGCGAAGGAGAATGTCTATGTTCATCGTGGCGACGCAGGATCCAAGAACACGCGGCAATTCTGAAGGACCCGATTCGGGCGCGGAGGCGTGGGGTGCCCTCCTGCCCATCGACGCGGGCCTCACACAGGCCCAGGCGGATCGGCAGTTGGCCACCTACCTGGCCGGGGTGCAGGCGGGCGAGCCGCTGTGCATCCGCGCGCACGGCAACGACGAGGAGATCGGCGACGCCGAGGCCGGCGCGAAGGACTGGGGTTGGACCTACAAGAAGCTGGCCCGGATGCTGGCCACCCACCTGACCGCCAAACCGAGCGTCGTCCTGATCCGGTCGTGCGCCGAAGAGGTGACCAACTTCCCCACTCAGATGGCGGTCCGCCTGGAGTCGAACTGGCCGGTCGCGAACCACCTCGACAGGGTCGTCATCTACGGCTACAACACGTCTGTCAGCATCAGCACACCCGTCCCCTCGCCGCAGCAGCTGACCAAGAACATCCAGGTCCAGCCGGTCATCGTCTCGTTGTGACCCGCCGCCGAGCCGAGCAATTCATCGTGCACGCCGACTTCTCTCCGCATTTCGGGTTGCCCGCGTAGCGAGCTGGCGCACTCGCGTGACATTGACACTCTGAAATTTTTCGATCACTCTGGGTGCCTGTCTCGTGCAGTGCGTCAGCACCGGGGGTGGGCGTGGAGATTGATTCGCTCGTAAAGTCCCTGAGCTACCCGTCGCTGCTGGCGCTCAGTTCCTCCCCCGAGCTCGTCGACGACGTGCTCCGGTACGCCACGACACACGCCAAGACGCGCGAGGCGTACTGGCACCACAAGACGTTGACCCCGGTGGACGTCGGCAGTGGCGGGATACGGACCACTCCCGCGCAAGTGCTGCATGAGCTGGGGGTCGCCACCACACTGTTGACCGCGTCCCCACTGTCACAGGTCGCTCGGCACTGGGCCGCTGTCCGCTACTGCGCCACGCTCACCAAGAACGGTGCGCGTCTCGCTCTGACGCCGGATGCCAACGAGGTCGTCTATCACCACAAGGTGACCCAGTCCGAGCAGTTGGGCATCGGCCTGGCCCTCGTGGTCGCCAAGCGTCTGTTACGCGAACAGTATCGAGGGTGGACGTTCCACGCGGTTGACGCAGAGGTGGCGTTGAAGGCGGGCTTCGTGGATGGCGGCGGTGCAGTGCAGTCGGTCTCACGGACCAAGATGCGGCCGGACTACATCCTGCTCGGCCATCACGCCACGAGGAGACACAGGCGGATGAAGATTGTGATTCTGGAGTGCAAGGGCACTCACGGTCCGCCGAGCTTCATCCACGGGCAGCTCGCCCGAGCCGCCGTACAGGTGGAGGCGTTGTCGGTGGGCGGGAGCCACCCGCCGTCGCTGATGGTCGCCTCGCACCTCACCCAGGCCGGGATCACCGCCTACGTGCTCGACCCGCCTGGCGATGACGAGTTGTGGTCCGGCGACGACGAAGAGCTTGACGGTCTGTTGAGCACCGCCCCCGAGGACCAGTACTGGCGACCGCGCACGGTTTCACCTCCGGAGCCCGAAGCGAGACAAGCACCCGACGAGGTACCGTCGCCCGCCGACGAGATCATCACCGATCCGGATCTGGCCGAGGAGTTGCCGTCTGGTGCACCCCAGGTCTTCGACATCCCCGAGCAGCAGCGTGGGTGGTTCACTCAGATCTTGACCCGCGCCGTGGCGGCCACCGCCCTGCTCTTCGCCGGGAACAGCGCCGCCGCCAGCGGCTATGCCACTCCCCGCCAGCGAGGGACGGAGGATCCGGCATTTCAGCCAGGGCTGTTCAACCTGGATCCCGCGTGGGCGACGAGCAGCGCAGCGACATTCGCGCTACCCGACGGGCTCTCCGCGGAGGGCACCCGGCATCGCGCACCCCTGGGCCAGGGAAGGGTCCTGGAGGTCTTCCGAGGCGTGGAGAGCCGCCTCTACCGCGAGTTGGCCGAAGGCCAGGTCAGCGCCTACTTGAGAGATGCGCCGATCTTCTTCGGCAGGCGGGCCGCGTCGCCGGCCGACGGCAGCCTGTACTCGTTCGGCCAGGATGGGACCGTCCTGGTCGTCCGGGTCCTCAACGACGGCGGGTGAGACGCCCCTACGCTCACCTCGCCGCTACTTCCCGGCACCACCGAACCGGTCGTGCTTGGCAGAATCCGACGGATGAACGCTCCGATGGTTGATGCCTGCGGCCTCCCCGGCATGCTGGCCTTCCGACAGTGATCGACAGATGATCCGACAAGCATCACCCTGGGCTACAAGCCCTCTGCTGCGGTGGAAGCTCGCCACGCCGTTGATCGGGCTCAGCCTGCTGATGACCGTCCCGGCGGTGTTCGGCACCGTAACCTGGTGGTCGCTCTACGGGGTCGGCTACCGGGCGCTGAGCGTCGCCATCTGCCTCGTCCTCACCGCTCAACTGGCGGTGGCGGTCTCCATCGGCGTCCGACCGAGCAGGGACGTGCCCTGGACGAGGGCCGGGCTGGTCATTCTCGGCATGCTGGTCGCCTGCGGACTGGCCCGGATTCGCTACGAGCTCTGAACCTCACCCCAGCCCCATTCCATCCCCGACAGTACGTCGAATAGGCGCGCGTGGGAATTGCGCGTTGATGGCTGCTGTCGGGGGTGTCTTGTATGGTCAGAGGCGTAGTTGCTTGGCGTGGCGGCACCCAATGGAATTGATTCCCGGGCGCAACGACTGCGCGTTTCACCGATGGCGTCCGAATGTAACAAAATGCAACAGGGAGAGGGCGGGAGCCGATGGCCGACGACATGGGATCGACAGTGCCGCGACGGCAGCTCGGGCGGGCGCTGCGCGACCTACGCACCGAGGCGCGGATGACGCTGGACGGCGCCGCCGAGGCGATGCAGTGGAGCCGACAGAAGATGTGGCGCATCGAGACCGGCCTCGGCCCGGTCCGCACCCTCGACGCCAAAGCCATGTGCGAGCTGTACGGGGCAACGCCCGACCTGACCGGCGCCCTCACCGCCCTGGCCGCCGAGACCAAGGCCAAGGGCTGGTGGCACTCGTACGGCGACGCCGTCCCCGACTGGTTCGAGCTGTACGTCGGCCTGGAATCCGCGGCCTCCCGTCTCCGGGAGCATGACGACACCCTGATCCCTGGGCTGCTTCAAACTCCGGGATACACGCGCGGTGTCTACCAGAACCGTCCCAACATGCCGGCTGACGAGTTGGAAGAGGTTCTGGACGTCCGCCGTCGACGACAGGAGATCCTTATCCGCCGGCTCCCGAAGGCACCAAGGCTGGAATGGGTCCTGTCAGAGGCCGTCTTGCTGCGATGCGTCGGCGGCCCGTCGGTCATGGGCGAGCAACTGGACCGCCTTCTTGAACGAACCAGGCTACCCAACGTGTCGATCCGCGTCCTGCCACTGTCGGCGGGTGCCCACTACGGCGCACTGGCAGGAGCTTTCGTCATGCTCGATTTTCCCCTGGTCAACCGAGTCGTCCCTGATCAGTCCGTTGTCTACAGCGAGTCGGTGACCGGCGCCCTATACCTCGACAGGGCGGAGGAGTTCGCGGTCTACGAGAAGGTCTGGGCGAGCCTCCTCGACCTCGCACTTGATGAGGAACAATCAAGAAGGATGATCGGCAAGATCAAGGAAGAGGTCCACCATGGCTGACGACCTGCTCGGTGCCCAGTGGCGGAAGAGCACCCGTAGCGGCGATAACAACGGCAACTGCGTGGAGGTCGCCGACAACCTGCCCGGCCTCGTCGCCGTACGCGACAGCAAGGACCCGGCGGGGCCTGCCCTTACCTTTCCCCCCACCGCCTGGACCACCTTCGTCCGGCTCACCAAGTCTGGGCACTGAGTCGTACCTCAGATGGGAGCGCAGCCGACAGACGCGCCGGACGCGCTCCCGTCGTGCAATTGGTCAAGAGGCCGCGTCCCAGAGTGCGGGCTGGGCCACGTCCTCGAACAACAACCCCCGGTTCCGCCACGCCTTCACGTTCGCCGGGTAGATCGCCGCATGCAGGCTGTTCGGGTTGGGCAGGCGAACGCCGCCGACGCTCGCCGTGAGCTCGTCGTGCCGCTCGCGCACCCCGGCAGGCGTCTCCGGGCACGACATAGAAGTCCCGGCGTCCGTCGGTCACGTCCAAGAGGACGGAGGGGTCGACCGACATCGCCGTCATCCTGTCGATGCCCGCGATCATCCAGCCGCCCTGCGCGGCGACTTGAACACCTGCCGTCCTTCCGTTGATCGTCACGAAGGTCTGCGAACCGTGCAGGCTCGCCGAAAGGCCGCGCAATAGTGCCTCAGCCACCGCGAGGTGCCGCCCAGCCTGATGCTTCTGCCGGTTACTCGGAGCCATCTAGTCGTCTTTTCGGGGTGGAGGAGGAGTAGCAAGCTACGACGGCTGCCAGCCCGCATTGATCGCATCCTGAAGCCGCTTACTGAACACGGCATGCGCCTGCCGATACTCGTTCTCCCGATCCGCCTTATAGAAGGGTGCTGCGTACCCGTCTGGCAACGGACTCCGCATGGGATCCTCGCGGTATGCCATCAACTGGTCGTAGTGTTCCTTCTCTTGGCCCACACCAAAAGCGCTGCGATGGTCGGCGATCTTCCGCCCCTGCGCATCGAACCAAATGTTTGCCTCATACCTGGCTAGCTGCGGAAAGCGGCTCAGGTAGATCGCGACGAGCTCGTCAGCCCCGATGCCTAGCCATACGGACACCAGCGCATCCAGCTCTACCAAAGCTGCGCGACGTGCCCGGTCACTTCGCAGTGGAGTATCCACCCTCCAGTCGGTGGATATTGGGCCTCCATTGGTCCGCCCAAGCGGGTCAAGCCCAGGCCATTCATTAGCCCATGATTCGTATGCCCACGCTGGATCAAACAGACTGGACCATAGGTCAGAATAGGCACTGGTTAGGGAGTTAAGCCTCAGCGTACGCAACAATGCTGCGCTTGCCAGGGGATGTCCGGCCGACCCAGCGGGCATCACGCGGGCCTCGCCCTGCTGAAGATCGGCACGCGCCGTGATACGCAAGAAGTAGTCCACCGGAAGTGCTGACCAAAAAGCAGCCGCAAGCACGGTATCAACCTCTTCTGGCGTCGCCAGAGAATGAACGGCATGAATGTGCGAGGTTCCCGGTGGAATTATTGCAGCAAAGAGCGACCGTTCAGTATCGTAGGGGATTCTACGTCGCCAGACCAGACGGTAGTACTCCGTGTACCGACGGCCATTCCAGACGTCCTGCGCCGACGTATACCGCGTCGGATCACAGGCACGCACGTAATCGGTCGTGGGTACTGCGCTGGGGGGCAGGGCCACCAGGTCAGTTAGCGAGTCGTAAGTTCCGGTTTTTGGAGGCTGCTTGGCGAACGGCGTCGCGATAGAAAATTGAGGACCCCGAAGGATAACTCCATCCCACTCCTTCGGACGGTCAAACGAACGGCGGATCAAACCGTCCTGAACGGCATTGGACTCGTTGTAGCCGCGACTTATCCAAGGACTTAGCGAGCCCAAGCGAACGGGGAATGCTGTGAGAGCCTCAATCGCTCTCCCCTCTTGAGTGGTAACCGGGTAGAGTAGGGGAGTGTGCTCCACGGGCTCCTCGGCATCCGGCCACAAGCGGCGCCAAATTGCCAGCCTCTCTAAATTAACGAGAACCACACGCGATGCATGTGGACGCAAATCCCAGGCACCCTGATACTTAATGGACGGCGGCTCTCCGAATCCGTCATGCTCTAGAGAACGGACTGCAACCAAGGGGTCGAATAGCCAACTCAAGTGAGCGAAAGAAGCTTCGCGTTCCGCTCCATAAACATTCACTGAATACTGCCGCGTCCAGCCGATTTCCGGAAACAGAAGGCGCCGGTTCTGGAAGTGCCCGTGCAGACGGAGGTGGCGGTATGTCCTTGCTCGAAGTCGCCCCTCGTGGACCCCGCTGAGGTGGCTGTCTGGGTGGATGAGGCCAATAGTCCCGTAGGGCGCGAGATGCGACCAAACCCGACACATGAACGCCCGATACAAGTCCGGGCGCGTTCCCGAGAGCAAAGGGTAGGTTGTGACAGAGGTATAGAATGCAACATTACTAGAGTTCGTAATCAGCTCACGAAGGTAGAGCCTGTCCGCGGTTGCGGTTACTCTCTTCCGTTCTCGCCACGCCTCTGCGGCCGCATCTCCAGTCATTACGAACCACGGATCGCACTCGGCCAACACAATTTCTTCGCGCCAGTCTGGACGTACCCAGGGCGGGTTGCCGACTTGGAGGTCGAAGCCGCCCTTACCGAACGCCTGGGCGAAGGTGAGTTCCCAGTGGAAGAAGCCCTGCTGTTCCGCTACCTGGTCAGCGGTAAGAAGCCAAGGGAAGCGGTCGGAAAGGGTCCAGGGCGAGTCGACGCCGATGACGCCGTCGAGCCTCTGCTCGAACTCGCTCATCTCGCTCAGGCTCGTGAGCGTCCGCCCGTAGAACCGCTCAGTGTTCTCGTCCACGTCGCGACGCCCAATGAGTGCTTCGGCGAAGGTCAGCCAGTCGTCCAAGTCGGACAGTGGCACCTGCTGACGAAGCTGCTCCGCCACGGTCATCCGCCGGGTGCCCCCAGCCGGCTTGGCCGGCAGCTTCATCTGCTGCGGCTGCACGTTGCCGAAGATGTCCGCGGTCTCGTAGACGGCCGGTTCCTCGTACGCCGGCTCGTCCTTGATGTGTGACACCTGGACGGGCGCAGCCGGGTACACCGGGTCGGAGCCGTCGAGTAGCCGGACCTTCTCCAGCGGCCAGAACCACAGCGCGCACCAGACGTCCATCAGCGTCTTGAGCCGCCAGTACGGCGTGCCCGGCGCGGTCAGGTCGGCGAGGATGTCCTCCCGGGGCACCGCTTCCGTGACCTGCGGCAGGTCCTCAGCGCCCCAGACTGCGATGTCGCGGCGGATCTCCCGCTCGGAGATGTCGAGCCGCTGCTGCACCAGCCCCCACAGGAACTCAACCCGCCGAGCGAGGGCCTGCAACCGCTGCACCTGCGAGTTCTTCCCCTTGACGGACGGCGTGCGCTTCATCGCCGTACGCCAAGCCTTCAAACGGGCGGTCTCGGCCGGCGCCAACTCGCGCGCCTCCTTCTCCCCCGCTACCGCGCCCCAGCCGTCGGCGGGGAGCAGGAAATGGTGGATGGTGCCCTCGTCGATCGGCCCGTCCCGGAACGGCTGTTCCTTCGGCGCGGTGGTGAGCCACGACTTGTCGGCGAGCTGTTTCGGGCCGTAGGTCTTGCGGCCGGCACCGATGAGGGAATTGCCGCGTTGCAGGTGCAGGCCGAACCAGGGGGCCTGGAGGCCGGCGTGCATGACGTTGAGCCAGAGCGACACCTCGGCCAGCTCGACGGCGGTGCGGTTGAGGTCGACGCCGTAGCTGTTGTGCAGGGCGATGTACGCCTTCACCCGTTGGAGTTCGAGGTGGTAGTCCTCCGGGTCGAGGGTTACCTCCAGTTCCTTCTGGCGGCGGCGCAGGTATTCGGCGGCGACCTGGTTGATCGCCTCATTGAGGAACGCGCCGGAGCCGAGTGCCGGCTCGCAGATCGTCCAGTCCAACAGTTCGCGGGCCGGGGTGATCGTGTCGTCCTGGTCGAGCCGGTACTTGAGGGCGAGCTGGACGGTGACCTCGGTGAGCGACTGCGGGGTGTAGTAGGAGGCGCTGGTCTGCCGGTCCCGGCCGGCGAGCCGGTAGACGAACTGTCCCGGCTCGTAGCAGACCCGGCTACGGACGCCGGTGTACGCGTTCTCCTTGTAGACGAAGACGTTGTCGTCGTACTCGTCGGTCTTGGAGGCCGGGATCATCCACGAGCCGTCCTTCGGGTCGCCGTTCTTGGCGACCTCGTAGAGCTGCTCGGTGGCGACGAACCCGGTGTACGACATCAGGCCCTCGTAGACCGCGCCGAGCTGGTTGATGCCGAGCTGGGCGTACGAGATGAAGCCGCCGCGGCGCTTCTTGCCGCCCTTGGTGAGCATCAGCCGGCGCAGCACCTCGTAGAGGACCTTGTTGCGCAGCCGCGTATCGATCTTCGGGGCTTCGTAATCGTCGGGGTCGCTGCCCGGCTCGGCGATCAACCGACCAATGAGCTTGGTCTTCTCGGGCAGGAACAGGTCAGAGCGCATCGGCTCGAAGCGCAGCCCCTCCCCCTCGCTGGCCTTGTCGTCGACGTCCGCGCCGCCGCGCGGCCGGTGCCCCTCGTTGACCATGCGGAACAGCAGGTCGAGCGACTCGTACAGGTGGGTGCCGTCCTCGCCGGAGGGGGCGAGGCGGCGGGAGACGAGGTCACCGAGGCGGGCAAGGCTGTAGCCCTCGACGTACTGGGGGTCGTTGACCGGCAGCACGCCCAGTTCGGGGCGGGCCTCGGCGTAGAGCAGGAACAGGATTCGGTACAGGTAGCGCAGCGACTCCCGGCCCAACTCCTTGGCCAGTTCGTCGAGGTCCATCACCTGCTGCGGCTGGTAGCCGGCCCGCCGGATCTGGTCCAGGACCTCGTTGGCGATGAGTTCGACGGAGACCTTCAGGCCCTCGCGGAGTTCGCTGGACACACCGACGGCGTGCTGGCGGGAGCCGGCGACCAGGTCGGCGAGGGGTTCGGTGCCGCCCTCGGCGGGTGGGCGCAGCGAGTCGGCACCGAAGAGCGCCGCGACGACGTCGAGTTCCTTGTCGTCGTTGCGGGCGTACGCGGTGTCGAGGCTGACAGCCAGGTAACGGCCCTCACCCCAGACGGTGCGGTCGGCGAGCGTGATCACGCCGCCGCTGAGGATCAGCACATAGCGGGGCTTCGGGCTGTCGGCGGCGAAGAGCAGGGAGGTGAGCTTGGCGCCCGTCTCGATGGTCTCGGTGCTCGACAGGGTGAGCGGGTCGAGCAGGCGGCCGGCGTCGTCCGGGTCCTGTGCCGCCTCGGTGTCGACCGCCCAACCGCAGTCCAGCGCGACGATGCCGTGTGCGGTGGTCAGCTCGGCGTGGGCGACGTCGACCTCGTACTCCTGGCCGTTGCGTTCGACGGTGATGGTCTGCGGCTGCGGATCAAACCCGAGCGCCCGCAGCACGTCCTGGTGCTGCTTGCGCAGCCGCTCCGGGTCGAAGAACTCGACGTCGGTCAGCTCGGTCTTCGCGTCGAAGTACTGCCGGCGCATGCCGCGCAGGCCGGTGCGCGGCGTCGGCTCGCCAGCCTTCTCCTGCTCAGCCCACTGCTTGAGCAGACCGCCCTTGAGGGTGGTGGGCAGGATCTCGGCGAGGTAGTGCGCGGAGAGGTACTCGCCGCGGTTGGTCAGCGACTCGAAGCTCATGCGGCACTCTCCTGCGACGGTACGAGGACGGCGAGCACCCGTAGCAGCGGGTCGCCGGCGGTTTCCAGGCGGTCGAGCAGGTCGTGCTGCTCCTGGACGGTGGTGTCGACGCGTTGGCGTCGCTTCTCCCGATGCGCGCCGGGCAGCTCATCGAGGATGCTGGCCTGCTGGAAGGTCCTCAGCTGCTCACGGTGCCGCCGCAACGGCTCGGCGTTGGCCTCGGCCCACTCGGCGCGCTTGCCTTCCAGATACTGCCGGGCGACCTGGACCGCCTCCGGCAACAGATCCTTCAGCGGGTCGATCGCGATGGCCTCGGCGCGGTTGACCATCGTGGGGCCGACGTTGGCCTCGCGCAGCACGTCGTCCATCGGTCGGATGGTCGGCGACGCGGGCAGGCCGGAGACGGCCATCCACTGGACGACCGTGGGCTGGCCGAGGCGGTTGGCGTAGACGCCCTGGATCAGGAACGTCGGCGCGGCCACGTCGGCGGTGAGCACCGGGGCCTGCTGGCGACCGAGCCGGATCAGGACCTTGTCGACCAGCCAGTCCACCATCGGGTGCACGTCGCTGAGGAAGGCGATGTCCGGCCACATCGGGGTCTTGCTCTGCCGGGCCTGATCGAGCTTGCGCTGGGCGAGCGCACGGTCGAAGGTGACCTTGAGTCGCAGGTCCTCACCCTCCCGATGTGCCCGCAGGTAGGTGCGGGGCAGGTCGGTGAGCCGGTGCACCAGGTCGTCAGGGGCGAGGAAGGTCATCAGTTCGTCCTCGCGGCGCAGGTCGATGTGATCCTCGGGCCGGTCCTCGTAGATCTCGTACAGGGCGGCGTCGACGAAGTCCTGCGTGGAGTCGAAGAGCTTCGGCACCTTCGCCTGGGGCACGTCCTCCGCTACTGGCGCGGTACCGACCTCCCCGAAGAGGTCAGCCATCACGTCGACCTCGGCGTGGGCAGCCTCGTAGGACTCGTCCACCGACTTGCCGGCGAGCAGGTCCCGGACCAGCCGGTCCTCCTCGGCCTTGGCGTCGTACTGGCCCGTCACGGCCTCGACGCTGCCGAGGCTGCGGTGAGCGGTCTCCTCCCGGCTGAGCAGCTTCTCGGCGACCGTGCGGTCGTCCTTGGCGTCCTCGCGGTCGGAGGTGAGGATCAGCGCACGGAACTGCGGTTGGTGCTTCTGCCCGTAGCGGTCGATGCGGCCATTGCGCTGCTCGATCCGGATCAGGCTCCACGGGATGTCGTAGTGGATCAGATGGTGGCACTGCTGGTGCAGGTTGACACCTTCGGAGGCGACATCACCGGTGAAGAGCAACCGGACGTCGCTGCCGGCCAGCTCGAACTCCTGAAGGATCGTCTGCTCGTCCTTGTCGGCCACCCCGCCGTGCAGCACCCGGATCGCGTTTGGCTTGAGGCCGAGCATTCCGGGGACGACCTCGGCGAGCCACTTGATGGTCGGCACCCGCTCGGAGAAGACCACGGCCCGGGTGCTGCTGTTCTTGCCGACGCCGATCTTTCTCAGCTCGTCGACCAGCCCTTTGAGCTTGCTGGAGTCGGTGTCGGTCATAGCGGAGGTCAGCTCCGCGAGCCGGTCCAGGGCCGCCCGTTCGGTGCCGGTGGCCTTCTTGCGCCGGTTGGTCACCGTCTCTTGCAACGCGCGGTGCGAGGACAGAAACGACTTCAACAAGGTGTACGGGAAGAGTCGGTGCTGCCCCGTGATTGGCTCGTCGGTCCACTTGCCGGCCAGCCACACATCGGTCAGTTCGTCGAAGATGCGCTCCTCGATGGGCGTCGCTGTGCAGTGCAGGGCCTTAGACGGTCCGCGGTCGGCCCAGCGGTCGCCGATCTGGTCGCGTACCTCCGGGCTGATCTTCGTGCGGCGCAGGTAGAGGTGCGCGATGTCGCTGGCCTGGTAGTCCTTCTCGTTGGCGATCGCCGCCGGGTCGAGCAGCGAGATCAGCTGCGCGAAGGACTCCTTGTCGCCGTTGTGCGGGGTCGCGCTGGCCAACAGCAGCGCGTCGGTCTTCGCGGCCAGGCGGCGGGCCAGCTCGTTGCGCTGGGTGCCCTTGTTGATGAGGTTGTGCGACTCGTCGATGACGACCGCGTCCCAGGTGGTGGCGTCGAGGTGGTGGCCGAACTGGCCGGCGTCCTTGAGGGTGTCGACCGAGATGATGGCCCGTTTGAAGTAGGTGAACGGGTTGCGCCCGGCGGGGATCTCCTGCTGGATGCGCTGGATGCCGGTCGAGTCGAGCCGGACCAGCGGGATCGCGAACCGGGTCCAGAGCTCCCGCTGGAACTGTTCGAGAACCTGCTGAGGAGAGACCACGAGGATGCGCTCACCTCGACCCCGGCGGATCAGCTCGGCGAGGATCAGCCCAATCTCCAGGGTCTTGCCCAGGCCGACGACGTCAGCGAGCAGGATCCGCGGCCGCAACCCGGACAGGGCCAGTTCGACGGGTCGCTGCTGGTAGGTCAGCGGGTCGAGCAGGAAGCGGTCGGCGAGGGCCAGCCCGCGCTCGGTGCGCGGCAGCGGAGTACGCCGCAGCACGGCCTCCAGGAAGAGGCGGCTCTGCCGGAACCGCGACGAGGTGTCCTGGATGAGGTCCGTCTCCTCGGGCACCAGCGGCGTGATGTCCTCAAGGTCGGTGAAGAAGGTCGCCTCGACGTCCTGCACGAACTCGGAAACGCCAACCGCCTTCACCATCGTGCCGTCTGCGGTGCCGGTCTTGACGCTGCGGATGAGCCATTCCTCGTCGCGAACGACGATGCGGGAGCCCGGGGCGAAGGTCGCGGCCTGGGTGGTGGTCATCGGTGGTGCCTTCCTACAGGGTCGAGCGGCGGGCGTACTGGCGGCGCATCTTGTCGACGATCCACGTCACATCGGCTGGCGCGTTGGGCCGCTTGGCGTCGACCTTCGTGGGTGTCGTCCCCGGCACCGGTACGGTGTCCGCCTCGATGACCGGCGTGCCCTCCGGGTCCTGTTGCGGATCATCCAGGTCCGGAGGGACCAGCAGTTCCGTGCCACCGTCGTAGGTGAGTTCGGCGACTTCCTGGCGCAGGGCGTGGACGCTCTTGCCGCTGGCAGCGGTGGCGACCGCCAGCAGCCGGGCGCGAACGTCCGTCAGGCCGGGTCGGGCTGTGGGGTCGAAGGCGAGCATCGTGCCGAGCAACTGCACCAGTTCCGCCGGCACCCCGGACAGGTCAGGAAGGTCACTCGGCTCGCTGATGCGCAGCAGCAGATTCCAGGAGTTCGTCGGCGGGTAGAGCCCACGCCCGGTCAGCGCGAAGACCAGTGTCGCGGCAAGGGCGTATACATCGACCGCCGGCGTGAGGTCCCGCTCACCCTTGACCTGCTCGGGCGACATGTAGGCGGGAGTGCCGACCAGGGCGCCCGGCTCGGTCAGGTAGTCGTCCCGCTCGATCAGCACCGCCAGGCCGAAATCGATGAGCTTGGGCCCGTCGGGGCCGAGGATGATGTTCTGCGGCTTGAGGTCGCGGTGCAGCAGCTTGACCTGGTGCACCTTGGCGAGGCCTTCGGCTAGCATCGCGCCGGCCATGGCGGCCAGCGGCAGGGGAAGCGGCCCCCGCGCGTCGACGTGCTGACGCAGCGTGGCACCCGGAACGTACTCCACGGCGAGCCAGGCCGGGTTCGCGTACGGGTCCGCACCCTCAAGGCGGGCCACCCGGGAGCCGAAGACCAACTTGAGGCTGTCGACCTCGGCGGCGAACCGCTCGCGCACCGTCGGCGCCTCGATCAGGTGCTGCTTGATCACCTTGACGGCGACCCGCTCGGCGGTCGGCGACACCGCGAAGAACACGTCGCCCATACCGCCTGAGCCCAGCGGCCGGACCAACTCGTAGCCGCCGATTCTGCCCAGCGTCATTCGTCCCCCTCACGATGACACCCGCCCGAACTGCTCGTCTGCCCTGTCGGTTCGACGCCTGGCAGACGCATGACCGTACAACGTTGAACTTTCGACGAGGAAGCGTCCGAACGGCGGTTCCTCCTGGGCCTTGAATTCATACTTTGTTAGGCTCCAGCGTATGAGTCGGCGTGTGACGATCTCCGTCCCTGATGACGTGGCCGAGCAGTTGGATGCGCTTCCGGCTCGCCAGGTTTCCGCGTATGTCACCGAAGCGCTGCGCCGCCGTCGGAAATCCGACGACATGCGGGTCGCCCTGAGAGCCGCAGGGCACGGCGAGTATCCGTACGACCCGGAAGGCGCCGTGCGGCGCCTCGCCTCCCGCCAGGTGACACCAGAGATGCGCGAGGCGGCGATTGCCCGTGTGGCAGAACTGCTGGAACGCCCGGTCGACGACGTCCGCGCCGGCTTCGACCGGCCGAGTGCGGCGTGAGCGCACCGGTCTACGTGCTCGACAGCGGAGCCCTGATGGCCTACGCCCAGGGTGTCGACGCCGTCGGTGAAGCGTTGGTAGCGGCGGCAGACGCCGACGCGACGGTCGCCGTGCCGCTGGTCTGCCTGCTTGAGGCATACAGTCTGCTCGACCACACCGAGCACGAATACCTGTCGATGCTGCGCCGCAACCCGGCCGTGCGGATCATCACCCCGGCCCTGCACGTTGACCGGGCCGACGACTGTCCGATGATCGGGGGCATGGCACGGCAGGCCGGCCGTCTCGGTGCCGGCAACGCGGCCTACCTCGCGATCAGCAACGCCGCCGGTGTGATCACCTCTCGGGCCGATCAGCTGCGGAAGGTGCTCGGCGACGACTGGCCCATCGTCGAGGTCTGACCTCATCCCCGGGACGCTTCCGACGTGGGCGAGCGGTCAGCTCCCCCACCGTGTGTGACCAGGCAGCTTGTCAGCTGTTCCAGAACATCAGCTCGCGTGCCTGCCGGGAACAAGCGGTCAACTCCGAAACGCCCCGTGAAGGGACGACGTAGTCACGCTCGCGGATGAGCGCGAGGAAGTCCGCCGGCAATGCGACGCGGTGACGCCGCACGTAGTAGGCGAGGTCCTTCCGCCAGAGCCAGTCGCCGTCGGTCACGACGGTCGAGCCGTTCATCACCTGGCGGGACGAGTCGAAGGCGTCGTTGGCGACGTCCATCACGTCGATGAGGATGTGTCCCGAATTCAAGTAGCTGACAACTTGCGTGAGGTCGGGCAGTTCCTCCTCGGCGACGCTGTCGAAGATGCTCTCCTGCGGCTCGGCGGAGCGGACCGGCCCGAATTCGCGGAACATCCCCGCCGCCTTCAGTTGACCGCTGCTCATCAACGCCCACCGTTCGGATAGAAGGTCTTCCACTCTCCGTCACCCCGGATCATCGGGATTTGCCCCACCGGACCATACCGGTCGACACCGACCGCGTCCGTCGGTGCCGTCACCGGCACTCCGAGGGCGTCGGCGACCTGTTGCGCCGCTGGTGGCACTCCGGCTTCGGGGGCCACGGTGCCGGTGTGGCAGGAGACCAGCCGCACCGGGCCACCGTCGTAGTTTGGGTTGGCGCGGATGGCATCGGCGACCTGCTGTGGGTGGGTGAAGTTGGCGGGGTGGTCGGCACCGTCAGCGCCCACGAGGCCGGGCCGGAACAGCCCGGTGCGTTCGCCGTGTACGACCACATCGTGATGGCCGGGGATCGGCGCCACGGCGTCGAAATTGCGCATCGTGGCGCTGTCGTAGCCGATGGCGGTGCTGTTCGGGCGGTGGTAGACCGGATCCCCGGCGGGGAGGTTCGCATCCGGCGGTGGCGGCGTCTGCGGATGCGTAGAGGGATCATCCCAGTCCGACCGACGCCCCATCGAGTCCAGGTCCGGGTCTCCCGAGGCCGCAGGGCGCCCACCGGGTGTGGCGCCGTTGGCCGGGCTGACCGGGTCGGCGCGGGCAGCCCGCCGCAGCAGGCCATTCAGCTCGTCGATCAGGTCGCCCAAGCGTCGGAGCAGTGGGGCCAGCCGACGCAGGCTGCTGATCAGCGCGCTGATCAGCCTGCCGATCCGCGCCGCCCACTTAGCCACCAGGCTGCTGACCTGGGAAATCACCAGCGGAGTCGCCAAGCCCAACGTCGCGCCGGTCTCGGCCAGCCAGAGCGGCAGCCGGACCGCCAGCACCGACACGAAGTCCGCGATCAGGTCCCGGACCAACTCGCGGACCAGCGCCACCAGCAGCCCGGCGCCCTCTACCAGCGAAGCGATGCCGCCGGCAGCTCGCGCGATGCCCTCCATCGCCCGTACCTGGCCCGACATGTGCGCACGGTAGGCGCTCGCCGAGGCACCTACCCACTCGGTGAGCTGCGACGAGATCGCCGCCTGCAGGTCTGCCGCCGCGTCGGCGCTCTGCTTCGCGACGTTGCGCCACGTGGACGCGTACGCGTCGATCTGATCCGGGTCGCCGGCCAGCCAGTCCAGCGCGTCCGACAGCGGTTTGACGTGTTCGAGCAACCAGCCGACGCCCCAACTGACCAGCGAGCCGAGCGGGTCGAGCACGGTGGCCAACGCGTCCATCGACGTGGCGACACCACCGATCGTCGAGTCGATCCAGCTTCCCGACTCGATGCCGGACACGGTCTCGGTGACGTCCTCCACCAGCCCAAGCCCGGTGTACCACTGGGTCGAGTCGTGGCGCTGCACCACCAGCGGGTTGGCCGCCGTGTCGGTCACAGCGGCAGTTCCAACCGGCCGGCACTGTCGGCAAGTCGTCGTGCGCTCGCCGCGTCAGCGGCTTCGGTCGCGGCAGCAACCGCTCGTAGGTTGGCTGCCGCCTCACGCAGTGCCGTGGCGGACTCTCCCAACGCCGTCACCGCCCTGTCCGCAACCGGGTCGATCAACCGAGGTAGGAACGCGCAGATCTGCCCGTACGCTTCAGCACCCATCTGCACGTACGCGGCCGCTCCGCGAGCGGCCTCCATGCTGTCGGCGGTGCCGTTGACCGTTGCGGCGTGCCGAATCACCGCCTCCACCGACATCTGCATTCCAGCGTCACCAGCCATTTCTGGCGTCCCGCTCCCACCGATCGGGCTCGTCAGGGGGCCTGGGGAACCGCCTCGCGAAGGAGTCGGTGACCGCCCGCCCGGACTCGGAGTCGACGCCCACGGTGTCGTGCACCGCAATGCTCACCTGCTCGGTCAACCCGGCCTGTGCACGGGCGATCGTGGCCATGATGATGCTGGCAAGTTCGGCACCGGGTATCCGCTGAACGCGGTCGTCCAACCGAAGGTCCGTTACCGCCCCCGAGGCGGCGACCGTCACGCGCACCGCACCGTCCGCGCCGGTCGCCGACGCCGCGATGGTGGCGACCCGGTCCGACAGTTCGGCCGCAGCCTGAGCTCGTGCCGACAGCTCGGCCGTCCAGGAATGCATCAGTTCCTGTGCCGCGTCCGGATCTTGGCCCAGCACTCCTAACCTCCCCGCTGCGCACCTCGGCGCCATCATTCAACCGACGCTGGGCCCTCCACTGTGCACCATGATTGAGATGAATGATGCCCCTCAGCCGTCGAGCGCAGCTCGACAGTGATCGATCAGGGTCGCCGAACGACGACTCACTGCGCCGGGACGACGACCGGAATCACGTTCGGTCGCCTCGGTAACAGCCGAGGCACCGCCTCATCGGAGGTCGGCGTCTGGCCGGAGGGCCCCACGTGCCAACCCGTCGGCGGTGAGTTGCGCCAGCTCCGCCCCCAGTGAGGCGGCCTGCCGGATCGCCGACTCGAAGGCGTCAAGGCGCCGGAACGCGTCCCCGTGCGCCCGCTGCTCGTCCAGCGACAGCCGCCGCACCTGCGCCCGTCGGATGTCGAACCGCATCGTGCCCGAGAGACTCGACGACTGTTTCTCGTTCGCCGACGTCCGCAGTTGCCCGGCCAGGAACCACGAATCCAGCGCCGCCGGGTTGGGTCGCAGCAGGTACAGGTTGCGCCCCAACAGCACCCCCTCGGTGGTGACCACCCGTGCGGTGAGCTGCCGCGCGATCATCGGCACCACCACGTCGCCCACGGCCAGAGGGATCTCCTGCCCGAACCGGTCGTCGCCCCGACCGGACGCCTCCGACCCGGCGAGCACGTCCGGCACGGTGAGCACCGGCGGCCCGTCGGGTGCGGGTGCGGAGGTGCCGGCGCGGACCGGACCGATCAGTTGCAGCGCCCCGGTCTTCGCCAACTCTCCAACGGTGAGGAAGAGGCCGTCCGGCCCGTCGGGCGCGGGTGTGACCTGCGGCAGCAGCGCCGGCAGCTCGCCGACGATGGCGGCCAGTCGTTCTCTGGTGCGTACCAGATGCTCTCCGGAGGCCTCGCCCACGACGGCGGGCTGCCGGCGTGCGGGGGTGAGGTCGACTTCCTCGTCGAGCAGTTCGATGACCGGGACCGCGCGGGCGAAGCCGGCCTCCTCGACGTCGCCGTCGGGGGCGGCAACGAACTCCCGCCACGCGGCCAGCACGCGCGGTGCGGTGTCGGCCAGGTCGCCGGTTGCGGCGTCGATCAGCAGCGCCCGCGGTGGTGGCGGCGCGTCGGTCGCGGCCCGCCGCAGCACCCACAGGTGCAGGGGTACGCCGTGTGGCGCCGCCACCCCCGGTGGGAGCGCGATGACGGCGCGCAGGTGACCTCGGCGCAGCAGCTCGCCGCGGATGCGTTTGCCGGCGCGGCGGCTGGCGACAGTGGGTGGCATCAGCAGGACGGCGTGCCCGCCGACCCGCAGGTGGGCGAGGGCGTGTTGCACCCAGGCCAGCTCGGGTTCGGTACGGGGTGTGGTGCCGACGATCCAGCGAGGGTCGTGGCCGAGTTCCTCGTCGCCCCAGTTGGTCGCGCCGAACGGTGGGTGGCAGACGACGGCGTCGACGGCGCGGCCGGCGAAGGCATCGGCGCGCAGCGAGTCACCGCCGCTGACCTCCCCGGGTACGTCGTGCAGGGCCAGCCACAGGCCGGCGAGCCGGGCCAACTCGTCGTCGAGTTCCTGCCCGTACATCGAGGTGCTGCCGGCGCGGACGGCGGCTCGCAGGATGGCGCCGGAGCCGGCGGCCGGGTCGAGCACTGAGCCGCCGCCGACGTTGGCGAGCCCGATCATCAGGTCGGCGAGATCGTCGGGGGTGGCGAAGGGGCGGCCGGGCCCTGGTGCGGAGAACCGCTGCCACAGCTCGTCGAACGCGCCCTGCGGACCCAACTCGTCGGCAAGGGCGTCGACGTCGGGCAGCAGCGGCGTGAGTTGGGCGTCGATGCTGGCGCTGCGGGAGCCGCGTTGACGGGCCAGCAGCAGGGCGCCGACGGCGGCGAGGCCGGCAGCCGGGGAGTCGCTGGCCGCGGCGAGGTGTCGCCAGAGCCGGTCGACGGTGGCGAGCTCGGGGAGCTTGCCCTGGGTGCGTAACCACTGCTCGACCTGGATCAGGTCGAACTCGGGGCTCGCCGTCGTTCCGCCCACGGGGGCGGGGAAGTCGGGATGCCGTTTACGCCAGTTACTGACCGCAGCGCGACCGACACCGGCGAGCCGGGCGATCTCCGCTGCCGTGATGGTCGGGTTCTCCACGCCGAAAGTCTCGCACACCTGTCAAGCACGAGATTGTCTGTTGACAGTGTTGTCGGACGATGCTCTCATTGACCCCGCAACACTCACTTCAGGAGGACAACGATGCGCAAGACCACCACTCTCGCTCTGCTCGCCACCGGCCTCATCGCCCTGGGCTGCGGCTCCGGCGCCGCCGACAAGGCGAGCGACTCCAGCAGCGACAGCAAGGCGAGCAGCTCCAGCGGCGACGAAGGCGGCGCCAAGGCCGAGGAGAAGCCGGCGAAGACCGCCAAGATCGGGCAGCCGGCCCGGGACGGGAAGTTCGAGTTCACCGTCAAGTCGTCCAAGTGCGGCGTCGCCAAGATCGGCAGCGACCTGCTCGGCCAGAAGGCGCAGGGCCAGTTCTGCCTGGTCACGCTCATCGTGAAGAACATCGGCAAGGAAGCGCAGATGCTCGACGGCAGCAGCCAGAAGGCGTACGCGGCCGACGGCACCGAGTACTCCGCCGACACCGGCGCGGCGATCTACGCGAACAAGAACGCCGAGACGTTCCTCAACGACATCAACCCCGGCAACCAGGTGACCGGCGTCGTCGTCTTCGACATCCCGAAGAACGTCAAGCTCACCAAGCTCGAGCTGCACGACTCGATGTTCTCCGGTGGCGTCGACGTCGCCCTCGGCTGATCTCCCCCCACCGCCCGGGGCGGGCATCCCACGCCCGCCCCGGCTGTTCACAGCCCGCCTGTTCACAGCGCCGGTCGGGGCACCTAGCCCTCTGCGGAGGACAGAACGCCGATTGGTGCTGACCCCTGCCTACTGATTCGTCTACGTCATCAGCTCGAAAGCGTCTGACTTCCCCGTCACTCAGTCCGCCTGGTTCCAGGCCGCGGACCTTCCTCCCTGCGGAGACGACAATGGCCCGTTCTGAGCCGTACGACGCGCTCGCCTGCACCATCCGCCTGCACCGAGCTGTCCGCGCGTCCGGCGCGCTGCTCACCACTGCCCTACTGGCCATGATGCTGACCGGCTGCGGCGACGAGAAGCGCTCCACCGCCACGCCGGTGACCGCCACGCCGAGCATGTCCGCCTCCTCCAGTACGTCGCCAACGCTTCCTCCTTCCGACCGGGACGGCGACGCTATCCCCGACTCCAGCGACTCCTATCCGGACGACCCGAAGAACACCCCGCAGCAGCCGCCGGTCAGCTTTGAGTGCGACACGGGTAACGACTGGGATGCGCTGCTCACGGTGCGGCCCGGCAAGGACGGCCGGCCGGACTTCAGCGAGGTGTGGGCGGCGAAGCCGACGTCCTGTGATGCCCAGACGGAGATCCAGCCCGTAACCGACACCGAAAAGGCCGCGCTGACGACGTCCAAGTACGACGACGGGGATATCGCGACCCTGTACGAGATGTGTGCCGCCGTCGACCCCGAGGACACGTACTTGGAAGCTGGCTTCGCCGCCAGCAGCGAGCAGATCCCCGAGATCAACGCAGCCCTCCTGCTCTGTCCCAGCTACCCGTACGCGAAGAAGTGGCGCGAGACGGTGAAGCGCGGGCAGGTCGACGCGGACCTGGCAGCCCAGGGTCGGATCTTCGGCGAGGGCACGTTCCGCGTCGGTAAGGAGATCAAGCCCGGCACGTACGTCACCACGGATGTCGACGGCTGCTATTGGGAACGGCAGGACAGCTCCGGCCACACGATCGACAACTACTTCACCAATAGCGCCCGCCGAGTGCAGGTGACGATCCGCTCCTCCGACTACGCCTTCAGCTCCCAGAACTGCGGCGAGTGGCGCCCCGCGCGCTGAGCCGCAGCACCGACATCCACCGCTCACCCCGGGCGGGCCGACGCGCCGTCGGCCCGCGGACACCACACGCCTGGAGACGACAATGACCCAGCCCGCACAGACCACCGCGCCCCTGATCGACCTGATCTTCGACCGCCTCGCCGACGCAGGCGACGTACCCACCGAGACCGCCGAACTGGTCCTTGCCGCGCTGACCAGCGAGGACGACCTGGCCGCGGCACTCGCCGGCACTCCCACCCGGCTCGACCCCCGCTCCCCCACCGACGACGGTCCGGCGGAACGGATCTGGTTGAAGTCGGTGACCGTCGCCGGGTTCCGTGGCGTCGGCCCGGAACGGACCATCCAGATCGGCCCCGGGCCGGGTTTCACACTGGTCGTCGGCCGCAACGGCTCCGGCAAGTCCAGCTTCGCCGAGGCTGCCGAACTCGCCCTCACCGGGGACAGCGCCCGGTGGGCCGACAAGACCAGCGTCTGGCGTACCGGGTGGCGCAACCTGCACAACCCGGACCCGTGCTGGGTGGGTGTGGAGCTGCGCGTCGACGGGGTGGCCACGCCGACCCGGGTGAACCGCGCCTGGCCGGTCGGGGCGGAACTGGCCGACGCCGAGGTGACCGTCACCAGCGCACGGGGCCGGCACGCGGACCTCTCCGAGCTGGGTCTGGCCCGCTCGCTGGAGCTGTACCGGCCGTTCCTCACTGCCGCCGAGCTGGGCAAGCTCGCCGCCGGAACACAGAGTCAGCTCTTCGACGCGCTCTTCGCGATTCTCGGGCTGGACGCGCTCACCGATGCCGACCAGCGTCTGCTGCGCGCCGCCCGGCCGCACGACACCAGCATCAAGGAGGTACGCGCACAGCGTGCCACCCTGGTCGCCACGCTCGACGGGATCGCGGACGAGCGGGCCCGGCGGGCCGCCGTGCTGCTGCGTGGCCGGGGCGTTGTCGACCTCGGCGCGGTGACGGCGATCCTCGACGAACCGGACGAGGCGACCACTGACCGGGAGGTGCTGCTCTGTCGGGAGCTCGCCGCCCTCGCCCCGCCGCCGGTCGACGAGGTGACAAGGCTCGCCGATCAGCTGCGGGACGCGGCGGTCGAGGCCCGGCGGTACGACGGTGGTCGGTCCCGGGCCGCGCTGCGGAGCGCCGAACTGCTCCGTCTCGCCCTCGAACATCACGAGGACGAGGGCGACGGGTCGTGCCCGGTCTGCGCCACCGGCACCCTCGACGGTGGCTGGCGTGCCGCCGCCGCAGAGTCGCTCAGCGAGCTTCGAGAGCGCAGCGTCGCTGCCCAGACGGCGACGACCCGGCTGACGGCTCTGCTGCGACAGACGCACCACCTGATCGACGACCTCGTTGTGCCCGGGGGCGCCGGGTCGGAGCCGACGGCCGGGGTGCTGCGTGACGCCGTTGCCGCGCTGCGGCGCGTACCCGGAGAGCCGGCCGAGCTGGCCGACCACCTGGCCGCCCGGTACCCGGCGGTGGTGGCGGCGGTCGACGCGGCCCGCGCGTACGCCGAGGGGTTTCTGCGGCAGCGCGACACTGGCTGGCGGGCGGCGGCGGCCGACGTGCGCGAGTGGGTGGCCACCGTCGGCGGTCTGCCGGCGCGGGAGGCGGCCCTGGCCCGGTTGAAGGCCGCACGCGCGTGGTTGAAGGACGCCGGTGCGCAGATTCGCAGCGAGCGGGTCGCGCCGTTTGCCGGGCACTCGCAGCGGATCTGGGCGCAGCTGCGGCAGGAGAGCAACGTCGAGCTGGGGTCGATGACGTTGGAAGGCGCGAACACCCGGCGGCGGGTGGTCTTCCCGGTCAGCGTGGACGGGGTCGACAACGGCACGGCGCTGGGTGTGATGAGCCAGGGTGAGATGCAGGCGCTCGGGCTGGCGACGTTCCTGCCCCGAAGCTGCGCCCCGGAGAGCCCGTTCCGGTTCATCGTGGTCGACGACCCGGTGCAGAGCATGGACCCGTCGAAGGTGGACGGTCTCGCGCGGGTGCTCGCCGAGCTGGCCGAGCAGCGGCAGGTGGTCGTCTTCACCCACGACACCCGGCTGCCGGACGCGGTCCGCCGTCTCGGTCTCGGCAAGGCGCGGATCATCGAGGTGACCCGCGCGGAGAAGTCGGTGGTGACGCTGCGGCCCGGCTCCGACCCGGTGACCCGCTACCTGGACGACGCGTACGCGTTGGCGCGTAACGAGGAGATCCCCGCCGACGTGCGCGGGCCGGTGGTCGCGGAGCTGTGCCGCTCTGCCGTCGAAGCGGCATGCCATCGCTCGGTCTGGCGGAACCGGGTGGCCCGAGGCGTTCGGCACACCGACATCGAGGAGGCGATCGAGGAGGCATCCCGACGGGTCGCCACCACCGTCGCGTTGGCGGTGTTCGACGACGCCGAGAAGGGTGGTGACGTGCTCGGCTGGCTGGGCCGCCGGCACGGACGACGTGCGGTGAACGCGTACCAGGCATGTCGGGAGGGTGTGCACGGCGCGTACCTGGCCGACCTGCCCGGCCTGGTCGCGGACGCCCGCCTCCTCGTGGCGGCGCTGTCGTGACCGCGCCGACGCCACAGCGCTGCCTGGCGGCGGCCGATCAGCTGCTGCGCGGGGCCGGGCTGCTCGGCACCACGGCGGTGACCGCGGGCTGGTGGCCGCGGGCCTGCGCCTGCCTGATCCGGCTCGCCCTCGAAGGCGGTGTCGACGGCTACTGGCGGCGGGTGCAGCCGGCCGTGGCGGCGTGCCGGCAGGGCCGCGCGAAGCAGTTGATGCTGCGCGGCCGGCTCGGTCCGGGCCGCGAGACCGCTCGTCGCGTGGCGTTCGCCTGGGTGACGCTTTCCGCCGCCACGCACCACCACTGCTACGAGCTTGCCCCTGGCGCAGCGGAGCTGCGGCGCCTACACACCGAGGTGAGCACCCTGCTCGCACAACTGGAGCCCACGACCCGCAGGTGATCTGTTCAGTCACTCGCGTGTGGACCTTACGCGAAATGAGGTACCGCTCCGGATGAGCCAGGGTGACCACGTTGACACGTAATGTGATGCTCTTGCTGTCGATCATGAAGGACGTGGGATGGCACCCGAAGCCGAGGCATCCGAGAACGAACTCTCCACACTCGTTGACAACGGCACCCTCGACGCCACGGTTCTCCCCGACGACGAGCCGACCGTCAGCCTCGTCGAGATCGAGCCGGGATTGGCCGTGCTCTTCGGGGACCAGCCGCCCATCGGCTTCGACGTGATCCCTTTCGAAATGATGAGCGCTCACGCAAAGCAAGGCCTTACCGACAAGCTCGCGATGGCCTCGGGCATCGGCAATCTCGCGGCGCAGGGTGCACAGGGTGCGACCACGGTGCAGGGGCTCGTGCGTTTGGCGCCCGAGACGTTGGAGGCGCTCAAGACCGCGCAACCGATGACGTCAGGCGGCTGGAACCTGGGTGCTCTCGTCACGACCAACGGGAAGATCGCCAACCTGGTGCGCTGGGCACCCGTGACAGGGGCGCAGACCGCCTCCATCCTCAGCGCTCTCGGGCCGGCCGCCGCACTCCTGGCACTGCAGGTGCAACTGGCGTCGATCTCACGTCGACTTGACGAGAACGTCCAACTGACTCGCGACGTTCTTCGGGCGCTGCACGAGGATCAGTGGGCGACGCTGCTCGGCCTGCATGAGACGACGCTGCGCGCCGTACGTGAGGCCCAGGCGGCCAGCGGCGTCAACGACCACGTCTTCGCCTCCATCGCGACCAGGGACGCGGACCTACGCAAGCAACGGCACCTCTTCACGTCGCTCGTCCGCCGGCACATCACGGCGCTCGATACTGACGGGCAGAGCCGTCGCACCTACGTTCAGAAGAACGTCGACCAGATTCTCGCCGACGCTCACGGCATGCTCATGGCGGAGTGGTCCTGGTATCGCTTCCAGGTGTTGCGCGCGGGACACATCAGCCGCGACGAGGCCCATGCCGCCGAGAACGAGGGCCTGCTGGCCGAGTTGGTCGCCGAGACTCAGCGTGAGCACACCCAAGTCATGGAGGACGTGGCGGATCTGCTTGCCGGTCTTGAACGTCAATGTCGTCTGATCGCCGAGCTTCCGGCCGAGTTCAGTCTGCCGTTCACCGCGAAGCGCCAGGACATCAAATCCGCTGTCGACATGGCCGAGGCGTTGGCCGAGCGGGTGGCAATTCTTCGCAACCGTGTGCACACCCAGACCGCTCCGCTGGATCCGCCTCTCACCGTCTTCGCCGAGGCTGTGCCAGATGAGGTGCTGCGAATCCTCCGATGGGTCGTGCCTGGCGAGGAACCCCTGCTAGCCATCGCCGATGTCAACCTCGACCGCCTCGTCGGCGAGGACGCCTACCTGGGAGTGACACCCGCACGTCTCTTCATCTCGGCACAGAGTTCGGTTCGCAAACAAGGCACGATCGAGCGCGAGTTCCCTCTAGCGGACGTTCGCTACGTGCGGTTCTGCGAACGCGACAAGCGAGGCCCAGTCCTGGACATCATCACGACGGACGAGAACATCAGGCTCACCTTCGACGACTGGGCCGGCAAGGGGCAAGGGTTGGACGACAGCCGTCGGCTCGCCAATCTCCTGACCGCCGCGATGAATCTGCCCGAGACCGAGCGGCGTACCGACCCGCTGCTGGGCGGCGGTTCCTCGACTGAGCGGGCGATCACCCGGTAACCGGCCGCGACCGGATCGATCTGTATCTGGTCCACTGGCCGAACCCGGATCCCCGACCCGGAGCACTACGACCCCGACGAGGCCTCCTAACTAGCGGCACCATCGCCGGCCAGACGTATGCCACTCTGGCCGGCCCGGCAACGTCCCGGCGTCGCCTGCTCGACCGGCGGGGCGATCCGGGCAATTCCGGCTCGGTGCTTTCCCGGTGGCCGTTCGCGAACGACCACCGGGAAAGCTGGTCAACCGGCCCGGTAGGAGAGGTAGTAGCCCTCGTACGGCCAGCTGTGGAAGTTGTTGAGCTCGGACGCAGCGCCGGTGCAGTCGGAGGTCCGGTAGCCAGAGACGGAACCGAAGCCGTTCCAGCCGATCGCCCAGATCGCCTCGGCCGGGACCGGGCGGCAGATACCGTCGGGCGTGGCCTGCCTGCCTACGATGATCTGCGTGTAGGCCTGGTAGAAGACGAGGCCGGTGTCGGGAACCTTGAGCGTCTCGACAGCGGCTGCGGGCGACGCCGGTGTCGTCACGGCCAGTGTGGTGACCAGGGCGGCGGCGAGACCCGCAGCGATTCGGCTGGTAAATCTGCGCATGAGCTTCCCTTCCTAACGGTGTTCAGGGACGGGACCGGAGCTCGTTCAGCCCAGGCATATATTTACTTGCATCGATTATGTTCCCCGTGTCAACCAACCCGCCGCTGATCGCTGTCGCTGAGCGGCCCGAACGCAGAGCTGGCTGCGAGCTGGTCGCCTGCCACCCGAGTCGCGGGGGCGCTCGGAGGTGGCCGGATCGGCCGGCGGCCGGCTTCCCTGCTGACGTCCTGCCGTCTGTGGCCGTAGGCGCCGCGGCCTGCGGTGCGGGAGCAGCCCGTCGCCCTGACCCCTGACTGCCGACCGGTGGTCCTGCTGTCGTCGCAAGCTGCGGCGATCGTGACGCATTGCCCACATTATTGCGAATGGTGCGGCCGTCCACCTGGGCGGTAGCGCAGGTGGTTGACGGCGCAACTTTCCCGCGGTAGCTTGAGTCAATTCATCCTTATCAATGGAAGTAGGTAGCCGTGCTGTTGAAACCCCTCGCCATCGCCGGGGTCATCGCAGGTGTGCTGGCTGTTGCCCCTCCTGCCTCGGCGGCAGCCCAGTCGGGGGCCGGCGTCTACCCGCCCGGGAACTGCCAGCCGGGCACATTCTGCGTCTGGCCCCACTGGGATCACCCGAACGGGGTTCCTACGGCGACTCCGTCCCTGGTGACCACCACGGAGTGGAGCGGCAACATCACGGGTTTCAACTACTACAACTACACGAACCGGAACGCCGAGATTAGCTGGTCGTTCACCACCCAAGGAATGACTTTCACCGGCACGGACTGCGCTCCTCCTGGTGACGGATTCTTCTACGTTCCCATGACGGTGACGAAGGTGAGTTGGCGGACGCGCGTCTGCTGAATCCCGCCGTCTTCTGCCTTCCGGGTTGCCCGTTCCGTCGCGTGCGCTCGACATCGAGCCACCGTCGGCGCGCAACTCGGGCAGGTAGGGTCCCAATCATGACGATTCCCCATCTTGCGGCAGCCGACGGCACCACCCTGCCGGCGATCGGGCTCGGCACGTACCGGCTGAACGGCTCGGCGGGTGTCGACGCGATCGGTCAGGCGATCCGGGCGGGCTACCGGTTGATCGACTCGGCGGTGAACTACGAGAACGAGGGCGCTGTCGGTCGGGCGGCCCGGTCGGCCGGTGACGTGCGGGACGAGCTGGTCGTCACCTCGAAGCTGCCGGGGCGGCACCACCGCTACGACGAGGCGCTGACCACCATCGAGGAGAGTGTGTTCCGCACCGGCCTCGACCGCGTCGACCTGTACCTGATCCACTGGCCGAACCCGAAGGTCGACCTGTACGTGCAGGCGTGGCGGGCGCTGATCGAGGCGCGTGAGCGTGGGCTGGTTCGGCACATCGGGCTCTCCAACTTCCTGCCCGAGCACATCGAGCGGCTGGTGGCCGAGACCGGGGTCGCCCCGGTGGTCAACCAGATCGAGGTGCACCCGTACTTTCCGCAGCAGGAGGCGATCGACTACCACCGGGAGAACGGCATCCTGGTGCAGGGTTGGAGCCCGCTCGGCCATGGCAACGACCTGCAGCAGCACCCCGTCGTCGTGGAGATCGCGACCGCGCTCGGCGTCAGCCCGGCGCAGGCGATCCTCGCCTGGCACGTGGCCCGTCAGGTGATCCCGCTGCCCAAGGCCGCCTCCCCGCAGCGGCAGGTCGAGAACCTGGATGTCTTCGGCATCAAGCTCACCGACGCGCAGGTCGAGGCCATGACCGCGCTGGGCCGCTCGGACGGGCGGCTCTCGGATCAGGACCCGGCGGTGTACGAGGAGTTCTGACGGACCCGACCCGGCCATCCGGGGCGAGGCCCTGGTGACCTCTACAGCAGCGTCAGCCGTGGGGAGCGAACTCGGCACTCTGGACGTACTCCATTGCCTTGGCGAACTCGGGGTCGTCGAGCCGTCGACCCATCTCCTCCTCGGTGGGCTCCGCGACGCGCTGGTGGATCCACCACAGGTTGCCGAGCGGGTCGCGGAAGCGGCTGACCCGGTCGCCCCAGAAGAGCTCGGTCGGCTCGGTGACGACGTTCGCTCCGCGTTCGACGGCCCGGCTGAGCACCTCGGCGTCGTCGGCGACGTAGAGACGCAGGAAGGCGGGTGTGGCCGGCCACTGAGGTTTGTCGAACATCATCACGACCGAGTCCCCGATACGGACCTCGGCGTGGCCGATCACACCGTCCACCTCCATGCGGGCCAGTTCGGTGGCGTCGAAGACGCCGACTATGAAATCGATCAGTGCGCCCGTCCTCCCCGGCGAGATGATCCAGGGGGTCACGGTGTGGTAGCCGTCGGGTACAACCTTCATCGGTCCGTCTCCTCGTTCAGGTGCGGCTTCGGCGCACTGAGATGGACGACGGTAGACCCGATCTAGGCTGGCAACTGTCCTAGATCGAAACGCATCATGGGAGCATGCGCGACACACCGGCCCGCCTGTTACGACTGCTCTCCCTTCTGCAGACGCCCCGCGAATGGCCCGGCAGCGAACTCGCCGAGCGTCTCGCGGTGACCCCGCGGACCGTGCGCCGCGACATCGACCGACTGCGTGAACTCGGCTACCCGGTCCAGGCCAGCCTGGGCACGCTGGGCGGCTACCGGCTGGTCGCGGGTAAGGCGATGCCTCCGCTGCTGCTCGATGACGAGGAGGCAGTGGCGATCGCCGTCGGCCTGCACACAGCAGCCCGGCAACCGGTCGCCGGCATCGCCGAGGCGTCGGTGCGGGCGCTCACCAAACTGCAGCAGGTGCTGCCGCCGCGCCTGCGCCGCCACGTCGGCACCCTCGCCGCGGCCACCGTGTCGTCGACCGCGGCGGCGGTGTCGCTTGTCGATCCGACGCAGCTCATCGTCCTCGCGGCAGCGGCCTCGGCACACGAGCGGGTCCGCTTCGACTACCGCGACGGCGATGGCGGCGTCAGCCGGCGGCTCGTCGAACCGCACCGGCTCGTCGTGGTGGGCCGTCGGTGGTACGTCGTCTCCTACGACAACGAGCGCGAGGACTGGCGCACGTTCCGCGTCGACCGCATCGAACACGCCACCACAACCGGGGTACGGGTGGCGCCCCGCGAGCTGCCAACCGACGACGCGTCCGCGTTCGTGACCGACCAGCTCTACAGCCTGGCACCGGTGTTCCGGGCGGTGGCGACGCTCGCGATGCCGGCTGGGCAGGCGACTGCCCGGCTGGGCGACCACGCCGGCGAGTTGGAGCCGCTCGACGACGCGTCGTGCCGATGGCACAGCCCGGAAGACACGGTCGACTGGCTCGCCTTCCGGCTCACGCTGCTCGGGTGCGACTTCACCGTTCACGAGCCGGTGGAGCTGGTCGACCATCTACGTCGGCTCGGCGACCGCGTCGCCCGCGCCGTAGCCGCACCGGCAGTGGACGTCCCGACGGGCGGAGGCCGTGATGAGCGTTATGACTCTGGGGTATAGACATACCGCTGTCATGACGCTCACCACCATGGCCCCGCCGACCACCGCGCGCGTCATCCCGCGCCGGGTCGGAGCGCCCTAGACGAGCCCGCCGAGGGCCGGGTCGCTGATGCTGTCCTTGCCGTTCTCGACGTGACCCGAGCAGCGGTACGCGAAGTCGGCGTCACCGGCGACGGAGACCGTCAGGTCGTACCAGCCGTGGGTGCGGGCGAGCGCCCACGTGACGCGCTCGATTTCGCCGGGGCGCAGCGACAGCTTGACCGGCCGGGTGTTGTACCCGTCCCGGACGGTCACCTCGACCCGCTTCGAACCTCGGTTCTTGAGCGTGAGGGCGAGCTTGTAGTCGTGCTCGTCGTACGCGGGGGTGACGTCGAGGTGGGATCGGCCGTCGATGAACCGGCGGAAGAACCCGTTCGGCCCGTGCACCGACAGGTCGTACCCGGAGGTGACCGGCCAGGTGTCGCTCAGGTGCTTGCCCGGCTCGACTGTGTAGCTGCGCGGGGCGTCCGCGCTGCCCGCCTCGCGGACCTGGAAGACAGCGGCGACCCCGCCGGAGTTGCGGAAGTCGATCCGGAACGAGTCGTCACCGCGGCGCCCGTCGGCGTGCAGCGTGTACGGGATCGGCCGCGCCGGGCGTACTCCGTGCTCCTGCTTCGGCAGTCGCTGGTCCGCCGGCGGGACCGGCACCTCGTCGGGGTGCCGGACCAAGTCCTCGGGCTTGAAGTCGTCGGTGTCGGGCAACCTGACCTCGCGCGAGCGGTTCGGGTGCCGGAAGTCGAACGCGGTGGTCAGGTCGCCGACGACGGCCCGCCGCCACGGGGTGATGTTCTGCTCGATCAGGTCCGGGCGGCCGTGCCCGAACCGCGCCTCCAGGAACTTGATCAGTGAGGTGTGGTCGAAGACCTGCGAGTTCACGTAGCCGCCGCGCGTCCACGGCGAGACGATGACCATCGGCACCCGGATGCCGAGGCCGTACGGCCCGGCCGGGTGGTCGGCGTCGCCGGGGAAGATCTCGTTGGTGGTCGGCACTGTCGACTGGCCGTGCTCGCGGGTCTGCGGGGGCGTCGGCGGGACCACGTGGTCGAAGAAGCCGCCCTCCTCGTCGTAGGTGATGAAGAGCGCCATCTTGCTCCAGACCTCGGGGTTCGAGGCGAGGATGTCGATGACCTGGGAGATGTACCAGGAGCCGTAGGCCGGCTCCCAGTTCGGGTGCTCGGTGTACGCCTCGGGGGCGGTGATCCAGGAGACCTCCGGCAGGCGTCCCGCCTCGACGTCGGCGCGGAAGTCGGCCAGCAGCGCCTCCGGGTCGCGGCCCTGGGTCCTGACCTCGGTGCCGGTCTTCGCCTTGTCGGCCAGCGGCGTTCCCGGCTGCGCGTTCTGGTACTGGTGGAAGTAGAGCAGCGAGTTGTCGCCGTAGTTGCCGATGTACGGGTCGTTCGTCCAGCCCCAGGACCCGGCGGCGTTGAGGCCGGTGCCGACGTCCTGGTAGATCTTCCAGGAGACGCCGTTGCGCTCCAGCCGCTCCGGGTACGTGGACCAGTCGTAGCCGGCCTCCGCGTTGGTGATCACCGGGCCGCCGCCCTTGCCGTCGTTGCCGACCCAGCCGCTCCACATGTGGTAACGGTTCGGGTCGGTCGGACCCATCAGGGAGCAGTGGTAGCTGTCGCAGACGGTGAAGGCGTCGGCGAGCGCGTAGTGGTACGGCAGGTCCTGGCGGGTGTGGTAGGTCATCGCCGTGACGCCCTTGTTCGGCACCCACCCGTCGAACCGGCCGTCGTTCCAGGCGGCGTGCCCGTCGTTCCAGCCGTGCGGCGGGTCCGGCAGGAAGGTCTGGCCGAGGTCCTTCACCTCGGGGCGGAAGGGCAGCAGCTCGTCGGTCCCGTTGGGCTGGTGCCACACGTCCTTGCCGGATGGCAGTGTCGCCGGATGGGGGTCACCGAAGCCGCGTACGCCGCGCAGGGTGCCGAAGTAGTGGTCGAAGGAGCGGTTCTCCTGCATCAGGATGATGACGTGCTCGACGTCAGTGATCGTGCCGGTCCGGTTGTTCGCCGGGATGGCGAGCGCCTTGCTGAGGTCCAACGGGAGCGCCGCGCCGATCGCGGGAACTCCCATCGCCTTGAGGAACGTACGGCGATCCACTGTGCCCATAACTCCGCCTTTGTGCGACCTGGTCGGGAAACTGGCGACCGGACGCTACCGACGACGGGTTGACGGCAGATGACAGTGGTTGGTTGGTTTTGCGACCACTCGTCGACCGGCTCTGGGCCTGAAGAGCAGCCGCTCAGGCCGCCGTGGTGTCGACCCGGGTGAGCCGTCGATGCCCGCTGGGGCTCATGCCGTGCACGCGTTTGAAGGCCGCGCTGAAGCCGAACGCGTCCGCGTACCCGAGGTGACGCGCCACGGCGGCGACGGTCGCTGTCGATTCGGCCAGCATGTCGGCGGCCAGTGTCATGCGCCAGTCGGTCAGGTAGGTGAGCGGCGGTTCGCCCACCATCGCGGTGAACCGTTTGGCCAGCGTGGACCGGGACACCCCGGCCTGCGCGGCCAGGCTGGCCAGGGTCCACGGCCGGCCCGGCGCGTCGTGCATGGCGCGCAGCACCGGGCCGACAGTGTCGTCGCTCAGCGCGCGGTACCAGCCGGGGGCCGCGGCCTCCGGCTGGTCGAACCAGTCGCGCACCGTGCACACCAACAGCCAGTCCAGGAGGCGGTCCAGCACGACCTGGCGTCCGGGCCGACCCGCGTCGAGTTGGGCGTCCAGGTAGTCGCGCAGCGCGGCGCAGTCCTGGTCCTCCGGCACGACGAGCACCGGCGGCAGCGCGCCCAGCAACCGCTGGGGCACCCGACGCCGGACGTGGTAGACCCCGACCAGCAGCACGAGGCGCTCGGTGAGGTCCGCGCCGACCGGGTCGGCCACCCCGGTCTGGCCGCGCCGGACGTCTCGCAGTTCCCCGGGCTCGAAGCTCGACCGGGGCTCGGCGGAGAACACGAACGGCGCGGGCCCACGCACGGTGGCCGCCTCGCCGACCCGGACCAGGCGAGGCTTGTCGCTCTCCGGGTGGGAGATCCAGCCTTCGCCGCGCATCGGGACGCAGAGCGTCAGCGGGGCGCCGTCGGTGAACCGCAGCGCCGACGGCGGCGTCAGCACCGACCGGCCGAAGGCAGCGCCGTTGGCGTGCAAACCGCGCAGCAGACTGTCGAACGGGTCCATGTCACCGACGATAGATCGCGGAGGATGGACCGCGGACGATCGGACATGCCTGGCGTACGACAGGACATGTCCCGCCCTCGACCGGGCGCGTTGACTCGTGGTCATGACGACTGACGCACCTTCGATACTCGTGATGGCCGGCACCGGCAAGACCGGTCGTCGGCTGGTCCAGACGCTGCGGGCGGCGGGTCGGCACGCCCGGGCTGCCTCTCGCTCCGGTGAGGTGCGGTTCGACTGGTCGCGGCGGGACACCTGGCGACCTGCCCTGGCGGGCGCCTCGGCCGTCTACCTGCTGGCGCCGGAGGACCCCGCGCTGGCCACCGACTTCGTGACCCAGGCGGTCGACTCGGGTGTCGGCCGGTTCGTGGCGCTGTCCGGGCGCGGGATCGACCAGATCGGCGACTTCTCCCCCGGCATGCTCGCCGCCGAGGAGGCGGTGCGGAAATCCGGCATCGAGTGGACGATCATCCGGGCGAACAACTTCAGTCAGAACTTCAGCGAGGATCTCTGGCGCCAACCACTGCTCGACGGTCGGCTGGCCCTGCCGATGGGCACCACGCCGGAGCCGTTCGTCGACGCTCAGGACGTCGCCGACGTGGCCGCGACGCTGTTGACGTCGCCCGGTCACCACGAACAGGTGTACGACCTGTCCGGTCCTCGTGCGCTCACCTTCGCCGCGGCGGTGGCGACGATCGCCCGGGTGAGCGGCCGTTCGATCCGCTACCTGGAGCTCACCCCGGAGCAGTACCACGCGGAACTGCTCGCTGAGGGTTATCCGGAGGAGACGGCCACGGCGCTGAACGCTCTGTTCGCCGGGATGCGGGCGGGCCATCTCGCCGAACCGACCGACGGGGTACGTCGGGTTCTCGGACGGGACCCGCTCGACTTCGACAGCTACGCCGCCCAGGCTGCGGCGGCCGGCGCGTGGTCGTAGTCCGCCCGCGGGCGGCATGAGAGGCGGCATGAGAGCGGCGTAACAGGTGATCTGCCCGCATACCATCAGCACCCCGACGTACCGTGAGATCGTGCCGACGAGAGAGATACTCACCAAGGCTGACCTCGCCGAACTTCGCCGTTCGGCGCTCGGGACGGCCGATCCGCTCGGTGTCGCCGCCAACCTCGCGGAGGCCGCCGAGCAGGGCCGGTTGGAGGATCCGGACGACGCCGGGGACGCGTTCACGCTGGCCGCCGAGATCGCGGAGATCCGGGCCAGGCCCGAGGCCGCGCTGCGGTACGCGGAGCAGGCCCTGGCGGCGTACCCGTCCGGCGACGACCCTCGGGCCGGGTTCGCCCGCGCGCTGCGGGCCCGCGCCCTGTTCCGGGCCGGTGGGCGCGACGACGAGGCGATGGCGGAGTTGACCGCGTTGCGCCCGTTGCTGCTCGTGCAGCCCGACGCCCCCGCCTACGTCAGTGCCGCGTTGGACGCCGGTGGGCGTTCGGCGACCGCTGAGACGTGGCTGAGCGAGGCGGCCGACAGAGTGCTCGACGAACGCGCGACCGCCGCGTCCGGACCGGCCAGCACCGCGATCGACCCGGTCGTCGATCTCGGTCCGCCGGACGCGCCCGGTGTCACCTTCTTCCTGTTGCAACAACGGCATCGGGTACGCCGGAATCTGAACCTGCCGCACGACCGGCAGGACGACCTGGCCGACCGGTTGGAGACCCAGCTCGTGCGTCGGGCCGGGGAGCGTCGGGACGCGGAGTCGGATCTGCTCTTCTGGCCACGGGCCGAGTTCGATCGCCTACTCGCCGACCATCCCGCCCTCACCGAGGTGTACGGGCCGGACTGGGATGCGCACCGGGGCCGGTTGGAGACGGAGTTGGTTCGGCTGCGGGGTGCCGGTCAGGCCGGGTTGGGCGTGTTCGGTGCGACAGTGGCCGGGTTGACCGCGTTCGCCGGTCGACGCGGCGGCGATCCGGCCGACGCGGCGGTCCGGGCCGGCTACGCGGCCGAGGTGTCGGCGCGGCCCAGCGCACGGATCGCCTGGCCGCCGGAGCGCAACGACGCCTGCTGGTGTGGGTCGGGCCTCAAGTACAAGAAAGACTGCCTGCCGCGCTCGCGGAGCTGACCGCGGCGGCTGTCACGCTGCGGTGGCCGACCCGGCCCGGAGTAGCGTCCCTAACGGCTTCGACACTGATAGCCGTTAGGAGATCCTTCGTGCTGGTCATCGCGCATCTCAGTGACACCCACCTCGACAGCCATCCCCGGTCGGCCGAGCGGACCGCCCGGGTGATGGACTACCTGCACGGCCTACCTCGACCTGTCGACGCCATCCTGATCACCGGGGACATCGCCGACCACGGCGAGGTGGCCGAGTACGAGACCGCCGCGAAGCTCTTCGACTCCCCGCTGCCGGTCATGCTCTGTCCAGGCAACCATGATGTGCGCGACGCGTACCGCAAGGGTCTACTCGGTGACGACCGCGGCGGCACCGGCCCGATCAACACCCGCCACGACGTGGCCGGGGCGGTCTTCCTCCTCGCCGACTCCTCAGTGCCCGGCGCGGACGACGGTCACCTGGACGAGGAGACGATGGCCTGGCTCACCGACGAGCTGGGTTCGGTGCCGGCCGCAACGCCGACGTTCATCGCCCTGCATCACCCGCCGGTGGTGCTGCACCACCCGGTCATCGACCCGATGCGGCTTCTGCCGGCCGACCCCCTGGCCGAACTCGTCGCCGCCCACCCGCAGGTCGTCGCCGTGCTCACCGGGCACTTCCACACCGCCGCCGCGAGCACCTTCGCGGGCTGTCCACTGCGGATCGCCCCCGGTGTGGTCTCCACACTGCGGATGCCCTGGGAGGGTGACGGCCCGCTGACCACCCAGACCCAACCGCCCGGCGTCGCGTTCCACGTGTACGACGACGCCGGGCTGCTCACCACCCACTACCGGGTGGTGGTCTGAGCATGCGAGGGGTCGCTGTGCTCGGCTTCCTGCTCGCCGTCGCGCCGATCACCGCCACACCGGGCGCGAGCCTGACCCTGGTCGTCTCGCGGGTCGCCAGCGGCGGGCGGCGGCAGGGCTGGTGGGTGATCCTGGGTACGGTGACCGGGCTCTACGTGCACGCCACGCTGGCCGCTGTCGGCCTGGCCGCGCTGGTGCTCCGCTCGTCGCAGGCGTTCTGGGTGGTCAAGCTGGTCGGCGCCGGTTATCTGGTCGGGCTCGGGCTCTGGATGCTCTGGTCCGCGTCACGCCGTCGCGTGCGGGCGGGACGGCGGCCGGCGGTTTCCGCCCGAAGGCTGCCCTGGCGCGTGGACCACCCGTACCTGCAAGGGTTGCTCGGCAACGTGCTGAATCCCAAGGCCGCCGCCATCTACCTGACGTTGGCGCCACAGTTCCTCGAACCGGGCCGACCGGTGCTGGTGCCGATGCTGCTGCTCGTCACCGCGCACGCCGCGTTTGCCACCTGTTGGCTCGCCGGCTGGACGGTCGTCTCCGGCGCCGCCGCCCGGTTGCTGCGCACCGCATCGGTGCGGCGACTGCTCGATCGGCTGACCGGCGTGCTGCTGGTCGGCCTCGGCGTCCGTGCGGCGGCGACCTGAGCGATCGGCGGGATGACACGCCCGCGTGGTACCGATAGCGTCCCTGTGTGGACGATCAACGTCCAGGCCGATGTCACCGGAGGAGACGCCGATGTTCGAGGAGTTCATGGGCATCCCGGCCCACCCTCTGCTGTTGCATGCCGCTGTCGCGTTCGTGCCGCTGCTGGCCGTGCTGACTGTCGGTTACGCGTTCGTCCCGCCGATCCGGCCGCACACCCGGTGGGTGCTGGGGCTGCTCGCCGTGGGCGCGCCGGTCGCCGCCCTGCTGACGAAGCTTTCCGGCGACGCCTTCCTCGAGCGGCTGCGCGCCGCCAACCGGGTCACCCCCGAGTTCCTGCCGAAGCTGGAGGCGCACCAGGAGTTCGGTGACATGACGCTCTACACCAGCATCGGGTTGGGCGTGGTGGCCCTGGCGCTGGTCCGGCTCGTCCCGCCGAGGGCCGCCGACGCCAGCGCGGATGGACGGCCCGGTCGGCCGCTGACCCTGGCGTTGCAGGTGTTGTCGCTGGTGGCCGCCGCCGTCACCGTGTATTACGTGGTGCGCACCGGCGACTCCGGGGCGAAGGCGGTCTGGGAGGGCCAGTGACGTCGGCGGTTCATCGGCGGCTGGCCCGGTCGACGCCCCTGTGCGCCTGGACGGTCCGCTCGACCAGCTGCCGCAGCACGCTCTCGTCGACGTCGTCGAGCCGCTTCAGGTAGATGCACCCCTTTCCGGCGCGGTGCGGGCCGAGCCGGGCAAGGAGCGCGGCGTCCCGCTCCTCGAGACCGTCGCCGGTGAGGTAGAGGACGAGGTGTTGTTTGCGCGGCGAGAACCCCACCAGGGCCGCGTCGCCACTACGCCCGCTCGCGTAGGTGTAGTGGTAGCTGCCGAAGCCGACGATGCTCGGGCCCCACATCACCGCCGGCTCCCCGGTCAGCTCACCCATGATCGCGCGGAGCCGCCCCGTGTCGGCCCGCCTACGTTCGTCGGGGTTGGCGGCCAGGAAGTCGTCGACGCTGATCGCGGTCGGAACGGTTGCTGGCTGCTTCGCTGTGGCCATGACGTGATGCTGTCACCTGCCTACGACGAGAACCGCCACCTGCCTACGACGAGAACCGCCTCAACGGTCAGGCAACCTCGTCGCGTGTTCGCCAGGAGAGCGCCACGAGCCACCCCGAGATGAGCACCGCTCCGACGGCACTGTGGTGCGACCCGGCCGGAGCCGGGCCGCACCACAGCGTCGACTGTCAGCCGGCGTGGTACGCCCGGATGATGGTCTGGTCGATTCCGCTACCGCCGTTGGCGGCGGCCTTCACCCGCAACGACACGGGCTGCCCGGCGACGGCCGTCGGCAGAGCGACCCGGTAGCTGTCGCCGCTGCCGGTGACCCGGGCCGACTTCCAGGTGGCACCGTCGTCAGTCGAGGTCCACACCTGGAACGACGTCACCTTCTGCGCCTTGATGCCCCGCATCTGCCGCACGGCCAGTTCCGCAGTTCCGCCAGTGGCGTGGTTGTTGGTGTCCATCGGCAGCGCGTAGTCCACAGCGAGCAGCGGCAGCGGCACGCTCCCGGTGCCGTCAGGTCCGGCCGACCGGAACGTCCACGACGTGTTGACAGTGGTGGAGATCGGCAGGATCAGGCTCGTGTCGACGTCGAGGGTCAGCCGGTAGTCGGCCACCTGCTGCGGCACTGTGAAGTCGGCCAGCGGGCGGTCCCGCTCCTCGACCAGTTTCCCGTTGCGGTACAACGACAGCTTGCGGTTCACCCCGATCGCGGAGCCCTGGAGGCAGTCGGCCCGCTGGTGCTGGTCGGTCAGCGACACCAGGTCGATGTGCAGGTTGCCCCGGGTCCGCGACGGCGCGGTGGCGCAGCTGTGGTCCACGCCGGCCGGGTCGTCGTACCAGCCGGAGTGCAGCGGCTGCCGCGCCCAGACCTTGGTCTGACGGCTGCCCGGCTGGTAGGTGCGGGGGGCCTCCTGGGCCGACAGGCCACCGTAGACACCCTCGTCGGCCCAGCGGTAGCCGGCCGAGAGGTAGTCGGTGCGGTACGGCGGCAGGTTCCCCTCGTGGGTCTGCGTCACCGGCACCCCGTCCGCTGTGAAGCCGCCGCGGATCAGTTGGGTGACCATCCCCTCCGAGTCCATCTGGTGGAAGCGCTCCTCGATCCGGGCAAGCTTGGCCTGCTCGGCCTTGTTCACCCGGAAGGCGGGGTCGGCCGGCACGCCGCCCGCGTACTCGTGCACCAGGTTGTAGCGGTACGGCGTGGCGGTGCCGGCGGGCGAGTCCAGGTTGACCGCCGCCCAGGTGCGCCGGGAGCCGACGGTGGGCTTGGGCAGCGCCGTGGTGCGGACCGTCGTCTTGGCCCCGTACCCGCTGATCTGGTGCCACCAGGACAGGCCGTTCGGCGCGGTCTGGACGTTGGTGAGGTCGGTCCGGGTGGGCGTGGTGGGCACTCCGTCGACAGTCGCCGTCACCGGCTTGGCCCGCGCCGGGTCGAGAATCACGCTTCGGGCAGCGCGCACCTCCAGGTCGGTCTCGGCGGCGAGCGTCGTCTCCAGCACGTCGCTGTCGACGTAGTAGGCGACGGACGAGCCGAGGATCGCGTACCGGCCGGCCGGCACCCGCAGCGTGAAGGTGTCTCCGGGCGTGCCGCCCGCACCGCCGTAGTAGATCACCGGGTCGGTGAGGTTGGTGACCATCAGGTTGATCCAGCTCTCCGCGCCGTCCTTCAGGCCCGGCAGCGGCTTCGTCTGGATCGTCAGGTCGTAGCTGGGCTGCTCGACGTAGAAACTCACCGGGGTCGTCGCGACCAGCTTGCGGCCGGAACGGGCGGTGACGGTGGCCAGGTAGAAGCCCGGTCGGGCGGCCAGCGCCGCACGGTTGACCCGCAGGGTCGCCGCGGCGGTGGCGCCGCGCTTGAGTGTCAGCCGGCTCGTCGACAGCGACGCCGCGCCACGCGGCACCGGTTGGCCGTCGTGGTTGACGACCGACACGTCGAGGTCGAGAACGGCCGTCGACTCACCGGTCCAGCCCAGCTTCGTCTCGCTGGTCCCGGACTGCGGGTGGGCGAAGGTGCCGAGATTGACCACCGGCTGGTTGCTGGTGGGGCCGCCGAGGGCCCGGGCCGCGTTGAGCCGGCCGGCGCCGACGGCGTACGGGTCGATGCCGCTGAGTGGGTCGGCGGCGCCGACGAGGGCGGCCTTGAGTCGCTCACCGGTCCAGTCCGGGTGGCGCTGGACGAGCAGCGCGGCGGCGCCCGCCGCGTGCGGGCTCGCCATCGAGGTGCCGCTGATCGCCTCGTAGTACCTGTCGATCGGGTGCTGAAGGTTGGTGCCGGCGGCTCGGGCGGCGACGATGTCGACACCGGGGGCGACCAGTTCCGGCTTGGCCACGTTGCTGGTAACCAGCGGGCCGCGGCTGGAGAAGTCGGCGAGCTTGTCGTTGCGGTCGACAGCGCCGACTGTCAGCGCGCTGGCGGCCGAGCCCGGCGAGGAGATGGCGCCGCCGCTGTTGCCGGCGGCGATGACGAAGAGCGCGCCGGTGGACTTGCTCAGCGCGTCGACGGCGAGCGACAGCGGGTCGCTGCCGTCGTCCGGGTCGCTGCCGCCGAGGCTCATGTTGATGACGTCGGCCCGGGTGGCGGCCCACTCCATGGCGGCGATGATGCCGGAGTCGTCGCCGAAGCCGTTGTCGTCGAGAACCTTGCCGACCACCAGCTTGGCGTCCGGCGCCACGCCGCGACGCTGACCGTGGGCGGCCGCGCCGGTGCCGGCGATGGTCGAGGCGACGTGCGTACCGTGGCCGTTGTGGTCGACGGCGTCACCGCCCTCGACTGTGAAGTCGGCCCGGTCGGCGACCCGGCCGACCAGGTCCGGGTGGGTGAAGTCGGCACCGGTGTCGAGCACCGCTACCCGGACGCCCTTGCCGGTGTAGCCGGCCTTCCAGGCGTCCGGCGCGGCGATCTGGCCCAGGTTGCGGTCCAGGCCGGCCGGTCGCCCACCGCCGGTCAGGGCGGTGGCCCGGACCTTGCGGTCGAGCCAGACCTTCTTCGCGCCGGCGAGCAGTGAGTTGGTGGCGAGCTTCGCCGTGGCCGGGCTCTTCTTGGGTACGCGGCCGGCGACCGCACCGATGCTGGGCAGCGACAGCACGTCACCGAGCACTGCCACCCGCGCGGACGCGGTGGCGGGCTGCACGATGAGCGGCAGCTCGGCTGCGTTGTCGTCGTCGTAGCCGTCGGCGATCAGCGTGGTGACGTCGAACAGGTCGGGGTCGAGCACCGAGCCGAGCTGGGACGCGACGCGGGCGGGGATGACGTGCAGGTGACCGTCGGGGCCGCAGCTCTGGTGGATCACCGCGTTCTCGTCGGCCGGCCGGATCGTGGCCTGTGGGCAGCCGGATCCGGTGTCTCGTACGGTCACCACGTCCCCGGTCAGCAGGGTGACCGTGTGCGTCTTGCCGTCGGCAGTGGCTGCGGGTGTGCCGGTCTGACCGATGTCGCTGGGTCCGGCCGTGGCGGCGCCGCCCGGTAGGGCGGTCAGCGTCGTGGCCGTGACGGCGACGGCCAACAGCCATCGCGTTTTCCTGAGCATGTTGCTCCTCGTCTAATGTGGACGAAACCGCCTCTTCGGGCGGCTCCGGCAAGATCATATGCAGGTGAACGATCCACGGGGAGCCTTCGACGAGGAGGTTTTCACGCCCGTAACAGTGGGAGCACCCGCCTGCCGAGCAGGTCGATGCCGCCGCGCGGCGTCAACCCGTGCGGGGTGCCGAACTCCACCCGGCTCGCCCCGGCGTCGAACACCGCCGCGGCCTGCCCCGCGACGTGCTCGGGCGTGCCGGAAAAGGCGAACAGATCGAGCAGGTCGTCGCCGATCAGCGCGCCGGCGAGGTCGTCCTCCCGGCGGCCGACGTGCTGCTGGATCCGGGTCAGCAGCTCCGGGTCCACCTCGATCGTCGGGTCGAGGGCGGCGACCACCGCCAGGTACATGGCCACCTCCCGGCGGGCCACCCGACGCGCCAGCGCGCCGTCCTCGTCGACGACGGTGACCGCGCCGAGCACGACACCCGTGCCGTCCCGGTCGGCGACCGCCGCGTCGTCCAGCCACGCGCGCATCATCCGGGCCATCGCCGGGTTTGCCGACCCGCCGACCTTGACCTCGCCGGCGAAGCCCGCCGCTGCCCGGGCGGTCTGCCGCCCCCAGGTGCCGACGAGGACCGGAACGTCGGCACGGGCCGGCGTGTACCGCAGTGACGTGCCCGGCGCGACTGTGAACTCCCCGCCCTGGAAACCGCTGTCGTCGCCGGCGAGCAGCAGCCGCACGACGGCGACCGTCTCGACGATGCGCCGGATCGGACGGACCTGCGGCACGCCGATCTCGTTGAGCCAGGTGCCCCGGGCCAGGCCCAGGTAGGCCCGACCTTGCGAGGCCAGGTCCAGTGCGGCCACCTGACCGGCGACCTCCACCGGGTGCATGGTGAACGGGTTGAGGCACGCCGCGCCCAGGCGGATCCGCCGGGTATGTCGGGCCGCCACCAGCAGCGGGAAGATCGGCGGTTGGTACATCAGGTCGCCGAATACCGACAGCACGTCGAAGCCGTGCCGCTCGGTCAGTTCGGCCAGCTCCGCGTACTCGTCGGCGGACTTGTCGGACTGTAGGCCGATGCCGACCAGCCCAGCGCTCACGTCAGCTCCTCGGTGGGGATGCGCTGAAGGCCGGTCCGCTCGATGCGCATGATGAGCCGCTCGTCCGGGTCCGGGCAGGCGACGTGGCTGTCCCGGGCCATCCAGTCGCCCTCGGCCAGCGCCCGCTGCTTCGCCGGCAGCAACGGCAAACACGCCGCCAGGGCGTAGAGGCAGAAGTGCCCCCCGGCGGGGATGGTGAGCCGGTTGGAGCCGGTCAGGTCGATGTGGTCGCCCGGTTTCAGGCCGCACACCGAGCGGCCCTCGATCCGCTCCACAACGACCCGCAGGTCGTACAGGTCGGTGGTGGGTTCCTCGGTGCTCATCGCACGGCCTCCGCGTGGTGGTGCACGATGCGCCAGGAGCCGTCCTCGCGGCGCAGGACGTCGGTCACCCGGAAGCACTCGTCCGGCCGGGTGTCGGCGAAGCGGGCCCGCAGCACGTAGCGGACCAGACCGGTGTCGCCCCAGGCGTCGGCACGCAGGTGTTCCGGCGCCACCGAGGTCGGCGCCGACCCCGTCGCACGGGTCGCCCGCCGGTCCCGCAGGTCGTCGAGCGCCGGCAGGCCGGACAGCAGGCCGTCGGCGTCGGACTCCCAGAACGTCAGGTCGGGGTGCAGGTGCGCGTCGAAGGCCTGCCGGTCGCCGAGGGACCGGTACAGGTCGGTGATTGTGGTGCGGAGCTCATCGCTCATCGGCTGTCACTTCCGATCGGGTACGGCGGTGCGGGGGTCAGGGCAGGTCGGCCAGGCGGGCGCGGAGCGGATCCAGTCCCATGGGTCCGAGCGCCAACGCGGTGTGGTGGAAGCGTTTCCGGTCGAAGGCCGCACCCTCGCGGCGCTCGGCGTCCCGGCGGGCCTGCTGCCACAGCCGCGCGCCGACCTTGAAGGCCAGGGCCTGCGCCGGCCAGCCGAGATACCTGTCGACCTCGAAGCGCGCTGTCTCGGCGTCCAGGCCGGCGACGCGGGTGAGGACGTCCACCGCGAGCGCGGGCGTCCAGTGGCGCTCCTCGGTGAAACCGTTGCCGGCCGGGATCGGCAGCCCGAGGTGCAGACCCAGGTCGATGACCACCCGGGCGGCCCGCCACATCTGGCCGTCGAGCATGCCGAGCCGCTCGGCCGGGCCGGCGTACAGGCCGATCTCGTCGGCGAGGCGCTCGGCGTAGTGCGCCCACCCCTCGGCGTACCCGTGCACCTGGCAGAGGGTGCGCTGCCACGGGTGCAGGGCGGCGGTGGTGAGGGTGACGGCGTGCTGCAGGTGGTGGCCGGGCAGCCCTTCGTGGCAGAGCGTGCCGACGTGCCGCCACACCGGCACTGTCGACTCGTCAGTGGGCACCGACCACCAGATCGCGCCGGGACGCGTCAACGCCGGGTCGGGAGGCGTGTAGTACATGACCCCGGACGTGGCGGGGCTGATCCGGCACACCACCCGGCGGGTGGCGGACGGGATGTCGAAGTGGGTGCCGTCGAGGGCATCGGTCAGCTGCTCGGTGCGCTGGCGCAGCCACTCCTCCAGGGCGGGCCCGGCCGCCACCCGACCGGCCGGGTCGGCGTCCAGGGCCGCCCGCGCGGCGGCCACCCGCGAGTGGCCCAACTCGCCCGCGACGGTCCGCAGCTCGGCGGCGGTGCGGGCCAACTCCGCCCAGCCGTACGCGTACACCTCGTCGAGGTCGACCGTCGCGCCGAGAAAGCTGCGGGCGGTGACCCGGTACAGGTCGTCGCCCACACCGTCCACGGCGGACGCGGCGGGTGCCAGCTCGGCGCGGAGGAACGCGGCGAAACCGGCGGTGGCGGCGGTCGCCAGCCGTGCGCCCCGGTGCAGCCGGGCGGCGAGCGGGTCGTCGGGACAGCCGTCGACCAACCGCCCGTAGAAGTCGGCGGTGACCCAGGAGGTGCATTGGTCGGCGACCACCAGCACCTGACGGCGGGCGACCAGTTGTCCTTGTTGTGCCGATCGGCGCAGCGTCGCGGCGTACCGGTCGAGGGCGTCGGGCACCTGGTGCAGGTGGTCGGCGACCACCGCCCAGTCGTCCTCGCTGTGCCGGGGCAGGTTGTCGAAGAGCTGCCGGAGCAGGTGCACAGGCGTGGCCAGCGGGGCGAGCAGTCGGGTGGTGAAGCCCGCGTCGTACAGGTCGACCTCACTGGCCAGCCGGTCGAGCAGGGCGTCGGCCAGAGACCGCTCGCCGGGGTCGTGCGTGGTCGCCGCGGCGGCGGCCGTCGCGGTGCGTCGCGCCAGCTCGGCGCGGGCGTCGAAACCCTCGGGCGAGAGATCCGGGACGTGCGACACCGGTGTGCGCCCCACCGCCTCGGCCGCCTGCGGGTCCAGCTCGGCGAGCGCGTCGAGGTACCCGTCGGCGACCTGGGTGATGCTGCTCATCGCGGTACGCCGAGCCGGCCGTGGTCGTCGCGGTACGCCACCCCGCCCTTCAGCACCGCGTGCAGGGTGCGCAACGCGGAGACCGAACGGGTCGGGTCGTCGCGCAGCACCAGCAGGTCGGCGTGCTTACCGGCCTCGACGGTGCCGAGGGTGTCGGCACGGCCCAGCCACTGCGCGGGGCGGGTGGTGGCGGCCTTGAGCGCGTCCGCGACGGGCATCCCCGCGTCCACCATGAACTCCAGTTCGCGGATGGTCGCTGTGGTCTCGTCGTAGCCGGCGTGCGGGGGCATGTCGCTGCCCAGGGCGATCGGCACGCCGTTGCGGATGGCGTGCTGGAGGCTCTCCCAGTGTCGGGGGCCGGCCGCGAGGGCCCGGTCCATCAGCCAGCCGGGCACCCCGGAGTCGCGGAAGAACTGCTCGCAGCGGCTCACCACGATCGTCGGCACGTACCAGACACCCCGCTCGGCCATCAGGCGGGTGACGTCGTCGGTCAGCTCGTACCCGTGCTCGACGCAGTCGAGGCCCAGCTCGACGGCACGGCGGACCGAGTCGGCCGGGCCGGCGTGCGCGGTGACCTTGCGCCCCCAGTCGTGCGCGACGCGGATGACAGCCGCCATCTCGTCGTCGAGCAGCTGCGGGGTGTCGATCGCCTCGTGCTGGCCGGCGATCCCACCGGAGATGCAGACCTTGATCAGGTCGGCGCCGGCGCGGAGCTGTTCGCGGGTGGCCCGACGGAACCCGTCAGCGCCGTCGGCCTCCAGGGCGTCGGCCTCCCAGCCGTGCCCGCCGGTGCAGCAGAGCGCGTGCCCCGCTGTGAAGATGCGCGGGCCGTCGACAGCGCCGGCCTCGATCCCCCTACGCAGGGCGAAGTCGGCGTACCGGCTCTCCCCGACGAGGCGGGCGGTGGTGACACCGGAGTGCAGGGTGCGCCGGGCCGAGTCGGCCATCAGCAGCACCAGCTCGGCCAGGTTCGCGCCGTGCACCGTGTCGGCGAGGTGGCCGGGCAGCCCCAGCGAGAGGTGGACGTGCATGTTGGTCAGACCCGGCATGACGTGCTCACCGCCCAGGTCGACCACGCAGGCCGCGCCGGCCTCGGCGAGGACGTCGTCGACCTGACCGACGGCACGGATCATCCCGTCGGCGTCGATCCAGATGCCGCGATCCGGTTGGAGGGCGTCCTGGACACCGTCGTAGAGGGCGAGGTTGACCAGTACCTGTTCGGTGGGGTTGCGCATGGGTGTCCTCAGAGTGAGCGCGCGACGGTCGGGGCCGTCGCGGAATCGGTGAGCCAGCAGGCGACGCTGCGGCCGCCCAGGTTGACTGTGGGCGGCTGCTCCCCGCAGGGCGCGAACGCGTGCGGGCAGCGTGGCCGGAAACGGCACCCGGTGGGCGCGTTGGCCGGGTCGGGCACCTCCCCGGCGAGGATGGCGGGCAGGCGCGGGGTGGGCCCGATCTGCGGCACCGCGTCGATCAACGCCCGGGTGTACGGGTGTCGGGGCTCGCGCCACAGCTCGCGGGTGGGTGCGGCCTCGACGATCCGGCCCAAATACATCACGGCGGTCACGTCGGCGATCTCGTGCACCAGCGCCAGGTCGTGGGAGATGAAGAGCATGCCCATGTCGAGGTCGCGGACCAGTCCGACGAGCAGGTTGACCACCTGGGCCTGGGACGAGGCGTCCAGCGCGGTGACCGGCTCGTCCGCGATGATCATCCGGGGTTCCGGGGCGAGCGCGCGGGCGATCGCCAGGCGCTGCCGCTGACCGCCGGAGAACTGGTGCGGATACCGCTGGGCGGCGCTTGTCGGCATGGCCACCCGTTCGAGCAGCTCGTGCACCCGGGCTCGGCGGGCCGACCCGGTGACCGCGGCCGGCACGCCGTCGAGGAGTTGGGAGCCGATGGTGCGCCGGGGGTTCAGCGAGGCGTACGGGTTCTGGAAGACCATCTGGAGGCCGATCTCGGCACCGGAGCGGGGCCGCCAGCCCAGCGGGGTGACCGGTCGACCGGCGTACTCGACGGTGCCGGCGCTCGGTGCGCTGAGCCCGACCGCGACGCGGGCCAGGGTGGACTTGCCGCACCCGGACTCGCCGACCAGCCCGACGATCTGGCCGGGCGACACCTCCAGGCTGACCCCGGCGACGGCCCGCACCCGGCCACGCCCTCGGGATCGGTACTCGACCTCGACGTCGGTGAAGGACAGTCGCGCGGGCGCTGTGGTGTTCACGCGGCCACCTCCAGGTGCGGACGGACCACGCAGGCCACCGATCGGTCGGCGCCGGCGGGAGTGAGCGGGGGCGGGGCCTCGCCGCAGGACGGTTCGGCGTACCCGCAGCGGGGTTGGAACGGGCACCCCGGCGGTGCCTCGCCGGGTGCCGGCGGGGCGCCCGGGATGGGCCGCAACGTTCCGCCGGTCTGGGTGCCGTGCGGTCGGGCGCCGAGCAACGCGGCCGTGTACGGGTGGGTGGGGGCGGTGAGCAGGCTGCCCGTCGGGCCGGTCTCGACGACCCGCCCGGCGTAGAAGATGTAGCCACGGGTGGTGAGGGCGCTGAGCACCCCGAGGTCGTGGGTGATGAACGCGACGGCCAGCCCGGTCTCGGCGCGCAGCCGTTCCAGCAGAGCGAGGATGCCGGCCTGCACCGTGACGTCGAGGGCGGTCGTCGGTTCGTCGGCGATCAGCAGTCGGGGCCGTGCGGCCAGCGCGATGGCGATGGCCACCCGCTGCCGCATTCCGCCGGAGAACTGGTGCGGGTACGCGCGCAGCGCCCGCTCCGGGTCCGGGATGCGGACCTGGTCGAGCAGCTCCACCGCGCGCCGACCGGCAGCTCGACGGTCCATCCGCAGGTGCACCCGCATGTGCTCGGTGAGCTGCCGCCCGACAGTGAGCATCGGGTGCAGGGCCGCGCTCGGGTCCTGGAAAACCATGGCGATGCCGACGCCACGGACCCGCTGCCAGCCCCGGGCGTCCAGGCCCAGCAGTTCGGTGCCGGCGTACCGGGCGGAGCCGGTGACCGCTGCCCCCGGGGGCAGCAGCCCCAGCAGGGTCTGCGCGGTGAGGCTCTTGCCGCAGCCGCTCTCCCCCGCGATGCCGACCAGTTCCCCCTCGTCGACTGTCAACGACACGTCGTGCAGGATCGGCAGCGGACCACGCGGTGAGGGCAGGGTGACGGCCAGGGAGTCGACGTCGAGCAGCGGTGCCACCTCAGCGTCCCTTCGTGTAGCGGGGGTCGAGCCGGTCGCGCAGCGCGTCGCCGAGCACGTTGAAGGCCATCACCACTGTGAGGATGGCGAGGCCGGGGAACACGCTGACCCACCACATCGACAGGTCCTGCGCGCCGAGGGCCACCATCGAGCCCCACTCGGCGGCCGGTGGGCGCGGGCCCAGGCCGAGGAACGACAGGGCGGCGAGCAGCAGCACCGCGTTGCCCAGCTCCAGGGTGGCCAACACGATCGCCGGGCCGATGCTGTTGGGCAGCACGTCGCGGCGCAACGCCCGGATCGGCCCGACGCCGAGCAGACGGGCGGCGTTGAGGTAGTCGTCGCCACGCATGCTCAGCACGGCGCTGCGGATGACCCGGGCGTAGACCGGCCAGGAGACGATGACCAGGGCCAGCACGGCGTTGCGGGTGTTCGGGCCGAACGCCGCCGTCACCGCCATGGCCAGGATGATCTGCGGGAACGCGAACACCAGGTCGGTCAGGCGCATCAGCGCCTCGTCGACGAACCGGCCGACGTATCCGGCGACCAGCCCGAGCAGCCCGCCGACCAGCAGGGCAAGGGAGACGATGGCCAGGGCCAGCGGGATGGACAGCCGGGCGCCGTGGATGACCCGGCTGAGGATGTCGCGGCCGAGCGAGTCGGTGCCGAACCAGTGCGCCCCGGAGGGCGACGCGTACGTGTCAGCGCTCTGCGCCAGCGGGTCGTACGGTGCGAGAACGTCGGCGAGCAACGCCAGCAGCAACCATCCACCGAGAATGGTCAACGCCACCACTGTGATCGGCTGACGCCAGACCGGTCGGCTGGTCGAGCCGCCACGCAGTCGGCCGAGCCAGCGGCGTCGGCCCAGGGCCCGCTCCGCCTTCGGGTCTGCAAGTGTCGTCATGACAACCGGATCCTCGGATCGATGAGCCCGTACAGCAGGTCGACTGTCAGGTTGACCAGCGTGTAGACCAGTGCCACGAAGAGGCTGACGCCGAGGATCGCGGGCAGGTCCAGCGCCGTGGCGCTGCGGTACGCGTACTGGCCGACGCCGGGCCAGCCGAAGATGCTCTCGACAAGCACCGTCCCGGAGAGCAGCGAGGCGAACGCCAGGCCGGAGACGGTGACCACCGGGACGAGGCCGGCGCGCAGCAGATGCCGGCGCAGCACCACGCGGGTCGGCAGACCCTTGGCGTACGCGGCCCGGATGTAGTCCTGCTGGAGCACCTCGAGCATCGCCGAGCGGACGAAGCGGACCAGCATCGCCACCGTCAGCGAGGTCAGCACGAGCACCGGCAGGGACAGGTGCTGGGCGGCGTCCCAGGCGACGTCCCACTGCCCGGCGAGCGCCCCGTCGACGGTGTACATGCCGGTGACGGTGGGCGGAGGGCTGAAGTCCGTGGAGAGTCGCCCGCCACTGGGGGCCAGGCCGAGCTGGTAGAAGAAGACGTAGAGCACTACCAGGGACAGCCAGAACGGCGGGGTGGAGAGCCCGAGCAGGGCGCCGACCCGGACCAGTTGGTCGGTGAACCGGCCGTTGCGGACCGCCGCGAGCATGCCGACCCCGGTGCCGATGAGCAGCGCCAACACCATGCTCGGCACTGCCAGCTCCAGGGTCGCCGGCACGTAGTGCAGCAGGTCGTCCAGGACGGCCCGCCCGGTCTGCTGGGAGTGGCCCAGGTCGCCGTGCAGCAGGTTGCCCAGGTAGTGCAGGTACTGGGCCCAGAGCGGCTGGTCCAGGCCCCACTTCTCGCGGAAGGCGGCCACCGCGCCGGGGTCGTTGAGCGCCTGGTCGGAGAGGTTGGCGGTGACCGGGTCACCGGGGACCACGTTGACCAGACCGAACGTCACCACTGTGACGCCGAGCAGCAGACCGGCGGTGACCGCCACCCGCTTGGCCAGGAAGATCAGCAGCGGGTGGGCACCCCGGGGCCGGGACGCGGTCGTGGCGACCGCGCCCGGCTCACCGTCGTGGACTGTCGTCATGTCGTCGGGACTACTTGCGGCCGACCGCGGCGACGTCCACCTGCCAACCGGCGGCGGTGTAGTCCGCCCCGGTCAGGTCCGTGGTCGCCACGACGATGGAGGAGTTGCTGGCCAGCACCAGGTACGGCGAGGACGCGTTCATCAGCCGCTGCCACTCCTGCATGGCGGTGGCCCGACCGGCCAGGTCGAGGGTCGCGGTGACCTTCTTGCCGGCGGCCACCACGGCCGGGTCGGCGCGCTCGACGGTCCAGCCGGAGCGCAGCGCGGTCGCCTGGCCCGGTGCCATGTTGTTGATCAGTGAGTCGGCGACCGGGTAGTTCAGGCTCTGCGGGGTGAATCCGAGGGGTGACTTCCCGCCGCGCATCTCGTCGAGGAACGTGGTCAGCGGCTGCGGGTTGAGTTCCAGCTTGATACCGGCCTCGGCGGCGTCGCCCTGCACCTTGGTGGCCACAGTGCCGAGGTCCACACCCTTGTAGGTGATGGCCGGGTAGGTGAACTTGACTGTCGGGTTGGTCAGGCCGGCCTCGGTGAGCAGCGCCTTGGCCTTTGCCACGTCCCGCTTGGACTCCTCGCCGGCCGGCAGCGCGCCCGGGAAGGCGGGCGCGACCAGCCCGGCGCCGGGGGCGGCGCCCTTGCCGTACAGGGCGGCGATTCCCTGGTAGTCGATGGCGGCGCGCAGGGCCTGGTTGAACTTCGGGTTCGAGGTGACCGCCGAGACGCCCGGGTCGGCGTTGAGGAAGAGGAAGTAGACGGTGTCCTGCACGCCGGAGGTCTGCAGGCTGCCCGGCAGTCCGTCGAGGAGCTTGCCGGAGATGTCCAGGGAGATCTCGGCGGCCTCGGCGCGCTGCATGGTCAGCTTCTGGGTCTGCACATCCATGTTGCGCAGCACCACCCGGGAGAACTGCGGCTTCGTGCCCCAGTACTTCGGGTTCGCCTCCAACACCACCTGCGACGACGGGTCGTAGGACTTCAGCACGTACGGGCCGCTGCCGACGGAGTTGGTGTCCAGGTACTGCTGCGCGGTGTCGCCCTGGGCGGCGTCGGCGCCGTCGCGGGCGCCGTGCTCCTTGGCGACCTTGGAGTTGAGCACCGCTGTCGACGGCATCGACAGCACCACCGGGATGTTCGGGTCGGGGGTGGCCGAGGCGACCACGACTGTGCTCTCGTCGGTCTTGGTGACGGTCAGGCCGCTGACGGTGACGGCGGGGCTGCCCTTGATGTTCTTCAGCCGGTTGAGCGAGAAGACGACGTCGTCGGCGGTGAGCGGGCTGCCGTCGGCGAACGTCACGCCCTGCCGGAGCTTGAAGGTGAACGTCGTGGCGTCCGGCGACGCCTGGTACGACTCGGCCAGCGCGGGGACCGGCTTACTCACGTCCGAGCCCTTGAAGGTGAGCAGGGTGTCGTAGAGGGCGTGCACGGCGGTCAGACCGGTTGCCTCGTAGACCCGGCCGGGGTCGAGGGTCTTGAGCACGAACGAGGTGTTCACGGTGAGGGTCTTGGCCGTACCGTTCGCGTTTCCACCACTGCCGCCGGCGCTACAGGCGCTGACGGAGAGGACGGCCAGCGTCGCCAGAGCGGACGCTCCGGCGAGGAGCCGGCGGGGAGACACCGACATGCTGTTCCTACCTTCGTATCGCGCGGCCCGCCGTGCGGGATCCGCGGGGCGTCGACGTCCGGCGGGCGACACCACGCATCGGCCGGGCCGATGGGATGACAGCGTCGCGGGCTTCTCGGGGGCGTCGTCTCGGGGTTGGATGTAGACCGGGCGGCAGGCGTCCGGTTCGCGCCTCGATGCGGCTTGTTCGCTTGAGCTGAACATCGCCGCCTGATGTTTAGTGATCCTAAACATGGCCGTATAGTTTGGTCAATCAAGATTCAGCCACACTGTATTTGGAACGAGGACACATGCTCGGTGACCGACTCCGCGACCTGCGTCAGCAGCACTCCCTCACGCTGCGTCAGCTCGCCACAGCCGCCGACGTGTCCCCCGCCCTGCTCAGCCAGATCGAGAACGGCGCAACCGACCCCAGCCTCTCCACACTGCGGAAGCTCGCCCAGGTCTTCGACACCTCGATCGCGGAGCTGTTCTCCGAGCCCGAGGCGCCACCGGTGCACGTCAGCCGCGTCGGCGCCCGGACCAGACTGGCCGCGCCACCCGGCCAGATCACCTACGAACGACTCACCCCCGGCCGCGGCGACCTGGAGGTGCTCCAGGCCCACCTCGCACCCGGCGACGCCAGCTCGGCCGAACCGTGGGCGCACCCGTCGACCGAGTGCGCGATCGTCATCACCGGTGAGGTCGTCGCCGAGATCGGCGGCGAGTCGTACACCCTCACCGCGGGCGAGTCGGTCACCTTCGACTCGCGCCTGGCGCACCTCTACCGCAACGCCAGCGACCAGCGCGCCCACCTGATCATCGCGGTGACGCCACCGACTCCCTGACCGACCACGGTGGACAACCGAGGGGATCGACGGGACGCCGCGGCGGACCTAGCATGACCACGAATGGATCTTCGAGATTGGCCCCTGCCGACCCCCGGCAATCAGCCCAACCGAAGGGAGACGCGCATGCGTCGACCCCGTCATCTGGCACTCCTGAGCGTCGGCGTGTCCGGCGCTCTGGTCCTCAGCGCAGCCCCACCCGCGGCTGCTGCTCCGCCCACGCCCACCACGCCCACCGGCATCGTGGTCAGCGACGGCATGACCCAACCGGTGTTCTCGCTCGCCGACGCGATCGAGGAGCGGGTGTTCGTGGAGACCACTGTGGACACCGACCACGACGGTCGGCCCGACCGGGTGGCGATCGACATCTCCCGCCCCCGGGAGACCGCCACGCAGGGCTTCAAGGTGCCTGTCATCTTCGAGCACAGCCCGTACCGCAAGGGCACCTGGGGTGACGTGCCGTACCCGAGCGTGCTGGTCGACGACCTGCCGCAGAACGGCCTGACCGACCGCGACGGGCGTCGCGCCCTCGACGCCGGCGCACAACGCGCCCAGGCGAAGGCCAACCTGCCCGGCTCGCTGGACGACTACTACGTGCCCCGCGGGTACGCGGTGGTGCTCGGCCAGAGCGTCGGCACCGGCGACTCGGACGGCTGCCCGACCAGCGGGGACCAGGCCGAGACGCTCGGCACCAAGGCGGTCATCGACTGGCTCAACGGCCGGGCCAAGGGGTACGACGCGAACGGCGCCCCGGTCACCGCCGGATGGACCACCGGCGCGGTCGGCATGACCGGTGTCTCCTACAACGGGACGCTGCCCAACCAGGTGGCCACCACAGGCGTCAAGGGGCTCAAGACCATCGTGCCGGTCTCCGCGATCAGCAGCTGGTACGACTACTACCGGGCAAACGGTCTGGTGGTCGCGCCCGGGACGTTCCAGGGTGAGGACCTCGACATCCTGGCCCAGTACACCGCCGGGCAGGCCCGCGCCGAGGGGCAGTGCGCCGACGAGCTCGCGGAGATCACCGCGAAGCAGGACCGGGTCACCGGCGACTACTCGAAGTTCTGGCGCGACCGCGACTACCTCGACGCCCGCGACGTCAAGGCCAGCGTCTTCGTCGTGCACGGCCTCAACGACTGGAACGTGAAGACCGAGCACTTCGCCGGCTGGTGGGACCAGCTCGCCAAGCGCGACGTCCCCCGCAAGATCTGGCTGCACCAGGGCGGCCACGGCGGTCCGGGCAGCAGCGCGTCGGTGACCCTGCCCAGCGGCCAGACGTGGACGTACAAGCAGACCGAGAACCGCTGGTTCGACTTCTGGCTGTGGAACGTGCGCAACGGCATCATGGACGAGCCGACGGCGGTGCTCCAGCGCGAGGACCGCGCCTACACCACGTACGCCAACTGGCCCGACCCGGCGGCGCGGGAGGTCGGCCTGCGCTTCGCGGCCACCGACGCCACCGCACCCGGCGCGCTCACCACCGGAAAGCCTCCGAAGGCCAAGGTCGAGCAGAGCTTCGTCGACGAGGGCCGGACCATCCACCCGGACACCCTGGTGTCCAACCCGGACACCGCGAGCGCCAACCGACTCGCCTACCGCTCCCCCGAGCTGACGCACAGCGTGCGCATCTCCGGGCGTCCGGAGATGCGACTGCGGTTGGCTATCGACAACAAGCCGGACGCGAACCTCACCGCGTACCTGGTCGACTACGGCCCGGCCGGGTCAACCGCCGCCCCGACCGTGGTGACGCGAGGGTGGATGGACCCGCAGAACCGCAAGAGCGCCGCGCGCACCGAGCCGGTCAAGCAGGGCAAGCTGTACGACTACCGGTGGACCATGGAGCCGAAGGACTACATCTTCCCGGCGGGACACCGGATCGGTGTGGTCGTCTTCTCCAGCGACCAGGAGTACACCCTGCTGCCGTTGGGCGGCACCGAGTTGCGGGTCGCACCGAACGACAGCGAACTGCGACTGCCGGTTGTCGGTGGGCGGAGCGTCCTCGGATTCTGATCCCGTCCCTGCGCTCCCGGGTGGGGCAGTCCGACACGTTTCGGGCTGCCCCATCCGCACGTCGGGACCACCCCGCCGCCGTAGCCCCGCGCGTACCGCCCCACAGATGCCGCACGGCGACCTCCGTATCGGGTTCGCCTGGTGGCAATGCGTGTGACTTGTCCGGTTTGATGTCGGGTGTCGGGTGGTCGGGGCCACCCCGGCGGCGGAATCGGCGGCCGGGCCGGGTCGTTATACCTGGCAGACCACCGCAACAGCCCGGGGTCATTGGCGCGCCGGCCCCGCCGGGAACACCCGCCAGGCCGCCCGGGTTACATCCCCCGCACGGCCGAGTACGACAACTGGCCAACCCTCGCGGGTGCGCGGAATGACCTGCCACCGCGAACGGTTACACCCTGTCCCGACGCCGACCCCCTGTTGCGGGTCACCGGGCAGACCCTGGAACTTTCCCCGCACTGTCGCACTGACCCCGTTGAGTGCCGTGCGGGCACCCCCGATGCAGAGGAGCACGCCATCATGCGTACCGATCTGATCCGTAAGACCGCTCTGACCGCCGCTGGCCTCGCGTTCACCGGTGGGGCTATCGCCGGACCGGTGACCGCCGCGTACGCCGCGTCGGACGCCAAGCCGGCCACCCAGACGCAGACCGACCGTAAGCCCGCCGGTGAGCGTCAGCTCGGTGTGCGCTACGAGGCCCAGCCGAACTTCTACTACTGCGGCCCGGCCGCCACGCGTAACGCGCTGTCCGTGCAGGGCAAGGAGATCAGCGTGGACGCCATGGCCAAGGAGATGGGCACCACCGAGGCCGGCACCAACTCCATCAACGACATCACCCCGGTGCTGAACAAGGAGACCGGCAAGAACGACGCCTACCACAGCGTGGAGATCTCCAGCCCCGACGCTGACGGCAAGCAGACCGACCGGCTGCGCGCCGACGTCGTGCGCACCGTGGACGACGGCCGGGCCGTGGTCGCGAACATCGCCGGCACCAGCGTCGACACCGACGGCGGGGTGCACTCCTTCGAGGGCGGGCACTACATCAGCGTCGTGGGTTATCGCGACGGCGGGAACGTGGTGAAGATCGCCGACTCCGCCGATGCGAACACCGCCTCCTACGAGGTCACCGTCGAGCACCTCGCCGACTGGATCGCCACCCGCGGCTACGCCACCAGCTGACCCCCACACCACCTGACCGAAGGGCCGGACCCCACCACGGGGCCCGGCCCTTCGTCGACTTTTCCACCAACTGCGGCACGTATTGACAATTGTCGACTTCCGCGTGAGGCTGGGAGCAGTGAGAGCGCTCTCTCGCGCCGGCCCAACCGGCCACCACCAAGTCTGGCCAGGCACAACTCCGATGCCTTCGGCGGCGGCGCCGGAGCTGTCCCTGACCCGTCCCCCGACAGGAGTCACGATGGACAGGGCCGCACCCCTCTCCGGCATCCCCCGCCGACTACGCCTCGCCACGGCGATCGGCGCCCTGCTGGTGCTACTCGGCACCTACCTGGTGTCCACCACCAACCGGGCCGACGCCGCCCCCGGCCGAGCCGGCGCGGACTTCGGCGCCAACGCCATCCGGGTCGCCGAGTTCCCCGCCGACTGCACCTACAGCCACCGGCTGCCGGACGACCCGATCGTCTTCCCTGGCCTGCCCGGGGCGTCGCACATGCACAGCTTCTTCGGCAGCACTGTGACGAACGCCAAGACCACCCTCCCGGACCTGGTCAACTCGCCCACCACCTGCAACCCGCGGGTGGACGTCTCGTCGTACTGGGTGCCTACCCTGTATCGGGACAACGTCGCGGTGGAGCCGGCGATTGCCACGTTCTACTACCTGGGCGAGGGCGTACGGGCCGACGTCGTAGCGAACACCCAGCCGTTCCCGCTGGGGCTGCGACTCGTCGCCGGCAACGCTAAGGCCACCGGGCCGAATGACAGCATCGCCCGCTGGTCCTGCCTGCACGCCGGGCACGTGCCGCCGTCGAAGGACTTCGTCAACTGCCCGTCGGGGACGATGCTGGAGTCGTACCTGGACTTCCCGCAGTGCTGGAACGGCCGTGACCTCGACTCGCCGGACCACAAGAGCCACCTGGCGTACCCGGTGAACCAGGCCTGCCCGAGCACCCACCCGGTGCACGTGCCGAAGTTGCGCCAGGTGCTGCGGTACCCGGTCACCGGTGACCCGTCGCGGTTCCGGCTGGCCTCCGGGCCGGGCTACACGATGCACGGCGACTTCTTCAACGCCTGGCCGGTGGCGGAGCTGGCTCGCCGGGTCCAGGACTGCATCCGTCCCGTCATCAAGTGCGGTCACGACGGCCGACCGATCTGAGCGACAGCTCCACACCACTGCGGCGGGTCCGGTCACCCGGGCCCGCCGCAGTGGTTGAGAAGGGAGATCGGATGCGTCAGCCCACGGCGTTCACAGTGCTCATCGCGGTGCTGCTCGTCGCCGGCTGCGGCGCCGGGCCACGGGACGCGGCCAGCACCACCACACCACCTGTGACCGCGCCACCGGCGACGACCGCGCCGACACCGACGGGTACGGCGTTCAACCCCACCGACATCGCCTGGCTGCAACTGACGGTGGCGATGACCGAACGCCTGCTTGTCGTTCTCGATCTGGTACCGACGCGGACCACCGACCCGGCCTGGCGGCAGACGGCCACCCAGGTCGCTACCACCAGGCGCGCCGATCTGGACCGCGCCCGCCGGCTACTGGCCGACGCCGCCGCCCCGACGACGAATCCGCACGAGGGGCACGACATGCCGGGCATGGCCACCGCGCAGGAGATGACAGCGCTGCGGGCGGCCAACGGGCAGCCGTTTCACCGCCTGCTCGCCGGGCACCTGCGGGCGCATCTCGCGCAGTCGGTCCGGATCGCCACTGCGGAGCAGCAGAGCGGGGTCCAGCCGGCGACCGTCGCGCTGGCGGCGGCAGCGGTCCGGTCCGGCACCGCCGACCTCGAACGGCTCGATCGTCTCGACCCCACGTAGCCGCGCGCTCAGCCGCGAGCGGTGACGATGTCGTCGAGCAGCGCGGCCAGCTCGACCGGACGGGACAGGAACGGTGAGTGGCTCGATTCGAGCCGCCGGACGCTGCTGGCCCGACCGGCCATCTTCTCCTGCAGCGGCACCGGAATGGCCTGGTCGTTGGTGCAGACGATGTAGGTCGACGGGATCGAGCGCCAAGCCGGCTCGGTCACCCGGTCCACGCATGCCCGCAGGCGCTGGTCGACCAGCTGACCGATCGCGGCGTCGGCGTCGGCGTCCGACAGGTCGCCGTAGAACGCCGTCCGGGGGTCACCGGTGATCGAGATCAACACGTCGGTCTCGACCGGGTCCGGTACGCCGTGGAAGCTGAGCATCGACTCGCCGCGGTCCAGCTGGTACGCCGTCAGGTAGACCAGGTGCTCGACCTCGGACAGGCCGGTGGTGGCCTCGCTGACCGGGATGCCGCCGTACGAGTGGGCCACCACGACGACCGGCCCGCCGATCGCCGCGATCTCCTTGTGGACGGCGGCGGCGTCGTCCTGCATGCCGCCCCGGGCGTCCGGCCCCGAGGTGGGCAGGTCGACGGCTCGGGTCTGGTAGCCGAGGACGTCCAGTTCTGCCCGGAGCCGGTCCCAGACTGCCGGCTGGTGCCAGGCGCCGTGGACGAGCAACAGGGTGGGACGGGTCGAGGTCATGGCCTACGCCCTCACTTATCGGACACAATGCCGGACAGTGTGTCCGACTGAGCCAACGATAGCGGGTACCGCCCCGCCGACCACCAGAGGCGGGTGAACTCCCGGTGTCGGTGCCGTGATCCGCGTGACCACACCGGCGGCTCGGAAGAGCAGCCGGCGAGGCTCAGGCGGCGTAGCGGGCGGCGAGGTCCACGACGCGCCGGGCGGCGGCCACCATCGCCCGGTCGGCGAACCGGCCGTCGGGCAGGACCACGGTCCCCGAATCCCGCTGGTGCGCGTCCGCCACGGCGGCCAGCAGCTCCGCGGCGCGGGCCACCTCCCGATCGGCAGGCCGGAACGCGTCGACGATCACCGGAAGCTGGCGTGGGTGGATCGCCGCCCGGCCGAGGAAGCCGAGCCGTCGGCCCGCCGCGCAGGAGGCGGCCAGACCGGCGAGGTCGACCACGTCGGCGTACACCGACATGGCCGGCGGGGCCAAACCGGCCGCGCGGGCCGCGACCACCACCCGGCCGCGCGCCCAGAGCAGCCCGTCGTCGTCGCTCACCCCCAGATCCGAGCGCAGGTCGGCCTCACCGAGCCCGATCGAGGCCACCGCCGGGTGGGCAGCGGCGATCGGGTACGCGGACTCCAGCCCGACCGCCGACTCGATCAGCGGGTGCACCGGCACGTCGACCCGCTCGGCGAGGGCCGCCAGCGTCGCGGCCGACTCGACCTTCGGCAGCCGCAGCCCGGCCAACCCGGGCCGGCCGGCCACCGCCGCCAGATCGGCACCGAGGTCCGGGCCGGTCAGCTCGTTGACCCGGACCTGCACGGGCACCGGGTGCGCCTCGGTGAGGAACTCGGCGACTGCGTCCCGGGCGTACGCCTTGCGCCCGGCGACAACGGCGTCCTCCAGGTCCAGGATGACCGCGTCGGCGCCGGAGGCGACCGCCTTGGCGAACCGGTCCGGGCGGTCGCCGGGCACGTAGAGCCAGCTCAACAGCATCAGAGCACCCCCCGCTCGCGTAGCGCTGCCAACTCCTCGGCGCTCAGGCCGAGCGCGCCGAAGACGGCGTCGGTGTCCTGGCCGTGCCGCCGGCCGGCGTGCCGGATCTCGCCGGGAGTCTCGGCGAGGCGGAACGGCACGTTCTGCATCCGTACCTCGCCCAACTCCTCGTCCGGCACTGTGCGCACGGTGCCCAGCGCGGCGTACTGCGGGTCGGCGAGGATGTCGCGCACGTCGTAGACGGGAGCGACAGCGGCCTGGGCCTCCTCGAACGCGGCCACCACCTCGTCGCGGTCCCGTTGCGCCACCCAGGCGCTCACCGCCGCGTCCAACTCGTCGGCGTGGGCGGCCCGGCCGCTGCCGGTGGCGAACCACGGCTCGTCGATCAGCTCGGGGCGTCCCACCAGCCGCAGCACCCGCTCGGCGATGCTCTGCGCGCTGGTGGAGACCGCCACCCAGCGCCCGTCGGCACACCGGTAGGTGTTGCGCGGGGCGTTGTTGTTGGACCGGTTGCCCAGCCGGGGCTGGACGTAGCCGAGCTGGTCGTACCAGGTGATCTGCGGCCCGAGCATCGCCATGATCGGCTCGATGATGGCGAGGTCGACCACCTGACCGACGCCGGTGACGTCGCGAGCCCGCAGGGCGAGCATCACCGCGTACGCGGCGGCGAGCGCGCTCACCGAGTCGGCCAGCCCGAACGGGGGCAGCGTGGGCGGCCCGTCCGGTTCCCCGGTGGCCGCGGCGAAACCGCTCATCGCCTCGGCGAGGGTGCCGAAGCCGGGCCGCCGGGCGTACGGCCCGACCTGCCCGAACCCACTGATCCGGGTGATCACCAGCCGGGGGTTGACGGCGTGCAGCTCGGCCGGGCCGAGCCCCCACCGCTCCAGGGTTCCGGGGCGGAAGTTCTCCACCAGCACGTCGGCGTCGGCGAGCAGCCGGCGCAGCAGCTCCGCGCCGTCCGGGTCGGAGAGGTTGAGGGTGACGGTGCGCTTGTTGCGGCCGAGCACCTTCCACCAGAGCCCGACGCCGTCGCGGGCCGGGCCGTGCCCCCGCGACGGGTCCGGCTTGGCCGGATGCTCCACCTTGATCACGTCGGCGCCGAAGTCACCGAGGAACGCCGCCGCGAGCGGCCCGGCGAAGAGGGTGGCCAGGTCGACGACAGTGACGCCGTGCAGTGGCGCGGTCACCGGGCCACCTCCGGCAGGTCGGCCGCACAGCGGAAGCCGACCTGTTCGGAGCGGGCGAGACCGGCGCCGGTGAGCAGCAGCTTCACCGACACGTCCGCCGGTTGCGGGCCTCCGTCGAGGTACCAGTCGGAGCCCTCCGCCCGGTACTGGGCGCCACCCTTGAGGATGGCGAAGCGGGTACGGCCGTCGGAGTGCTCGCTCTCGGTCAGGTTCCACACCAGCGGTTCCCGCCGTACGAGCAGTCCCGCCTCGGCCGCGACCTGCCACTCGTCCTCGGTGGGCAGGCGCAGCCCGGCCCAGGTCGCGTACGCCCGCGCGTCGGCCAACTCGACCCCGGTCACCGGGGCGTCGGCCGGGCCGGAGCCGGCGGTGAACCGCTCCGGGCGCACCGGAACGTAGCCGGTGGCGCGCAGGAACTCGGCGTACTCGCCGTGGGTGACCTCGTGCACGGCGATGGCGAACCGGCCGAGCCGCACACTGCGGCGCAGCGTCCCGCTGTGGTGCAGCCGAGGCGGCAGGGGCTTCCACTCGTCGACGTAGGGCGCCTCGCCGTACAGCCCGGTCTCCCGTACCCGGTGCCGGACGACCAGCTCGTGCCGGCCGCCCTCGACGCCGACCAGGCCCGGCGGCACCTGCGCTAGCGGCGTCCACGGCGTACGGACGCGCACCGCCGCACGGGCCGGGAAGGACGGGTCGCCGGTCGGCGGCTCGTGCCGGTGCGCGGAGGCGAGTCCGCGCGCCACGGCCGCGATCGCGCCGGCCGGGAGCGGGCCGCCCACCGCCAGTCGACCGTCGGCGGTCTCGGTGACTGTCAACTCGGCACCGGTGACCAGGTCGACGAAGTGCCGGCCGGCGCTCGGGTCGGTGACCAGCCACGGGCCGTCGTGGTCCGCGCCCCGGTTCACCACCGTCCACAGCGGCTCGTCGTCGTGCGTCCAGCGGGACGCGTACACCTGGCCGTCGCCGGGATGGTCGGCGAGCGGCACCCAGTCCTCGGCGCGCAACCACGCCGCGTGGCTGGCCTGCACCCGGCGCATCGCCCGCAGCACCGCGCGGTCCCGCTCGTTCCAGCCGACCCAGACGCCGAAGACGCTCTCCCAAACCAGCACGCCGACGCCGTTGAGCCAGGCGGAGTGCAGCTCGTCGAGGTGGTCGCGGTGCCAGCGCCGGGTGTGGTGCAGCACGTGCCGTCGCTCGAACCACTTCGCCCGCAGCACGCCGGGCACCTCGGAGTCGGCGAACCACTGCGCCCAGGACATGGCGTGGTCGGCGATGCGGGCCAGCGGCACCCGGCTCTCGCCCTCCAGGACCATGCCGGGGCGCACCGTGTCCAGCGCGGCGCGCAGCTCCCCGGCACCCTCCTTGAGGGTGTCCAGGAAGACCCCGTCGACGCCGAGCTTGCCGGCCAGCGTGGCGACCTCCTCGGCGTCGCTGCCCGGCTCGCGCCGGGTGCCGGTGTCCCACGGGTTGTAGTCGACGAAGACCCGCACCCCACGCTGCTGGAACGCGCGGACCACCTCGGGCAGCTCCGGCACGTCCCGGTACCAGTCGAACTGGTTACGGTCGTCGAGGCCGATCACCGGGTACGCGTGCCAGAGCACCACCCCGTCGAAGCCGCCGAAGTCCCGCCCGGCCGCGTCGAGGAACTCGTCGACTGTGAAGACGCCGCGTTCGTGGTCGTAGAGCGTCTCGTCCCAGAGCCAGGCCAGGCAGACGCTGAAGCAGTCACCGGCGATCTCGTCGTAGTGCTCGCCGACGTAGCCGATCCGGTCCCGGGCGTCGACCCGCCACCGGGCGATCTGCTCCCGCCAGGCCGGCCAGTCGGCCCTGTCGGTCGGCGCGGCGAAGATCTTCGCCTCGTCCAGGGTGCTCAGGTCGGCGTGCCCGCCCAACGGCACCTCGGTCGGCCGGTCGATCGGGCGTGGGACGTACGGGTTGAAGCTCACTGTGCACCTCGGTAGGTCGCGTCGTAGAGGGCGTCGATGGCCGGCCGGTCGGGCAGGGCTGTCGACGCTCCGGGCCGCTGGGCGCAGGCCGCGCCGGCGGCGCAGGCCCAGCGCAGGCTGGCGGTGACGGTGTCCTCGCTGGTGGCGCCGTGTTCGGCCCAGCTCACGGCGAGCGCGCCGGTGAACGCGTCACCGGCGGCTGTGGTGTCCACGGCGTCGATCTGCGGCGCCGGGACCGCGAGACGCAGGCCGTGTCGATCGGCGTACGCGGCCCCGCGCGCGCCGAGGGTCAGCACCACCCGGGGCACCAGCTTCAGCAGGGCGTCGAGCAGCACCGGTGGGTCGTCGGAGGCGACCTCGGCGACGACAGCCGCCTCGTGCTCGTTGACCACCAGCACGTCGACCAGGTCGAGCAGTGCGCTGGGCAGCACGGCTGCGGGTGCGGCGTTCAGCACCACTGTGGTGCCGTCGACCCGGGCCCAGTGCGCCGCCTGGAGCACCGCGGTCAGCGGCACCTCCAGTTGCAGGAGCAACACGTCGGCAGCCGCGATCGTCGCCCGGTCGTCAGTGTCCAGCTCGGTCAGCGTGCCGTTGGCGCCGGGCGCGACCAGGATGAAGTTCTCCGCGTCCCGGTCGACGGCGATCAACGCGACACCGGAGGGGCCGGCGGCGGTCCGCAGGCCACTGACGTCCACTCCCGCGTCGACGAGACTGGCCCGCATCCGGGTACCGAACTCGTCGTCGCCGACCGCTCCCACGAAGTCGCAGGCCGCACCGGCCCGGGCGGCGGCGACGGCCTGGTTGGCGCCCTTGCCGCCGGGTACGGTCCGGAAGTTCTCGCCGAGCACCGTCTCACCAGGGCGGGGCAGCCGCGACGCCGTGACCACCAGGTCCAGGTTGCTGCTGCCCACCACCGCCACCCGCGCGCTCATGCCACGCTCCCTTCCGTCGGCGGCTGCGCCAGGGCGAGGGTCCGCTCGGCCAGCTCGTCGAAGCCGATCCCGTCGAAGCCGCCAATGCTGCTGGCCAGCCGGTTGTGCAGCGGGGCGACCCAACGCGGCGGCAGCCCGGACGCGCCGGTGAGCGCTCCGGTCACCGCGCCGACTGTCGCGCCGGTCGAGTCGGTGTCCCAGCCGCCGCTGACCACAGCGGTGATCGACCGTTCCAGGTCCCCCCGCCCGTACGCCAGGGCGGCGGCCACCAGCGCGGCGTTGTTGCGGACGTGCACCCAGTGCAGGTGGCCGTGTCGTGCGTACAGCTCGTCGACCACGCGTTCCCAGTCGTCGGTGCCCGCGCCGAGGGCACGCGCCTCGCGGACGGTGGCGGCGAACCGGCTACCCGGCGGCAGCACCGCCTCGGCGGCGTCCAGCACCTCGTCCACAGTGTCGGCCACCGGGGCGGCGGCGGCCAGCGCCGCCGCCCAGATCGCGCCGTGCACCCCACCCCGGACGTGGCTGACAGTCGCGTCCCGCACCGCCAGTTCGGCGGCGCGGTCCGGCCGGCCGGGGTTGACCCAGCCGTACACGTCGGTGCGGATCTGCGCGCCGATCCACTCCCGGAACGGGTTGTGCCGGCGGGCGCTCTGCGGCGGCGGGTACCCGAGCAACAGGTTGCGGTAGGCCACCCGCTCGGCGGTGAAGACCCGCCCGCCGGGCAGCCAGTCCAGCCACGCCTGTGCCACGTCGGCGCTGGTGAAGCCCCGACCGTGCGTCTCCAGCACGCGCAGGGCCAGCAACGCGTAGTTCAGGTCGTCGTCCTCGGGCATCCCGTCGATGTTCTCGGCGAGGCTGGTCGGCGCGCTGCGCCTGTTCCACGGCCAGCGGGCGGCCACGTCGGCCGGGAGTCCCTTCGCTGTGAACCAGTCGCGCAGTGGCCATCGTTCGGTAGCGGTGAGGATCTCCCGGATGCCCTCGCGCGGAATCTTCTCCACCGGCTTGCCGAGCAGGCAGCCGACCGCCCGGCCGAGCCACCCGCCGTGCAGCCTGTCGTACGCCGCCTCGGTCGGCAGCGACCAGCTGGTCGGCCAGCCGGCGCGCAGCGTGACCAGGTCGTCGGCCTCGTCGGCGGTGTCGACGGCGGGCACCGCGTCGGCGGCGTCCAGCAACTCCGTGGCGAGGGCCCGCAGCCGCGGCGACGCCGGGGTCACCGACGCCCCGCTGACCGGTGGGGTCAGGTCCCCGCCGGCCGCCGTCCACCGCTGGGCGATCGCGGCGACGTCGCGCCCCTCGTCCCGGCTGGCCGCCAGCTCGTGCGGCAACAGGTCCTCCGGCTGAACCCAGGTGATCCTCACCGGGTCTCGCCCCCAACCCCCCGGGTGGCTCCGGCGGCCAGCCCGGCGAACCGCTCCGCCCGGCGGGCGAACCGGGCCTGGTCGCGCTCGAAGACCTCGCCGGCCACCGCGGCCAGGACCCGGGCCGGCTCCACCAGGTCGGTCTTGGAGGCGGTGGCGACCACGTCGGACCACTCCGCCGGCACCGCGTCGGCGCCACCGAGCGCCCCGGCGATGGCGGCGGCCATGGTGGCTGTGGAGTCGGCGTCCCGGCCGTAGTTGACCGAGCCGAGCACCGCGGCCCGGAAGTCGCCGCCGGCCACCACGAGCATGCCGAGAGCCACCGGCAGTTCCTCGATGGCGTGCAGCCGACTGGGTCGCCGCGCGCCGAGGCCGGGGCTGCGGTACTCCTCCCCCACCGTGTCGTAGGGAGCGACAGCGGCCCGCAGCGCCGGGATGGCCTGCTTCCAGTCGTGGTGGCCGCGAGCCTCCTTGACCACCGCGTCGATGGCCGCGCGGGTGCCGTCGCGGGCCAGGTCCAGCGCCGCGGCGACGACGTCGTCGACGCCCGCGCCGGGAGTCGCGGCCGCCGCGACCGAGGCCGCGAACACGGCGGCGGCCTCCCGCCCGTAGCTGTGCTGGTGCGCGCCGGCGATCTCCACCGCCTCGGCGTACGCACCGGCCGGGTCGCCCGCGTTGACGATGCCGACCGGGGCCATGTACATGGCCGCGCCACAGTTGACGATGTTGCCGACCCCTGCCTCGCGCGGGTCAGCGTGGGCGTGGTGCAGTCGGGTTACCAGCCACCGTTCGGCGGCCGCGAGCCGGTGGAAGGTCACCCCGTCGCGCTCCAGGTCGGGGATGTACACCACCCGCTCGATCAGGTCGGGAACCAGCAGCTCCACCACGTCGTACGCGTCGAGGTGGTCCCGTTTGGCCGCGTAGGCGCGGACCAGGGCGTGGGTCATCAACGTGTCGTCGGTGAGGTGCCCGTCGCCCTTGTGGTACGGCGCGAGGGGTCGCGCGGTGGCCCAGTCGGCGTGGTACGGGGGCACGATGCCCTCGACCCAGCCGCCGAAGCGGGTACGGATCTGCTCGGGCAGCGCCGTCTCGGTGGCGCCACCCAGGGCGTCTCCGACCGCGGCGCCAACCAGGCAACCGACCGATGTGTCGAGCAAGAGAGACATGTCGTTACCTCAGAACCTGCTTGCCACCGTCGACCAGCTGCGTGCCGAGCTGATCAAGGGTGATCTTGTTGGCGAAGTACTGCTGGAGGGCCGGGGTGGCGTACTTGGTCTTCCACTCCGGGTAGCCGTCGGCCTGCTGGAACGGGGCGACGGTCAGGTCCGTTGCGCTGTCCGCGGCGACGTCCCAGCCCTGCTTGCCGGCGGTGAGCTTGACCAGTTCCTCGTTGGCCTGCTTGCCGGTCGGCACCAACCAGTCGCCCTTGGCCAGGGCGGCCATGTTGGTCGGGTTCAGGAAGTACTCCAGGAACTGCGCGGCCTGCTTCTTGTGCTTGCTGTCCTCGGAGATCGACAGCGTCTGCGGGTTGGCGGCCTGCTTGGTGGAGAGCCCCTTGATCGGGGGCAGGGTTACCCACTCGAAGCCGGCCGGCGCCTGCTCGACCATCTGCTGGCGCAGCGACACCGAGCCGGGCAGCATCGCGTACTTGCCGCCGAAGAACCCGGGCAGGGTGTCCGCGCCGCTCATGCCGAGCGCCTCCGGGGAGGCGGACTTGGCGGTGTAGAGCATGTCGTGGATCCGCTTCGGGATCTCCTTCTCGGCGTCACCGACCTTGACCTCGGTGCGGCCACCGTCGCCGTAGAAGAACGTGCCGTCGTAGTTGAGCGCGAGGTTCAGCACCCTGTTGGTCGGCGACTTCAGCGCCCAGGCCGCGCCGTACTGGCCGGGCTTGGTGAGCTTCTGCGCGTTGGCCTGGAACTCGTCCCAGGTCCAGCCGCCGTCGGCCGGCGGCACCGCGACACCGGCGGCGTCGAGCAGCTTCTTGTTGGCGATGACGACCTGCGACTCCAGCAGGAACGGCACACCGGTGACCTTGCCGTCGACGGTGGCGGTGTCCCAGATGCCCTTGTCGATCTGGCCCTTCAGATCGTCCGAGACCAGGTCGGAGAGGTCGGCCAGGTAGCCCTGCTTGCTGAACTCGCCGATCGAGGACGCCTCGTAGTGCACGATGTCCGGCGCGTCGCCGCCCTCGAACGAGGTGAGCAGTTGGTCGTGCACCGAGTTCCAGTCACCCTGGACGTACTCGACCTGGATGTCCGGGTGCTCGGCGTTCCACTTGGCGACCAGGTCCTTGTTTACCTGCAACGACTCCTTCTGCCAGGCGAGGCTGAGGAAGCGCAGCTTGGCCGGGCCGGAGGCGGCCTCGTCGTCGCCGCCGGCACCGCACGCGGTGAGCGCGCCGAGGCCGACGACCGTGACCGCGGCGGCCGCCGCGAGTCGACGGAATCGGGTACGGAGCATGGGGGTTACCTCCTTGGTGGTGGTGGTTGGGGGGACGGGTCAGCCCTTGACAGCGCCCGCGAGCGACCCGGACGAGAGCCGGCGCTGCATGAACGCGAAGAAGATCAGGCTGGGCAGCGTGGCCAGCAGTGAGCCGGCGGCCAGGGGTCCCAGGCGGGCGGTGCCCTCGATGCCGACGAACCGGGCCAGCGCCACCGGCAGGGTGGCCAGCTCCGGAGTCTTGATCAGCACCAGCGCGAAGAAGAACTCGTTCCAGGCCGAGATGAAGGAGAACAGCGCGGTCGCGACCAGGCCCGGGGCGAGCAGCGGGAAGACCACCCGCCGCAGGACCTGCACCCGGGTCGCGCCGTCGACCGAGGCGGCCTCCTCCAGTTCCCTCGGAATGTTGCGGACGAAGCCCTGCAGCATCCACAGCGCGAACGGCAGCGCCCAGACCACGTAGATCAGCACCAGCCCGGCGTGCGTGTTGGCGAGGCCGACCTGCCGCAGCACCAGGAAGATCGGGATGATCAGCAGCACGAACGGGAAGAGCTGGGACAGCAGCACCCAGCCCAGCGCGGCGGTGCCGAGCTTGGAGCGGAACCGGGCGAGGGCGTACGACGCCGGCATGGCGATCAGCACTGTCAGCACCGCCGAGGCGAGGGAGACCTGGAGGCTGTTGAGCGCCGCCCGGCCCAGCTCCTGTTCGGTGAAGGCCTGGACGAAGTTCTGCAGTGTCGGGTTGTCCGGGATCAACGTCGGGTGCAGGCGTACCAGTTCGCGCGGCGGTTTGAACGCCGTGGAGAGCAGCCAGACCAGCGGGAACCCGAGGAAGATCAGATAACCGGCGAGCGCCAGGTACTGCAGCGTCCGGCTCGTGCGGCTCGGTTTTCCGAACATGTCAGTTCGCCTCCCTGAGCCGGCGACGGAGATAGACAGCGAGCAGCGCGATGATGATCACGACCATGACGTTGCCGAGCGCCGCCGCGTAGCCGTAGTTGCCGTAGCGGAACGCCTCCTCGTACGCGAACAGCATCGGCAGCATCGTCTTGCCGCCCGGTCCACCGGCGGTGAGCACGTAGACCAGGCCGAACGAGTTGAAGTTCCAGATGAAGTCCAGCGAGGTGATCGCCACGATCACCGGTGCCAGCGCGGGCAACGTGACGTGCCGGAACCGGTGCCAGGTGCTGGCCCCGTCCACCGCCGCCGCCTCGTGCAGCTCGCGACCCACGCCCTGCAGGCCGGCGAGCAGGACGACTGTGGTCTGCGGCATGCCCGCCCAGACCCCGACGATGATCACCGCGGGCAGGGCGGTGCTGAAATCGCCCAGCCAGTTCGTCCGCAGTCCGTCGGCGCCGACGCGGTGGAAGAACTCGTTGATCAGGCCGGCGTCGGGGTGGTAGACGAGCTTCCACAGGATGCCGACCACGACGGGCGGCATCGCCCACGGCACGACGGCCAGCACCCGCGCCACACCGCGGAACCGCAGTTGCTGGTTGAGCAGCAGCGCCAGCCCGAGGGCGAGCAGGAACTGCAACACCGTCACCCCGACCGCCCAGAGCAGGCCGATCTTGAACGAGTTCCAGAACAGCTCGTCACCGAGGAGTTCGCGGTAGTTGGCCAGGCCGGTGAAGCTGACCTCGACGTTGCGACCGGCGCGGGCGTCGGTGAATCCGAGGTAGATGCCCCGCAGCAGCGGGAACACCGACAGCACCAGGATCGGCAGCAGCGACGGCAGCAACAGAAGGTAGATGGTGGTGCGGTCGGAGCGGAACCGGTTCGGTCGGCGGGCCGGCTCGGCCCGCTCGACGTCCGGCCGCTCGGCCAGGGTGGTCATGCGGTCACCCCTTCGCTGGACGGGACGGTGGTAGGTGGGCCGGCCGGCCCGGTGGCGGGTCGAGGGACCGGCAGGGTCGCGGCGCTGGACGCGCGTACGACGAGACTTGGCGGCACCTGCTCGCGCCGCGGCGGCACTGTGGCGTCGGCGATGCGTTGCAGGAGCAGTTCGGCGGCTCGGCGACCACGCTCGGCCGAGCCGAGCGAGACGCTGGAGAGCTGGGGAAACATCATCCGGGCCAGTTCGGTGTCGTCCATGCCGACCAGGGCGACGTCCTGCGGCACCCGACGACCGGCGACCAGCAGGGCGTGCAACGCGCCGACCGCGATGAGGTCGTTGGCGCAGACCAGAGCGTCCGGGTCAGCGCGGGCGAGTAGTCGCTCGGTGGCGGCACGACCGGCCGCGTACTGGAAGTCGCCGACCTCGATCAGCTCGGCGTCGAGCGGGATGCCGTGTCGGGCCAGGGCGGCCCGGAACCCGGCGTCGCGGGCGGCGCCCGGGACGGTGTCGAGCGGGCCGTTGACGAAGCCGATCCGCCGTCGGCCAGTGGCGACGAGATGGTCCACTGCCAGCGCCACACCGTGCCGCGAGTCGGTACGCACGTTGTCGATCGGAGCGTCCGCGCCGAGCTGACCGACGACCACCACCGGCACCGGACTGTCCACCAGCGCGGTGAGGTGGTCGTCGGTGACCCGGATCGGCGAGACGATCATGCCGTCCACGTAGCGGTTGGCCAGTCGTCGCAGCAGAGCGGTCTCGTTGTCGATCCGCCCGCCGGTGGCGTGCACCAGCAGTTGCCGCCCGGAGGACGCGACCACGGCCTCGATGGCCCGCATCATCTCCACGTAGACCGGGTTGCCGATGTCCTCCACCGCGAGCGCGATCAGACCGGTGCGCTGGGACTGCAACGACCTGGCGATCGCGTTGGGCACGTAGCCCACCTCGGCCGCCGCCTCGCGAACCTTGCGGATCGTCTCGGGGCTGCCGCCGACGCCGTTGAGCACCCGCGAGGCGGACGCGATGGAGACGCCGGCGCGGGCGGCGACGGTGTGCACCGTGGGCCGACCGTCAGCCGGTTCCTGTAAACGTTTACGACCCACGTTCGGCACCTCCACCCGATAGCTGTAAACGTTTCCGGGGAGTCTGCTCCGTAGGCGGCGGAGAGGTCAACCCCCCGTTACGAAAACGTTTCCAACCCCCGTACCAGCGAACCCACCGCCGTTGATCAAGAGGTTTGCGTCATCCCGCTCGGCGTGGCGTGACGCGAACCTCTTGATCACCGACCTAAGGGCGAGGCAACGTCAGGGGCAGCTCTCGGGCTGGCCAGCGGGAGCGGAGTCGGCGGTCATGGCTGGCCACGACGATGGCACCTGGGCCGACGCCCAGGGCGTCCTCCAGCTCGTCGCAGAGCGTCGGCGAGAGGTGGTTGGTGGGCTCGTCAAGCAGCAGCAGCTCCGGCGGATCGGCGACGAGCGCCGCCAGGGCGAGCCGACGGCGCTGCCCCACCGACAGGTCGGCCACCGGGCGGTCGAGGTCCGCCGGGGCGAGCAGCCCAAGGGACGACAGCGGTACGACAGCGGCCCGTTCCATCCCGACGGCCGCCTCGAAGACCTGCCGGGCCGTCCGCCGCGCATCGGCGAAGACGGTGTCCTGGGCGAGCAGGCCGACCCGCAACTCCGGTCGTCGCCAGAGCGTTCCGGTACCGGCCAGGTGGCCGGCGAGGACGGCGAGCAGAGTCGACTTGCCCGCGCCGTTGGGGCCGGTCACCAACAACCGGTCGCGGGCCTTGAGCTCCAGGTGCGCCACCCGCAGTCGGCCCGGAATCTCCAGCCGGTCCGCCGTGACGATGACCCCGTCGGTGTCGCCGACGGCGAGCGCCGGCACGTGGAAGCGCAACGGCTCCGACGGCACCGGAACGGGGTCGCGCTCGATCGTCTCCAGTCGACGGGCGGCGTCGCGGACGCGACGGGAGATCTGGTTCTGCACGCGGCCGGCGGTGTGCCCGTACCCCATCTTCTCGCTGTCGCGCGGGCCCCGGCCGTGGGCGACCTGGTGCCCGGTCACGGCGGCGGCCTCGCGCAGCTCGGCGAGGAGCGCCTGCTCGTCGTCGTAGCGCCGTCGCCACCGTTGCGCCTCGGCCCGCTTCGCCGTCAGGTACGCGGTGTAGCCGCCGCCGAAGCGGACCGGCCCGTCGACCGCCGGGTCCAGGTCGACGAGATCGGTGCAGACCGCGTCCAGGAAGGCCCGGTCGTGACTGGCCACCACTACCACCCCCGGCATGGCACGAAGCTGGTCCTCGCAGAACGCCGCCGCCGCGTCGTCGAGGTGGTTGGTGGGCTCGTCGAGCAGCAGCGCGCTCGGTCGGCGGATCAGCATCGCCGCGAGGGCGAGCCGGCCGCGTTGCCCGCCGGAGAGCGCGCCCAACGTCCGGTCGTGGGGCAGCCCGCCGAGGCCGAGGCCGTCGAGGACCGTGCCGGCACGCCGGTCGGCGTCCCAGGCGTCGCGGTCCTGCGCCCGTTCCAGCACCTCGGCGTACGCGGCCAGCAGCCGGTCGTGCTGCTCGGTGCCCTCCAGCGAGTCGGCGAGCGCGACGCCGATCCGGTCCAGCTCGGCGAGGTCGGCGCGGGCGTCGCGCAGCGCGTCGTCGAGGACGGCGGCGATGGTGGTGGGTGCCCGAAAGGGTAGTTCCTGGTGCAGGAAGCCGACGTCCGGTGGGCGCGTGACGGTGCCGGAGTCGGGTACGTCGACGCCGGCCAGGACCCGCAGAAGGGTCGTCTTGCCGGTGCCGTTCTCACCGATCAGGCCGATCCGGTGACCGGGCGCGGCGGTCAGGGAGACGCCGTCGAGCACCCGGCGGTCGCCACGGACCCGCACGAGGTCATGGGCGATGAGAGCAGGTCGAACAGACATGGGGAACCTCGGAGAACGACGATCCGGGGCGCGCACCGGCACCCCGACGGAAGCAGGACATGACGACGAAGGCCGCGGCGACGAAGGCGCGTTCACACGCCCGTCGGCGGCCGGTCCGGGTGCTCACCCGGAGATGTCGTCGTCACCTGCCACGTCTGCTCCGATCTCCGAAAACTCGGGCGCAAGGATAACTCGGCGTCGCGGGCCCCCGCTCAGCTCCCGCCCGTCCGCGGGCCTGCCCGCAGCGAGTCGATGGTGAGGTCGAGGACGGCCTCGAGGTGGTCGATCTTTCCGGTGGAGAGCAGCAGCAGTACCCCACCCTGAATGCCGGCGAGCAGTGCCGCGGCGGCCCGGTCGGCGTCGAGCGCCGGGTCGATGTCGCCGGTCGACTGCATGTGCCGGATCCCCTCGGTGATCGCCTTCTGCCAGCGCCACATGAGCCCGGTCACGATGGCCTGCGCGCCGGGCGCCCGCCGGCCGGTCTGTCCGAGCAGACCGTTGAGGGGGCACTTCACCCCCTGCGCGAGATACCGCTCGATCAGTCGGTCGCGCCAGGCGAACCAGGCCGGCCAGGACGTCAGGTTGCTGAGCATCGGCTCCTGGTCGATGAGCACCTGGTCCGCCTCGTGCTGGGCCACCGCGAGCAGCAATCCCTCCTTCCCGTCGGGGAAGTAGTGAAAGAGCTGGCCCTTGCTGGTGCCGGTGTGGGCCATCACATCCTCGAGGCGTACCTCGTCGACGCCGCGCTCGCGGATCTCGGCGGCGGCGCCGGCGACGATCCGCGCCCGGGTCGCCTCGCCCTTGCGGGTCAACGCCCGTGTCATGAGACCTCCTGCTCTGGACCTGCGGGTCCGACCCTACCTCGGCTTTTGGACTTGCAGGTCCATTTTTGTCGAGCGAAGGTCGGGTACGCACGGTCCGCAGCGGGCCGACACCACGATCGGGAGGGCACCACGATGAACCACTACTACCTGCTCGGGCGGTCCGGTCTGCGGGTGAGCCGGCTGGCGCTGGGCACTATGAACTTCGGCGTCGACGGGTTCCACGCCGCGTACGGCAAGACCGAGGAGGAGGCCGAGCCGATCTTCCGGCAATACCTCGAGTCGGGCGGGAACTTCATCGACACTGCGGACTTCTACACCGCCGGCGAGAGCGAGAAGATCCTCGGCCGCCTGATCGACCGGGCCGGCGTCCGCGAACGGCTCGTGCTCACCAGCAAGTTCACCAACACCGTCGACCCGAGCGACCCGAACGCCAGCGGCAACGGACGCAAGCACATCATGCGGGCCGTGGAGGCGTCACTGCGCCGGCTCGGCACCGACTACATCGACCTGTACCTGCTGCACACCTGGGACCGGATCACCCCGGTCGAGGAGGTCGTGCACACCCTCGACGACCTGGTCCGCGCCGGCAAGATCCGCTACGCCGGGCTCTCGGACGTACCAGCCTGGTACGCGACGCGGGCGCAGAGCTACGCCGAGGCACACGGGCTGGCCCCGATGATCAACCTTCAGCTGCCGTACTCCCTGGTCAACCGGGGCATCGAGGCGGAGTACGTAGCGATGGCCCAGACCATGGGCATGGGCCTCACCGCGTGGAGCCCGATCGCCAGCGGCTTGCTCAGCGGCAAGTACCGGCGCACCGGTGACGGCCTGAGCGGGACCGGCCGGTTGACCAACCCGGACACCGGAGGTCGCCAGGTCAGCGCCAGCGAGTGGAAGGTCATCGAGGCTCTGGAAGGCGTCGCCGCCGACCTGGGCCGCAGCATGGCCCAGGTCGCGATCAACTGGGTCGCCACCCAGCCCGCCGTCGCCTCGGTGATCATCGGGGCGAGCAGCGCCGAACAGGTCAGCAGCAACTTCGAGGCGCTCGACTTCGAGATCCCGGCCGATGCCCGTCGCCGCCTCGACGAGGCCAGCGCGCCGGAACTGGGGGTGCCCTACGTGATGTTCACCCCGCAGTACCAGTCCTGGGTGGTGAGCCCCGGCCTCGGTATCGGCGACAAGCCGGCCGGCTACGCCCCTCCGGTGTTCAACAGCGCCACCCAGCCCACCGCGTAGAGCGGACCTCGGGCCAAGGCACGAGACAGAGGCCTTCGCGGCGACGGCATCACCGCGAAGGCCTCTGCGCCTACTGGCCCTCCACCGAAGCGTCTCCCTGGGGAGTGCGACCAGCAGGCGCGCGCCTCGGTCAATCCCGGTTCGCCACCGACAGCAGCGCTGGGAGTGTCATGCCCAGTTGGCGCAGGATGTCGTCGTGGCTGCCCCCGGAGGAGATCCAGCCTTCGCCCGCGTTCACGCTGCATACCTCGCGATCGGGCATGAGGAGCGCCAGTGCCGCCGCCACGCTCCCGCCGGGCCGATGTTCCTCGACGACAACGAAGCGCGCGGCCTTCGCGCTGAGGTGTAGCGCCGCCTGCGCCAGTGCGCCCTGGTCCAGGTAGCACAGGTGGGCGTGGGACAGGGTTGGCTGCTCCGCGACGGCACGCAGACTCAGCTCCGTGCCCTTCTCACCGACGGAAACGAGACAGGTCTCGCCGTCGCCCTCATGGTCCCAGGTCACGAAGTCCGGGGACCGGCGGTCACCTGCCAGACTCTCGTAGCCTTGATTGCGCCCTAGTCGGATGTAGTGCGGACGGCCTCCCGCAAGGGCGTTGTGCAGCACCGCCCGGGTCTCGTCGCCGCCGTACGGCGCGGCGAGCGCGATGCCGGGCATGCTCTGGACCACGGCGAAGTCCTCCAGGCAGTGGTGTGTGGTGCCGAGCCAACCCCCGGAGACCCCGGCGTAGGGCGCGACGATCGTCACTGGTGCGCCCAGGTAGCCGAGACCGAGTTTCATGCTCTCGCCGGCCCGCAGCACGGCGAAAGTGGCGAAGGTGCTGACAAAGGGCCGGTAGCCCGCGCTCGCCAGCGACACCGCGATGTCGATCATCGCTGCCTCCGCGATGCCCAGGTTGAAGAACCGGTCCGGATGGGCGTCCGCGAAGGGATGCCGTTGCCCACCCAGATCGGCTTCCAGACACAGGATGCGATCGTCCTGGCGGGCCATCTCGGTCAGTTCTCTGCGGTAGATCTCCCGTGAAGGGACCGGGGCGGCGCTCACCGCAGGGCCTGCGTCCACCGATGTGCCTGCTCAGGCGAGGCTGTGACGTAGTGCGAGCCAGCCCGGCCCTCGAGTTCGGCGATGCCCTTGGCCTTCACCGTCCGAGCGATGACGGCAAGCGGCCTGTCGCCGCGGGCGTCGTGGGCGGTGAGTGTCTGGTTCAGTTGGGTCGGGTCGTGCCCATCCACCTCGACCGTGTCGAACCCGAAGGCACGGAACCTGTCCGACAGGTGCGGCATGGCCGAGATGTCGTTGACCGCGCCGTCGTTCTGGTAGCCGTTGCGATCGACGACCACGATCAGGTTCCCCAGCCTCTGCGCGGCCGCCACCTGGCAGGCCTCCCACGTGAGCCCCTCTTGGAGTTCACCGTCACCGACCACGGCCACCGTCAATCCACCGTTGTCGCGTAGTCGGCAGGCCATACTCCAGCCCACCGCGTATGCCAGTCCGTGGCCGAGACTGCCTGTTGGGAAGCGGATACCGCGAAGCGCGGGGTTGGGGTGCCCGGTGAACGGACTGCCGTCCCGTCCGTACTGCTCGGACGGGTCCTCGGCGAGGATTCCCGAGGCGTGCAACGCGGCGTAGAGGCCCGCGGCGGCGTGACCCTTGCTGAGGACGACCTCGGATTCGGGTACGCCGCTGACGAAGTCGAACGCCGCCACGAGTATGTCGATGACCGAGAGGCTGCCGCCGAGATGACAGCCGGTCGGGCCGGCCGCCATCCGGACCGCGAGCCGACGGGCATGTCGTGCTCGGGCATGTAGGTGCGTGTCGCTCGCGGCGCCGGTGTCGCCACTTCGCAGTGTGGAGACAGTCACAGCGGACTCCCTGTGGTGAGCTGGTTGCCGTAGTAGGCGCCCGCGCCATGCTTGCGGGTGAAGTGGCGGTCCAGCAACCACTGTGGCGCGGACGCGGTGGGGTTCAGCGACAGCGTCTTCAGGGCCATCTCGGCGACCGCCTCGCAGACGATCGCGTTCTCCACCGACTTGAGCGGGTTCGCCGCCCAGGTGAACGGTCCGTGGTTGGCGGCGAGGGCGACCGGCCCGGCCAGCGCCTCGGCCTCTGCCCCGATGAGCTCGATGATCGCGCGAGCGGTGTTGAATTCGTAGTCACTGTCGCATTCGTCGGCCGTCAGGTCCCGGGTCACCCGGATCGGACCGGCGAACGTGTCGGCATGCGTGGTACCGAGCACCGGTATGTCCCGGCCGGCCTGCGCGAAGGCGACGGCGTGCGTGGAATGGGTGTGGGTCACCCCGCCAATCGACAACCATTGCAGGTAGAGCGCGCGATGGGTCTCGCTGTCGACGGAGGGCTTGAGGTTCCCGACGGTGACCCGACCGGTCTCCAGGTCCACCGGGACAAGGAGATCGGCCGTGAGGTCCTGGTACGCCACACCGGAAGGCTTGATCACATAGATGCCTGCCTCCCGGTCGACCCCGCTCACGTTTCCCCAGGTCAGCGCGGCGAGGCCGGCCTGGGGAATGATGCGGTTCGCGGTGAGGACTGCGTCGCGCAGGTCGGTCGATCCGGCCGTACTCATCGAAGATGCTGCCTCTCAGCTCGGGGATGCAGGTCGGCGGCGACACGGAAGCCGATGTCGGCCGACCAGTAGTCCGCAGGTTCGTGATGGCGGTACGCCGGCCGGCACATGTCGAAGAAGGAGTTCATGGCCCCACCACGACACACCCGGTTGCCATGCGCCGTGGCGTTGACCGGGTCGAGCAGCGGCGAGGTCTGGTAATAGGTGCTGTCATACGTGTCGTAACACCATTCCCAAACATTCCCCAACAGATCGAAGATGCCGGCCGAATTGGGGCACCGGGTGCCCACCGCGTGCACCCGGTCCCCAGAGTTGTGACTGAACCAGGCCCTGGTCTCGAGATCGACCGGCACGTCCGGACAATCGATGCGACAGGCCCCTTCCCATTCCGCCTCGGTTGGTAGCCGACCGCCGATCCAATCACAGAACATCGCCGCCTGGAACCAGGTGACATTCACCACCGGCAGCTGAGGATCCAGGCCGACGACGTGGTCCGGCGCGTACTGCGCATACAGTTCGTTGGTGACACAGGTACGCATTATCGCGAAGGACGAGATCGTGACCTCGTGGGACGGCGTCTCGCCGCAGTACACCATCTCGGCCTGCTTCTCGGTGCCCATCGTGTAGGTCGTTTCCGTTACCGTGGCCAGCAGCGGGTCGAGCAGTTCACGTCGGCGGATCTGTCGGGCGAGGACCCGTTCGCGGCCGTAACGGCTCGTCTCGACCGCCCGTGCGGCCGTGTCAGACATGGTCAAGAGTGCGTCCCCGTTCGTCGATGAGGTCGATCTCCATCTCCGCGACCCGCCCCCCGTCAGCCAGGGAGAACGCGCGGACCTGGGGATAGTTCCGATTTCGCAGCACTATCAAGAGATGCCAGAGCTGGGGGGAGGGATGGAGGTCGACGTCCACTGTGGCCAGGAGACCCGGATGGCGCTGATGGCTGTGGAAGACGCCAACCTCGTGCAGGCCCGCGTCACGGATATGCCGGGCGACCCGCCAGGACTCCTCCGGAGTGGCCAGGAACCCGGCGTCGTCGTGGTCGATGAAGTACTGACCGTATTTGATGAACTCCGCGCGCCAGTCATCCCGGACGTTGTCCTCGAAAAAGACGAAATCGGTGGGTGTTCCACCTGGCTCATCGGCCAGAAAATAGCCGAAAGTCTTGCGGGGGAAGCGTTCTTCCACCGCCATCAGGAAGCGGTCGAGTAAATGGCGATCCAGCCGCAGTAGCTCTGTCACAGTACGATCCTTCGACGCTGTGGCGGGGGCAATGTTAACGCTCACAATCCGTACCCGTCAATAGCTTATCCGCTTTCACCTAACGACGTGGCGTAGTCGCACCAGCCACGATACCGGCGCAGTGTAGACGCTGACGCGGATGCTCGCGGCCCCGCTTTTCGGACATTTTCCCGACAGGGCGCACTCGGGGCTTTTACCGAGTTGACACCCCACTCGGCACCATGCTAGAAAGACCAACGTCTACGTCCGTTTACCAGATGTTAACCTTCGGGCCATCGCCCGTCGGGGGGACCGCAAGCCCTGCTCAACCGATCATCGTCGCTGCCCACGGGGGGAAACGCTCACGATGGCCATGTTCGGCGTTCCATTTTTCGGCCTGGCCGGCCGCCGGTCAGGTCCTCGGCCGCCTCGCGGCGAGCCGTGTCTCACGCACACCGCTACGCCCGCATCGCTCGTTCGGTGCAGCGGCGACCGAGGAGTCCGTTCGTGACCACCCGGACGGTCAACACCGAGCCCCTCGAGGCCGGCTCGCTGCCCCCGGACATGTTCGCTCGCGCGGTCGAGTACGTCTGCCACGAGCGCAACCTCTACCGCGTCTTCACCCACAGCTACGGGCTGCGGCACTTTCCCCTGCTCCATCTCGACCGCTTCGCCTCCTGGCAACATTCGGCCGGGGTCGAGCCGCTGGTCGCCCGATACAACGCGCTCGAACCGTTTCTGGACCGCCACGTCCGGCAACGGATCGTTACCGACCTGGACCACATCTTCGAGGTCCTCGGCGAGCTGTTCACGAAGGGCCACAAGGCCACGGTCAACATGTGGGTCACCTACCCCGACGGATCGTCGTTCGTGACATCCGCCCTGCTCGAGGGCATGGATGACCAGGAGGTCGTCTACTACACGAAGATCAACGAGACGACCAACGTGACCTGCCGCCCGCTGGCCCGGGACAAGTTCCTGAGCCTCCTGGATCCGGAGGACGGCCAGGTCGAGCTCGACGTCCTGCGCCACTCTTCGGCTCTCGCCGAGATCGCCACGATGGACGGCACCGACGCGATGCGCCGAATCTTCGCCGACCTGTACGGCTACCGCTGGCACGGCGACGACCTCCATCTCGGCGCCCAGAAGGTGGGTCTCGATCTGGACGCGTTCGAGGCACTGGCGGCGGATCTGCGACGCTCGGCCGAGCAGATCCTCACGCCGGACGGCGTCCCGAAACAGCAGCAGTTCCGCCTGCACAAGCACATCCGCAACCGGTTCATGCCGATCCAGTTCTATCTCGCGCACGTCCGGGCCGACACAACACTGGCAGCCGCCCTCATGCCGGGCCTCCTGGCGCGAGTGGAATCGGTTGTCGCCGCCATGGACACGGCCCTCGGCGACGTCCTGAAATTTGCCAGCCTGCTCGTGCAGAAACCGGTTCCGGCCATGCTCGATCTGCACATCGCAGCGATCCTCCGCCTTCGGGACGTACTGCCGGCCTACCAGGCGGTCAATCTCGACGTTCTACGTTCGATTACGCGGTGAGAGTGGACCGCACTCCGCAGTAGAGCAGGACCACTCTCGCCCCGATCCGGCAACGTTGTCGGCAGGACGACAAAGCGCCCCGTCGGCACACGTTGATCTTCCTTTTGTTTGAATGATACCGTCCACAGTGGAACTGTTTGATCGCGGGTCCGTGTACACATGTCGCGATCGACGCATCGGAATCAACGGCGATCCGATGCCCAGCCCTCTCTCATTGCCACCGCCTCAGCGGTGGTCCGATCGTGGGAGCCTCACATAGAAGCCGTGATTCTTGAGCGCCGCCTTCTCGACCGTTTCGTCGAGGACGTGAGTCGGCGCTTCCCCGCCAAGCTTTTTGGATTCTTCCTCTCCACCCGACGGTTTGGTCCGCCGACCGACTACATCATCATGGAAGAGAACATCCGGGACGAGTGGCTGACCGAATTCCACGCGTACGGCAACTATTACGTCGATCACGACGACGCCGGCTTCCTGTGCACTCCGGAGGAGACCTGGCGGGTCGAGCGGGCCATCCGTGATGCCGGCCTGGTCAAGGTCGGCGTCTTCCACAGCCACCAACGCCACCCGGGAATCCTGACGTCGGTGGACGTCGACTTCCACCCGTCCCCGGATCTGTGGCACCTGCTGGTCGTGCTTCGCAATCTCTCTTACCCGTTGGTCCGGACATTCGAGGTCACCGACGCCGGCCGGGTCACCGAACTGCCACACGTCGTCGTCGACGGCTCCGACCAGCCGCGGGCCGTCGCGTGACAGGGCCCACCGCCGTGCGCTCGGCGTACCGGGACCTGACCACGACGACCGATCGCGCCGAGCTCGCCCGCCAACTCGGCGCGATCTTCCGGCTGACCGAAGACGGAAAACCGGTCGTCACCGACGGCGAGACGCTGTCCCACGCGTGGCGGGCCGCCGCTCGCCTGCAACCCGACGAGTACGCCGAACTGACCGCAACCTGGCTTCAGGCGGGTCGGCAGCAGCTGGAAGCGTCGTGTCTCGCGAATCTGGTCCGGTTGCCCGGAGGCTCGTTCCCGATGGGCACCAGCTCCGGCACGACACCCGTGTACTGCGGCGAGGAGCCTGAGCACGAGGTCACCCTCGACGCCTTCGCGATCGGCCGGGTGCAGGTGACGAACTCGGTGTTCCGAATGTTCCGGCCCGACCACGCTCCCGGGGCCGATCCCGACCTGCCGGTTGCCGACGTCACCTGGTACGACGCGCAGATGTTCTGCCGCTGGGCGGGTGTACGCCTGCCGACGGAGGCGGAGTGGGAGTTCGCCAGCCGGGGTGGGCGGTCGGATCCCTATGGCGACGTCGCCGTGCAGGATCTTGGCGCCTATGCGTGGTGCAGCGAGAACTCGCAGGGTGACCTGCATCCGGTGGGCACTCGCAAAGCCAACGCGTACGGCCTGCACGATCTCTTCGGCAACGTGTGGGAGTGGTGCGCGGACTCCTATGCCGCCGACTTCTACCAGCGGTCCCCCGCCCGCAATCCCCGCAATCTTGAGGACACCACCGAGCGAGTGTGCCGCGGTGGCAGTCTGCACGCCTTCACCGACATGTGCCGTTGCGCGTTCCGCCACCACGAACCGGCGGACTACTGGGCCTACGACATCGGGTTCCGGATCGCCGCGGATCTCGATCCCGTCGAGTAGCCGAGCCGACAAACCACACCGAGAAGAGTCGAAATTCATGCTGACCCTGACGCTGCCAAACTTCATCTCCGACCTGGTCACGAAAAACGGCACCACCAAGTCGAGCAAGATACGTGTGTCGGCCACCAGCGTCGCCGATCTGCACACCTTCTTCACCACCTGCCATCCGGCGGCCGGCTCCCGCATCTTCGAAGCCGACGGTTCGGTCCGCAGGAACATCATTCTCGTGGTGAACGATGAGCTGGTCCACAATTCACAGTATTCGCAGATCACGTTCGACGACGGCGACGAACTCGCTCTGTTGATCCAGTTCGCCGGCGGATGACCGACGGTCCCGTCATCCGTCCGCGCCGCTTACGTTAGGAAAGTCACATGACCAGCAACATCCGCGAGTTCGAAGCGTCGTCGCTTCCGCCGGACCTTTACGAACGCGCCATCGAATACGTCTGTTACGAGCGCAACTTTTACTACATCTACTCCGGGTCGTACGGGTTCGAAGCCTTCCCACTGGTTCATTTGGACCGGTTCCTCGGCTGGCGGCACGCCCTCGGAGCGGAGCCGCTGTACCCGTTGCACAACGGCTTCGCGGATCTGCTCGACACGTACGTGCGCGACAGCGGGAGCACCACTGTGGAGGGCTTCCGCACCGCGCTTCACAACCTGTTCACCGAGGGACACAAGGTCTCGGTGAACATGTGGGTCTCGCACACCGACGGCACCCCGTACGTGACGTCGGTGCTGCTCGAAGGCATGGACGAGTCAGGCACCGTCTACTTCACCAAGGTCAACGAGACACTAAACCGGACCTGCTCGCCGCTGACCTTCGCGGAGCTCATGGAGAAGGTCGCTCCGGACGAGGACGGCACTATCGGTCTCACGGTCATCAAGCACTCGGACGTCATCCAAGGACTCGCCGGGCTCGCTCCCGCGGAGGCGTTGCACCACCTCTTCCACGACCTCTACGGCTACCGCTTCGTCAACGGCGAGCTGACCCGGCACGGTACGCCGGTCGTGGCCGACCAGAGCGGCCTCGACGAGCTGCTGGTCCACCTGGACAACCACGAGGACGACGTCCTGGTCGACGGTGCCGTGCCGAAGCAACAGCAGTTCCGGCTCAACAAGCACGTCCGGAATCGTTTCGCTCCGATCCAGTTCTACCTCGACTACGTGCTGACGACACCCGACCTGGCCGCGTCGCTGCCCGACGACCTGGTCGCGCGTACGCGGGCGGAGATGGGTGGTATCGAGCGGGCGTTGAACGACGTGCAGAAGTTCGCCAGCCTCCTCGTCCAGCGCCCCGAGCCACGGATCTACCGGATGTACGTCGACTCGGTTCGTGCTCTGCGCTCGCTTCTCCCCGCCTACCAGCAGGTCAACCTGGATGTGCTCGCGGCACTGACGGTAGGTGGTGGCGAGCAGGCCGTGGAGACCGACTGGATCCCGCGATTGTTCGGCGGCTATCTCTCGGACGACGTCATCGCCAAGGTCATCGGTGACTACCCGGCACACCGGGACGTGCCGCTGACGCAGCTCGGGCTCGACTCGATGGCGGTGATGGGGTTGGTCCTGAACCTGGAGCAGATCTTCGGCCTCCAGATCGACTACGCCACCTTCGACATCGCCACCCTGCGCACAATGGGTTCCATCGAGCGGTACCTGGCCGAGGCGCGGGCCGAGGCCAACGCATGATCATCCCGGTGTCCCGGGCGGTGACAAACCCCGCCGTGCAGCACACGCTGCGCACTCAGGTGCTCTACCACTTCCCGGCGGTCTCCTCGGTCTCGTTCACGCCGGAGCAGGTCGTCGTGGAGTCACCCGCGGTGAACCTCCACGAGGAGGCGGTGTCGGCGCTGGTCAACGAGATCGCCGACAGGTTCGCCGTGCTGCCGGCCGTACCCACACGGGTCTACTACGACTCCGACGACCCGCCGCAGGACCGGCCCGCCCGGCACGATCCGGCGGCGTTCGACGCGGCGGCACGCCAGCTTGCCGCCGAACTGGACGAGGCCCGGAGTTTGCCACCGCGGCGCGCGCTGGCCGCGCGGCGCACCCCAGCCGGCCGCGGTCTCAATCTCTACGGCCACGAGATCGCGGCGCTGTCACGTGGGATCGACCAGTTCGTCCGGCGCTTCTACCAGTACGCCTACGGCGCGGAGGAGCTTCGGGTTCCCTCGATGCTGCCGACCGCGGTGGTCGACCGTGCGGGATATTTCGACACCGCCCGTCAACATCTGAGCTTCGTCAGCCCGCTGAACCCGACGCCGCAGACCTTCGCGGGTTTCCTGCCGTACTGGAAGGAGCACGGGGGCAACGGCACTCACCGCGACGAGGGTCTCCGGGACTTCCTCAGCACGCCGGGCGAGGTGCTCAACCCGGCCATGTGCCTGCACTGCTACCCCCTCATCGAAAACACCGAGATCCCGATCGGTGAGCCGGCTGTGTTCACACTGGCCGGCGCGTGCTTCCGTGACGAGTCGGGGAACCTCAACCACGACAACCGGCTCCGCGAGTTCCTCATGCGGGAGGCTGTCTTCGTCGGCGACGAGCTCGCGCTGGAGCGGGCGCACGGCGAGATGGTGGACTTCGTGGTGGCGATGGCCACGTTGTTCGGGCTGGACTTCCGGATGGAGAGCGCGAACGACATCTTCTTCAACGACGGGGCACCGCAGCGGATGTTCTCGCAGCTCGTGTCGGATAACAAGATCGAATTGATGGTCCGCGGGCTGCCGGACGGCGCGCCAATGGCCGCGTCCTCCGTCAACAAACACCAGACCCATTTCACGGTCCCGTTCGGCACGACCAGCGGTGGGCGTCCGGCCCTGTCGATCTGTGTTGGTTTCGGTGTCGACCGGCTTGTGCTGGCACTCGTACGGCGGGCGGCCGAGCAGGAAGGGGACCTGCTGGCGATGCTGTCCGAGTCGATCACCGACCACCTCACCGTCCGGACGGCTCCCGCATGAGGCGCGCCGTCGTCTGCGTCGAGACTCCGGACTTCTTCCTCGACGAGATGGAACGCATCGCCAGCGAGGAGGGCGACGAGGTCTGGGTTCTGTCGCCGGAGGGGCGGCACCGTGATCGTCAGCGCGCCATTCTTGTCGACCCGAGAACCGAGCATGACCGTGCGGTGCAGGAGTTGGCCCGGCTGGTCGGTCAGCCGGACGCCGTACTGACCACCCAGGAGATGTTCCTGACGCAGGCGTCGGCGATCGCCGACGCCTTCAAGGTGGCACGTACACCGCCGGCCGCGGTGGCCGCATCGCGGGACAAGGCGCGGATGAAGGAGATCTGGCTGGCCGCCGGCGTACGAACGCCAAGAGGGCTCTTTCGCAACGCCATCGGCGGTCCCGACCTGGCCCTCGACGGCCTTGAGTTCCCGCTGATCGCCAAGCCTTCTCAGGGTTTCGCGAGTTGCGGTGTGCGGAAGGTGACCACGAGAGCCGAGTTGGACGAGCATCTGCGCAAGATCTTCCTGGTGAACTCCACGGTGGTGGCCAAGGAGCGCCTCGCCAACACCGGATTTCTGATCGAGGAGTACGTGGATGGGCCGGAGTACTCCATCGACACGATTTGGTTCGACGGAGAACCACTCTGCGACGGGATCCTCATCAAGGGCAACGCGCCCGGCCCCTACTATCCCGACCGGCTCTACCACATGGATCCCCAACTGCCGGCCGCGCGGGCCGATCGAATCAGGGAGATCTCGTACCGGGCGGTGCGGGCGCTCGGCGTCACCAACGGTGCCACCCACACGGAGGTGCGGTTCCGTGACGACGAGCCGTTCGTCCTGGAGACCACCAACCGACCCGGCGCGGGTGGCCTGTTCTACCAGCTCTTCACCAGTGCCTCCGGGGTCGACTTCCACCGGCTGTACTACCTGGCCGCCACCTGTGCCGACAGTGCGGAACTGCGGGCACGCGCGGGCGGCCTGACGCCAAAAGCACTGCCCGACAACGAGTACCCGTTCTGGTACAACCTTCCGCACCGCGGCAGTGGTGTCATCCGCGCGATCACCGGCCTGGAGCAGTTGGCCGGACGTGGCGAGGTCGACCGGTGCCTCAGTTACAAGCAACCCGGTGGCGTGCTCTACCCGGAAGGACTGGAGGCCGACTACTTCGTCTCCGTGCTCGGTGTCTACCGGCCAGGTCCGAGCGACCCACCGATCGCCGACTACGTGCGGCGGTACGACAACATGATCGAGGTTACGTTTTGACGACCGTATCGCCCGGCACGACGACGGAGACCGTCGACCGCCGGCCACTGTGGAACCGTGACTTCGTCACGGTGGCCATCAGCAACCTCGTTTCACGTGCCGGAACGGTGGTCTTCGACGTCGTTCTGGCCTGGTGGTTGGTCCGGGAAACCGGTGCCACTGTGGTGGCGGGCTACGTGCTCGCGGCGTCCACGCTGCCGATCGCCCTGCTCAGCCCACTGAGTGGCGTCCTGGTGGACCGGTGGAACAAGAAGTGGGTGCTGATCGTCACCGATGCGGTCAGTGCGATCGCCGCTGGCGCGGTGGCCGTCATGGCGTATCAGGACGTGGTGAACATACCCGCCCTCGTGCTGTGCGCGGCCGTCCTGGGCGCGTGCACCTCGCTGTTCAAGCCGGCCGTCCGGTCCATTGTCCCGGCCCTGGTCGCCAAGGACCGCCTCACCAAGGCAAACTCGCTGACCACGAACTTCGCCGAGACGACGAAGGTGGTGGGCCCGTTGCTCGGCGCCGCTCTCATCGCCGTACCGGCTGTCGGCATCGCGGGTGCGCTGTTGGTGAACGCCGCCTCGTTCGCCATCTCGGCGCTGGCGCAGGCTTTCATCAGCTTCCGGCCGGCAGCGCGCTCATCGAGGGACGAGTCCGTATTGGATGGCCTACGCGCTGGGTTGCGGTACCTCGGTCGCAAACGGTTGGTCCGCAGTCTGCTGCTGCTCTGCGGTCTGGTGAACTTCTTTCTGGTGTCGTTCACCATCCTGCTCCCGCTGTATGTCAGCGAGGTGCTGCACGCCGGGAGTGGCGCCTATTCGGCCGTCCTGACCGCCGAGGCGTTGGGCGGCGTGGCGATCACGGTCTTCTTCCTCGCCAGGCGTGACGTGACACCGAAGCCGGCCCTGCTGGCCTGGTACATCGTGGCGGCGGGCGTAGCGCTCGCCCTGATCCCGCTGGCTCCCTTCCTCTCCACGCTGATAGTGCTCGCCTTCGCCCAGGGCGCCGTGATGGGCGCGTTCAACACGTACTTCTTCACCTACGTCCAACAGGTCGTCGACCCGGCGTACATGGGCCGGGTGTTCGCCCTGGTCTACATGATCGCGGTGGCCGTGATGCCCGTCTCCTACCTGGTCTTCGGCTATCTGGGCAGCCACATCATCAGCGTCGCCTTCGTCTACGTCGGTGTCGGCACCATCGTCACCGCCCTGCCCTTCCTGCGGATGCGCGACGAGGACGCCATGGTGGAGACGGATCCCGCGGTCTCATCTTGAGGGCCGTCCCGGTCGCCGCCAGCCTGGCGGCGACCGGGCTCGACCTACTGCCGGGTGGTGCGGACGAGCGCGTCGTCAGTCTCACCCTCGTAGAGCGCGACGTACAGCCGGAGCAGCTCGTCGCCCTCGGCGCCCAGGGCCGCGAGGGCGAGGGTGTTGTGACCTACGCCCAACCGCTCCGGCAGGGTGCACACCCGCAGCGGCACCGCGTTCGCGTCGGCAATCCGGCGCGGCACGTCGACCGCCGCCCCGAGGTCCACCACGCCGTCGAGCGGGCTGATCGCGACCGCCGCGGTCCGCAGACCGGTCCGCCGGGGCGGATTCGGCAGGGTACGGGCGATCGTCAGGTACTGGGTGACGGCGGCGAGCGAGTAGCCACGCGACGTGACGCGGTCCCGGAGAACGCGGCGCCCGTACAGCACGATGAGCGGTTTCACCGCGTAGGCCGGCGCCTGCCGCGGATTCGGGCCGAAGAACGGTGACAGCAACAGCAGATGTCGTACGACGTTGCCCGGCACCTGGGCCAGCCAGGCGGCCAGCACGGCACCGCCGGAGATCCCCACGACGCCGACCTCGTCTCCCAGCGCCGCCGCGACGGCCCAGCCCTGCGCGGCGTACGTCGTCAGCTCACCGGCCTCGACCCGGTGGTGGGCCCGCCGGTCGACGGTCCCGTGCTGGGGCGCCCGGGGCACCCAGACGTTGTACCCACTGTCGAAGAACTTCTCGGCCAGCCCCGCGTACTGCTCGGGCGCGAGGGTGTACCCGTGCAACAGCAGCACGGCGCGGCCGGTCCGGGAGCCGTGGCTCAGCAGGCGACTGCGCGACTCCGGTCGCACCTCCGGGTCGGCCGTCTCGGCGGCGATGATGGCCGCGGCGGCACGGGTGGCCGTGTCGAAGTCGAGCGGTCGGGCCGGCGGGACCCGTAGCCCACGGCGGCCCACCGGCCAGAGGTAGAGCCCGGCGACCGCCGCCCCGACGAGCGCCAACCCGCCGACGAGAAGCGCGATGATCTCCGGCATGGTCAGATGCTGACAGGGGCCGCGCTCGACGCCGGCCGAGGGGGTGCGCCCGGGTGACCGGGCGCACCCGGTCAGCTATTCCTGGCTGTTCGGGGGCGCGAAGACGACCCGGGAGCGCAACTGCCGGAAGCCGGTCCGCTCCAACTCCGCCAGCACCGTCACTCGGTGGGCGTCCACGTCGGCGATGACCTCGCGGGCACCGCCGGCGGCCAGCACCCGGACCGCCTCAGCCAGCAGTTCGGGTCGGACGGCCTCGTCGAGCAGGCCGAGATAGGCGATGAGTGGAAAGCAGGCGTCGCCGGCCGTTCCGACCAGGCCCACCGGCTTACCCGCGTCCATCGCGACGCGCCATCCCTCGAGGGCGTCGCCCAGCCAGGCGAGCGGGTCGGTGGCCAGGTCGACGCCGCCGACCGCTAGTGCGTTCTCGACGCCGGTCAGTACGTCCGGCTCGGCGATCCTGGCGACCAGGGCCTTGACCTCCGCGACGTCGACTGGGGCGCGGAAGTCGTACCGTCCGGAGGACGCCGGTAGGGGTGTGCCCGTCCAGGAACAGCGGAGCCGCTCCCCCCGCTCGACCAGCCCGGCGAGCCTGGCGGCCTCCATAGGTGCCCGCACCACAGCCAGCACCTCGGGCCGACGCCGCCAGTGCGCCGGCAGCGCGGCGTGGTACAGACCGGGACCGCCCAGTGCCTGGTGGGCGGCGCGCAGCAGCTCGGCGCCCACCTCCGGCTCGGCGTCCAGGTCGAACCGTTCCAACCACGGGGCACCGACGGCGCCCGGCGGGAGGACCCAGGCTGCCCGACCGACCACCCGGTCGGCACGGAGGGCGACCCAGGTGTGCTCGGGACGGTAACCGCCGCCGGCGATCCCGTCGGCGTACGCGACCTGGCGCAGCTGGGGCAGCGGATCAGGCATGGAGTCGAACAGGTTTTCCTCGTCCGCGACGAGCGGACGGATGACCAGATCAGTCATGGGTTGGTCCTCCGGGAAGCGCGCGCCCCGGATCAGATCCGCGCGGACGCCGGAGCGCGGAGGGGGCGCAGAACATCGGACATTGTTCTGACCTCCTTCCAGCTCGACGGCGTGCCCGACGACCATACGCGCAGGGGTCGCCGGCACGCAACGGTTCGTCACAGCGTCGGGTTGGTCTCCGACCCACGCTTGTGGGCACGCTGGTCGTACACCGTGATGCCGGCCAGGATCACCGCCGCGACGGCCGCCACGGCGACCGGCGGGAGCAGCACCATCGGCGGGGCCGCCACGGCCAGCGCCACAACGCCGTAGTACAGCGCCCGACACCGCGGCGCGGATCGGTTCGCCCGCTCCAGGGTGCTCCGCCCGACCAGGAACAGCACCGGTCCGCCGAAGATGATGGCCACCAGGGCCCAGTCGATGGGCGGGTGCGGGTCCTCGATGACCTGTCCGAAGCCGACAGCGGTGCAGATGATGCCACCGACGATCAACAGCAGGCTGTAGCTCGCCCACCGCGACAGTTGGATTCCCTCCCCGCTCGGGGTCGAGGCATGGCCGGTCCTGACGTGGTAGAAGTAGATCCGCCAGAACGAGACGACCGCCACGAACGAGGCGACGAGGGCGATGGTCCCCTCGGTGGTGAAGCCCGGGAAGCTGACCGCCGCGCCGGCTTCGAGCACCACCTCGGCGAGAGCGATCATGAAGAACTGGTTGTACCGCTCGGCGAGATGCTCCTGCGAGACGGTGACCCTCAGGCTGTTGAGCTGACTCCGGCCCACGCGGGGAAGGGGGTAGGTGGTGGCGGCGCCGATCATCTCGATGGCGAGGGCGATGGACCAGAAGATGCCCCGACCGAGACCGCCGCTGATGCCGCCACTGATCCAGAGCACGCTGGACGCCAGGTGCCAGGTCAGCACCCGGAGCGAGAACGTGTGCGCCGGGTGGCCCCGCAGGGCGAACGCCAGGAAGAGCGGTCGGCCGACCTGGATGACGACGTAGGTGCAGGCGAAGACGACGCCGCGTTGGCCGAAGGCCTGCGGCAGGGTCACCGCCAGCACCAGCGTGCCGAACATCGTCGCCAGCAGGACAACCTGCAGGTCGGGGCGCCGAGGGTCGTAGGTGCTCGCCAGCAGGGCGTTGAGCGACCAGATCATCCACATCGCCGTGAAGAAGAGGACGGTCTGGCCCGCCTCGGACAGCAGTGTGTGCCGGACGATGGTCAGGTCGTCAGCGACCCGCCCGGCGAGGCGGGCCAGCGCGAAGACGTAGACGATGTCGAACAGCAGTTCCAGGACGGTCGCCGAGCGGGGGCTCCTACTGTCCCCGAGCCCACGAAAGAACTCGGTGCGCGTCAGCACGGACGGCGGGACAGCTCAGCCGGCCAGGGCCGCCGGCATGGGCACGCCACGGCGGTGACCCTGTTCCGCTGCCATCGTCCCCGAGCCTCCCTCGCCGACCGGCCCCACCTGATCCCTATCTGCGTATTTTATCCATCTTTAACGGGTCCCCGTCGCTGATGGCGGATACCGGGTCGGCGGTACGCCGGATCATCTCTGCCGTCACCCTGCGGTACGAGCCCGGGTCGACCGGGAACAGCCACTGCCGGGCCCGGGTCAACGGGCCGACGTTGAGCCCCAACTCGTCGAGCACCTCGTCGACGTTGTGCATGGAGAACGGGATGATGTTCGTGCCGCGAGCGTGCCGTCCGTTGGTGCGCTTCGTCATCCAGAGCAGCCGGGCGCGCACCTCGTCACGCATCCGGACCTCGGTCGGCAGGGTCAGCCCACCCCGCAGGTACGCGGCCGTCCAGACCGCCGCCATCTCCGCGCTGAGCGGGCTGAAGAACGACGAGTTGTAGCCGGCGAAGGTCAGCCGCGGCACGCCGATCGGCAGGATCTGCCGGTAGAGCATGAAGTTGCCGGCGTCGTCCTGGAGCCGGGCGTGCAACGCGTCGTCGAAGAACGGCACGTGCTGGCGGAAGCCGGTACCACAGATCACCAGGTCGGCGGGGAGCACAGTGCCGTCGGCCAGTCGGGCGGCGGGCCGACCATCGTCGACCAGCAACTCGGTGATCACCTGTTCCCGGTGCACGGCGATGCGGCCGTCGGTGACCCGCTCGAAGAAGCCCTCGGTGGCGAGGCTGACGGTGCTGCGGGCGATGTCCTCGAAGCTGCCCTTGGGCACGAGACCCAGCTCGCGCAGGTTGAACTGCCGGGTCGCGACCGAGCCGACGCTGTCGACCATGCGTTGGCGCAGACCGTTCCCCGGGCCGTGCAGGAACCGCTCGAAGCCCCTCAGGTGCAGGTAGCGGAAGAGCGCCTCACCCATCCGGGTGAGCAGCAGGTACTTGTAGTTGAGCGCACCGCCGAGCTTGCGGGGCATCTTCCAGAGCAGCTCGCGCGCCACCACGTGGGTCTGGGCGGCGACCTCGCTCACCGGGACCGCCACGTCGCAGGACGACTTGCCGTACCCGACCACGAGGACGTTCTTACCCCGGGCCGCCTCGATGTCGTGGAACTCCCCCGTCGCCAGTACGCGCCCTCCGGCGGCGGTGAAGCTCGCCTGCCCGTCGAAGGACGGAACGAACGGGTCGCAGAAGATGCCGTTGGCGACGATCAGGTGGTCGTACCGTTCCACAGTCAGTGGATCCTGGGCGCCCGCCGGCCGCGAGGTGACCAGCCACCCGGTCTCGTCGTTCACCAGCTCGGCCGAGGCGACCTCCGTGGACAGGCGCAGCGCGCCGGCCAGCCCGAACTTCTCCACGTAGCTCTCCAGGTACCGCTGGACCTGCTCTCCCGACGGCCACTGCGGGTAGGCGGCGGGCATCGGCAGGTCGGAGAGGTGGTAGGTGCCCTTGTCGTTCTGGGTGTGCAGGCCGGGGTATCGCCGGGTGCGACTCCACACCCCCCCGACGTCGGGCGCGCGCTCGAACACTGTGACGTCGAATCCGCTCTGCCGCAGCACCTTCGCTGCGCTCACACCGGCGAATCCGGCGCCGACGACGGCAATCCTCATGGTCTCCTCCGAAGGACGTACGAACCGTGCCGGCGCTGACCGCCCGCGGTGCTCGCACGCTAGCGAGCAGAGCGGGAAGGTCGCTATCCGCTCGACGCGGGCGCTGTCCGCGACACGCAGCCGAACCCTTTTCCTGTCGGGTCGACGGCTTTCGGGTCTGGTCCGGCCCGGTCACGCCTTACGGTCAGCGCGACGGGACGCCCGGGAGGTGTCGGATGGATGCGGTGACGGTCCGGACGGACGACGTCGACCGGGCTCGCGCCGAGGTGGGTCGGGTCTTCTGTCCACACCGGCTCACCCCGCAGGCGGGTGTGCACAGCGTGCAACTGCGGATGGCGGCTCGCCGGGCGGGCGGAGTGGGCGTCATCGACCTGGACTACGGGCAGGCGGTACGCATTCAACCGCCCGCGCTGGAGAGCTTCTACCTCGTCCAGATCCCCGGCGCCGGCAGCACGATGGTCCGGCACGCCGGTCAGACGGTGACCTCGACCCCCGACGTCGCCTCGGTGCTGTCTCCTTACGACTCCTCGGACATGCGGTGGTCCGAGGGATCGCCCCACCGGATCTTCTACGCCGACCGGCGGGCCGTCGACCGGGAACTCGCCCGCCTGCTGGGCCACCCGGTGGACGAGCCGGTCCGCCTCGACGTCGGCATGCTCATGACCACGCCGACAGCGCAGGCGTGGGCGCGCGGGGTGGCGTTCCTCGCCGACGAGCTGTCCCAGCCGGCGGACGCGTCCCTGTTCGACCACCCGCAGGTAGCCGCCCGTTTCGAACAGGGGCTCGTCGGCAAGCTGTTGCTGGCCCATCAGCACAGTCACTCCCACCTGCTGGCCGAGCCGGCCCAGCACGCCCACCCCGGGCGTCTCGTCCGCCGGGCCTGCGCCCTGATCTCCGAACACCACGGGGAGGCACTGACAGTCGGTGACGTCGCCGAGGCGCTACGGGTGAGCGTACGAACGCTGCAGGACTGTTTCCGCCGTGAGTTGCAGACCACCCCTACCGCGTACCTGCGAGCCTGCCGGCTCGACGCGGCGCACCGCACGCTCCGCTCGGCCGCGCCGGGGGCGTCCGTGACGACGGTTGCCCTACAACACGGCTTCGTGCACCTCGGCCGGTTCGCGACCGAGTACCGGAGCCGCTTCGGCGAGACGCCGTCCACGACCCTGCGGCACTGACCGGGCCCGTCCCGCGTCGTACCGTCCCGGCCCGATCCGTTCGAGTAGCGGCGACACCGGATGGATCGCCGTCCACCAGAGCGCCGGCGCCCTGTGCCCCACCGCCGGCTGCGCCCGGGTCGGACACGACCGCGTCCGCGTCCTATTCCATCAATACAACGGCTGGGACCTCCACCAGCTACGCCACTCAGCGGCCACCCACCTCGCCGACAAGGTCGTCCCCGCAGCTCATCATGGCCAGAACACGGCACCGCAATCCGGGCACCGTCAGGCGCTACGTCAAGCCCGGCGCCGAAGTCACCAGTTGCTAGTACCACCACACCGCTGCGGTTGAGCGGAATGTCAGAATCGTTGCTGTTACCGACGCGCGTATCTTCCTATGAGCGTCAACGCTGACTTGACACGGAACAACCCGAGAAGGGTACGACCATGCCGGCAAGCCTCAGCTCGACCGACACAGAGTTCCTCAGCCGCGCGATAGAGATCTCACGATACGCACTCGAAGACGAGGGAAAAACCCCGTTCGGCGCCATCGTCGTCATCGGCACGGCGGTCGTCGCCGAAGGCACCAGCAGTGTGGTCGAACTGCGGGACCCGACCGCGCACGCCGAGGTCATGGCCCTCCGTGGGGCCGGCAAAAAGCTTCAACGCCACCTGATGCCCGACGCCACCATGTACGCCAGCAGTGAGCCGTGCCCGATGTGCCTGGTCGCCTGCTACTGGGCGCAGATTCCACGGCTCGTCTACGGCGCGTCGAGTCACGATGTCGGCGCCTACGGTTTCGAGGACCTCCAGCTCTACCGCGAGCTGACCGTCGAATCCAAAATGCGGACCCTGCGCGTCGAGGGCGCAGAGGGCCCGCTCCACGACCAAGCCGCCGCAGTGCTCAAGTCATGGGCGGCCCAATTTCCGGAACCGGTCGTCCCGAAACTGTGACCACGCCGCGTCACGTCATGATTCCCACCCACAGCGGGTTGCGGTCGCTGTACGGCCCAACGACGTTTACCTCGTGCGGGTCGAGCACGATTAAGCCGTCGGCGGCCCACGTTTCGAGCACCCGGTCCGGCGGCTGGGAGTCGATCCAGATCCCGTCCGGTGGGGCAACGGTCACCTGTCGTCCCGCCCTTGGAAGGATGACGAGCCGGATCAGGTAGTCGCACTCCGGCGCGTCGTTGCGGTTCATGCTTCCGGCCGCGCCGACGTAGGCAAGTTGCCGCCGCACCCTGGCTACCCAGTCCTCATGCTCGGACTTGGCCCGTTCATAGCCGATTTCGCCGCCCAGGTCGCTCGGCGGGTCGTAGTGCAACAGCCGGCGGATCGCGATGCGCTGCGGAGCTCTCAGCAGCCGCTGGAACAGTGCCAGGTCCAAGGCGTCCCTGATACCGGCGGTCGCTGGATCGATGAGCCAACGGTCCGTCAGTTGGACGATCCAGACCGTCTCGGCCGCCTCGACCGCGTTCGTGGCTTCCACCCACTGCGTATCCGCGTCGTCAGTCACGGGCCAGCACCTCGGTGACGATGTTCATCAGCTCTCTCTCCTGGTCTGGTCGCGAGGGCAGCAGCCGCCGAGCGCTCGCCGTCCAGATGGAAGCCACTGGCTCCGCGGCGGTGAACGCACGGAGGGTGAACCGGGCCTGCTGCAGCGCCCCACCCAACAAAGGCGGCGGCAGCCGACGCAGAAACGCCTCAGCCTGCGGCGGTCGGTGCATCGCCAGCCGGATCAGCGCGGCCAGGACGACCGCGCCAGGGCGTTCACCCAGGGACCGGATGGGAATCCGGCTCGGCTCCGCATGCCGGGCGTACGCGTCCTGGACGACATTTTCCACGCAGCGCCTCGTCGGCGCGCTAAGCAGCGCTTCGGCCACCCAGTCGAGCGCAGCTTCCTCATCGGCGAGGCAGTCGTAGGTGGCGAACATCGTTAACTGGCTGCGCAGATATCGCTTGTCGGTCGAGTAGTTCGCATCGGACTCCCAGCCCGCAGGCGGGACGAAGTTGCGGTTGCGAAGCCCCGCGATCACGGTGGCGGCTAGGTCGAGGCTGACGGTCCCCAGGCCGCCGCACCCGGTGACGAGGTCGCTGGCCGTGGCCGAGCGCTCCCCGAAGGGCCCGACCCGCCGCTCGATCTCGCTGAACACGCAGGCGTCGTCCCAGTAGTTGCCAAAGAACTTCTCGCCGGTCAGCACCTCGCAGAGGATGTACAGCCCAACCCCGGCCTGACTGCCGCCGAACTCGCACAGGGTCGACAACCACAGCATGGCGGCGCGAGGATCGCTGAACCCATACGGCCAGGGGTCGTTCGGTGCCCGGAACAGGCCAGGCGGGTCCGGGTCGACGAATTGCACGATCCGCTGCCGACCTTGGCTCAGCGCAATGCCGATTTGGCGGCTTCCCGGGTCGCCCTGGTCGGTCTGCAGACGCTCCTGAGCGCACTGCTGCAGCCACGCGATCACGCGACACACCTGCCCGAGCGCCACCGCGGCAGCCACCTCGTCCCGCTCTGCGGCTGTCCGATTCGGGAACGTCAGCTCGCTGAGCCGCCAACTGGTCTGCAGCACACCGCGCACCAACGGTGGCACCGCCGCGCGAGCCGCGTCACCGGTTAGCGACTCGAACAGCACCGACCGACCCAGCCGCTCCAGCAAGTGGGTGAGCAGAGCCAGCCGGTACCGTGCCTGATCGGCGGTCCGATCGTCCGGGCATCCGTCGACGATCTCGGTGACCCGCGCTGCGATCTCGGCCACGTCACCGCGATCGATCGAGTATTCAATCTCGTCGTTCAGGTCGGCCAACTCGTGGTGCTCCATCGTCGGCGTTCCGTCAGCCGCTGCCCGATGCAGCCGCCGGGTGGCCAGCCTGATCAGAATCTTCCGGCGTCCCGCCGCCGACCGGAACCGCATCAGGACCCACAGCGAGTCAAGTCCGAAGCCGAGCTGCACGACCGTGAGCACCGCTCCGACCGCCGTGAGACCCGAGCGCGACCAAATGTCGCCCGCCGCCGCACACGTGATCCCGACCGTGGCCGTAGCCAGCCAGGACATCGCGGCCATCGCCCGTATCAGGTCACTGAAGGACGGCCACCGGGTCTGCGGCGTGATCGTGACCGCGAACACGATGGTCACCGCCGTCAGCATGGCCGAGAACAAACCCAGGTCGACCTGCCATACCACCTCAGCCCTATCAGCCGGTGGTCCCACGTTCCGCAGCACGCACGCCGCACCCACGCTGGCAGCGACCGCAATGATTGCAGCCCTGGACAACTGCCGCCGACTGGCCACGAACATGGATCGAGCGGGCGGCATGCAATCTCCATTGCAGACACTGATCAAGGCGCCCAGAACCTACCAGCGTTGCTCGATTTCCGGGTGCCGTCGTAAGCGGGGAGGAGCGGTCCTATGGGCCACGGCTGCGGTCACTCCGCGCGACCCGCCTGCACCTCGCCGGCCGCCATCCCGACAGGCACGTTGATGCACGGGCCACGCAATTGGGCGGCGCTTCGCCGACGAAACTGTTATCCGGGTACGGCCGGGAAGTCTCCTGAGGTGAGGCGTTGGCGGGTTCCCCCGCCACCGCAGCATCCAATGGTGCTGCGACCACACACGAGGGAGTCGAGACGATGCGCGCAACCGGCCAGGGTGAAGCGGACGCCGCGAGGGGAAACCGGGGCGTCCACGCGGAACCCCGACGCGGGATGCTCGGCCGCCTTCCGATCGGCGCGAGGCGGCTGCTGTGGCCGCTCCTCGTGGCCGCGGTGGTCGCCGTACTGGTGACCGGTGTGATCGTCGTGGTGCAGCCGACCGGGCCGACGCCCGCCCCGGCGGCGACGCAGGCGCTCGACGCGCCGCCGCCCACGAGCCCGCAACCCGGCGCACCCAGCGCGACCACGCCCGCCGCCACGCCGAGCCCGGCGGGGGCGACCCCGACGGCGACGCCGACGGCGAAGCCGACGACGGGGCGTCCGGTCGCTCCGGCGGCCCCGGCGGCGACCTCGAAGCGCAAGGGCGTCGGGGTGTGGACCTTCGACGGCGTCAGTCAGGCGCTGGCCAACTCCGGGGCGAGTTGGTACTACACCTGGGACGTGGCCCACTCCGGCGTCACCAGCCCGAAGGGCGCCGAGTTCGTCCCGATGATCTGGGGAGCGAAGAGCGTCACCGCCACCAACCTGCAACAGGCCAAGAAGAACGGCCGCTACCTGCTCGGGTTCAACGAGCCGGACCTGAAGGGTCAGGCGGAGATGACCGTCGAGCAGGCGTTGGAGTTGTGGCCGCAGTTGCAGGCCACCGGCCTTCCGCTGGGCAGCCCGGCGGTGGCCTGGGGCGGCGACCGGCCGGGCGAGTGGCTCGACCGGTTCATGGCCGGGGCGAAGCAGCGCGGCTACCGCGTCGACTTCATCGCCCTGCACTGGTACGGCGGCGACTTCACCACCGCCAACGCCGTCAACCAGCTCAGGTCGTACCTCCAGGCCGTGCACGACCGGTACAAGCTGCCGATCTGGCTCACCGAGTTCGCCCTGATCGACTTCTCCAACGGCGTCCGCTTCCCCACCCAGGCACAGCAGGCAGCGTTCCTCACCGCGGCGACCCGGATGTTGGGTGGCCTGTCCTGGCTACAGCGGTACGCGTGGTTCGGCCTGCCCGCCACCGATAAGGACCAGACAGGCCTGTTCCGTACCGGCAGCGCCGCGACCGCCGTCGGCCGCGCCTACCAGGCGGCGCGCTGACCTACAGCACGTCGACGTGGTCCCGCCAGGAGTGCCGTGGCTCGTACCCCAGCACCCGGCGGGCCTTGTCGATGCTGAGCAGCGTCTCGTGCTCACCCAGCTCCTTGCGGATCTCGACGCCCGGGTAGACCTCGGCCATCAGGCTGGCGCTGGACCTGCTCATGACGGTGTCGGCGTTGGCGATGACGAAGACGTCGGCACCGGGCTGGTCGTACGCGAGCGCGCGCTCGACCGCCTGGGCCCCGTCGCGGGCGTCGATGTAGCCCCACAGGTTCCACCGGCGCAGCCGCGGGTCGGCGTCGAACGAGGGAAACGGCGCGTAGTCCTCGACGTCCATGACGTTGGAGAAGCGCAACCCCACCATGACCAGCTCCGGGTCCCACCGGCAGAAGTGCCGGGCCATCTCCTCCTCCAGGGCCTTGTTCAACGAGTACGTCGATTCGGGCCGTGGCGCGTACTCCTCGTCGACCGGCGCGTACGGCGGCGGGGTGTCGAACGGCAGCCCGAGCACCGTCTCGCTGGACGCCCACACGACCCGCTTGATCCCGGCCGCACGGGCGGCGGCGAACACGTTGTACGTCGCGGCGGAGTTGTTCGCGAAGGTGGTCGCGTTCGACATCAGCCCGGGGGCCGGGATCGCCGCGAGGTGTACGACAGCGTCGACGCCGCCCGCGTGCTCGTCGGCGCCCCCGGTGAACGCCTCCACCACCTGCCCGTAGTCGGTCAGGTCGACAAGCAGGAACTCGCCGTTCACGTCGCGGGGGTCGCGGCCACCGGCGCGGTCCACAGCCAACACGTCGACGCCCGTGGCGCGCAGGTGGGTGACCACGGCACGGCCGAGCTTGCCGGTGGCACCGGTGACGACGACACGCCTGGGCAGTGTGGATTCGCTCATGACCACATCTTCGCCGCAGGCGACATCAGCCCGGCAGCCGGGTGGGCTCGGCCCGCCGCGCCGCGATCGCGATCCGAGCGCGATCGGGCGGGCGGGTGCGTAACGTGCAGGGGTAAACGTTGTCGCGACGAGGAGACTTCATGTCCAAGCCACCGCTTCCCGAGGCCGCGGTCGCCATGCTCCAGAAGCCGAACCCCGCCGTCATGACCACCCTTCGCAACGGTGGCCAGCCGGTGTCCGCCGCCACCTGGTACCTGTGGGAGGACGGCCGGATCCTGGTGAACATGGACGAGAGCCGCCGGCGGCTGGAGCACGTCCGCAACGACCCGCGGGTGTCCCTCACAGTGCTCGACGAGGCTGGCTGGTACACCCACGTCAGCATCATCGGGCACGTCGCCGAACTGCGCCCCGACGAGGGCCTGGCGGACATCGACCGGCTGTCGAAGCACTACACGGGCAACGCGTACCCACGCCGGGAACGTGCCCGGGTCAGTGCCCTGATCGAGATTGACCGCTGGCACGGTTGGGGCGCGCAGAAGGACAACAACCAGGTCGGCTGACCGCTGCCGTCAGCCCTGTCGCCTCGACGGCTGCCGTCGGGGCGACAGGGCACCGGCCGTCAGGGTGTCAGGGCGGTGGCGGACCGGGCGCCGACGCGGGTCACCAGGAGGCCGAAGGCCGCCGCGGTGAAGAACATGACGATGCCGTAGACGGCGCCCGGGATCGCCATCTGGGTGCTGTTGAGCAGCGCCGGGCTGAGCGCGATAGTGATGGCCAGGGTGCTGTTGTGGATACCGATCTCGAAACCGGCGGCCGTCGCGGCGCTCCGGTCGACACCGGCGAGGCGCGGCACCCCGTAGCCGATGGCGAGGCTGAGCAGGTTGAAGGCGAGCACGGCCAGGCCGACCGAGACGAAGTAGTCGGCGATGTTCTCCCGCTCGCCGAGCACCGCGCCGGCGATCACCGCGACGAGTACGACGACGGAGATGATCCGGACCGGGCGGTTCAGCCGCTCGGCCAGGTGCGGCATCCGCGCCCGGATGAGCATGCCGATCGCGACCGGGACGAGCACGATGGCGAAGACCTGGAGCACCTTGTCGAACTGCAGGCCGATGCTCCTGCCGTCGGGGAGGAAGTACGCCGCCGACAGGTTGACCAGGATCGGCAGTGTGAACACGGCGAGCACCGAGTTGATGGCGGTAAGGGTGATGTTCAGGGCCACGTGCCCGCCGAACAGGTGACTGTAGAGGTTGGCGGTGGTGCCACCCGGTGACGCGGCCAGCAGCATCATGCCGACGGCCAGCTCGGGTGCCAGGTCGAACGCGAGGACGAGGCAGAAGCAGAGCGCCGGCAGCACCAGCACCTGGCAGACCAGGGCGATGACGGCGGCTCGTGGATGGTGGGCCACCCGGCGGAAGTCCGCCATTGTCAGTCCGAGACCCAGACCGAGCATGATGATGCCGAGGGCGACGGGTAGTCCGATCAGAGTCACGGCGGAGTCCATGGCACAACATCGTTACCACCCGGTAACGCCGTCACAATCCCCCATGTGGCTGGACGGCTCTTGACCCCGGAGGGTGATCGGCTTAACTTCATCAATCAGATAAGTGTCTTTACTAATTTTGCTTGATGTCTCGTGGGAGTGTGCCGATGCGACCATTCCGCCACCGCCGTCTCACCGCCGTCGTCGCCCTGGCGACACTGCTGGTCACCGCCGCTCCGCCCACCGCCGCCAGCGCCGGTGACAACCACCAGCGCCGCACCGGCTACCACCGGGTCGGCTACTTCACCCAGTGGGGCATCTACGGCCGGGCCTTCCCGGTCAAGAAGCTCGAAACCTCCGGGGCGGCGAGCCGTCTCACCCACCTCAACTACGCCTTCGGCAACGTCAGCGAAGACGGCCGCTGCTATGTGGACGGTGGGCCGGGCGAGGGCGACGCCTGGGCGGACTACCAACGTCCCGTCCCGGCCGAGGAGAGCGTCGACGGCGTCGCGGACGCGCCGGGCCAGGCGCTCAACGGCAACTTCGGCCAGCTCGCCAAGCTCAAGGCCAAGCACCCCAAACTGAAGGTGCTGATCTCGCTGGGCGGCTGGAGCTGGTCGACGTACTTCTCGAACGCCGCCCGCACCGACGCCTCCCGCAAGGCGTTCGTCACGTCCTGCATCGACCTCTACCTCAAGGGAAACCTGCCCGGCGGTGACGGCGCCGCCGGCGGCCCGGGCGCCGGGGCCGGCGTCTTCGACGGCATCGATCTCGACTGGGAGTGGCCCAACTGGGAGGGTGAGCCCGGCAACGTCATCCGCCCGGAGGACCGGGAGAACTTCACCAAACTGCTCGCCGAGTTCCGCCGGCAGCTCGACGCGTACGGGCGCACGACCCGCGCGCACCACCCGCTGACCGCGTTCCTGCCGGCCAGCCCGGCCACCATGGACGCCGGCTACGAGGGCCGCAAGATCTTCAAGTACCTGGACTTCGCCACGGTGCAGGGGTACGACTTCCACGGCGGCTGGGACGCGCGGGCCAACCAGCAGTCGGCGCTTCGCGTCCCGGCGGGCGCCCCGGACAACCCGGACTTCTCCGTGGAGGTGGCCATCGACGGGTGGATCTCCCGTGGTGCCCCACGGGACAAGCTCGTGCTCGGCATCCCCTACTACGGTCGCGGCTGGACCGGCATCACCGGCGGCGGCAACGGCCTGTTCCAGCCGGCCACCGGGCCCGCGCCGGCCACCTTCGAGGCCGGGTACGAGGACTACAAGAAGTTGAAGACCCTTGCCGGTAACGGCTACACGGTGCACCGCGACCTGCGTGCCGGACACGCCTGGTTGTTCGACGGTACGACGTTGTGGACGTACGACGACCCGGCGGTCGTGTTGCAGAAGACGCTCTACATCCGACGGGCCGGCCTGGCCGGCGCCATGATCTGGTCGCTCGACGGCGACGACGACAACGCCACGCTGACCAAGACGATCGGCCTCGGCCTGACGACCTGGTAGCCGTACCCGATCCACCCGGCCCGTCGCCGGCCGACCTCTCGGCCGGCGGCGGGCCGTTTACCGCTGCGCGGGTGTCACCGCGCGCACCGCGGCCTCGATGAGCGCGGTCACCTGGCCCATGTCCCGAGCCCGGTGCACGTCCACCTCGGCCGACCATCCGTCGGGCCGGGTGAGCCTCACCGTCACATCATCGCGGCGGTGGGTCAGCCAGCCGGCGATCGCCTGCACCAGCACCATGACAGTGCCCGCGTCGCTGGCCGCCACCCGCAGTTCGTCAGTGGTGTCCGCCGACATCCCGTCGGGGGACGTCATGGTCACCCCCTCCCGAAGCCGATCCTCGGCGCGCAGCCAGGACGCCAGCGAACGCCGAGCATCGGCGGACGAAAGATCCGGATGGACCGAGAGCGTGATCATCTCCGGCACGTCTCCTCCTCCCAGACGACGACAAGCCCACGCCACCATCCTGCCACTCCGCGTCGGAACCGGCACGCCGAGTAGTCAGCAATATCTATCGACCCTTGACCGCCGTATCGACGATTCATAGGCTCCGGCCACTGCGAGGTTGTTCCCGAGAGGGGAAACACGACTCATGGCCCCATCGATGCGTCCGTTCCGGATGGCCCCCGCCAGGCGGCTGGCGAGTGCCGCCACGATCACGCTCCTGCTCGGCATGACTGCCCTGCTCGGCGGCACACCGGCCGCGAGCGCCGCCCAGCCCTCCCGGTGCAGCGACGACCCGACCGCCCGGTTGACCACAGTGCCGAGCCCGGACGCCGTGCTCGGCTTCCCGCTCGGCGCGGGGCAGGAGCGGGTCGTCACCAACGACGAGGTCCGGACCTACCTCGGGGCCGTCGATCGCGCCTCCAACCGGGTCGTCACCGGCGTGATGACCACCAGTGTGCTCGGCCAGCCGTTGCCGTACGCGGTGGTGTCCAACGAGCGCCACGTGCGGCCCGCCGCGCTACGCGAGATCGCCGACGACATCCGGGACCTGCGCGACCCGCGCCGGACCAGCGCGCGAGCGGCCGCCCGGACGGCGAAGGACAGCCCGGCCATCGTCTGGGTCACCGCTAACGTGCACGGCGGAGAGAAGAGCGGCGCCGACGCGGCGCTGAAGACGCTGTACGAGTTGGCGGCGGGCCTGTCCTGCGCTGTCGCCCAGCGCAACGACAACCTGGTCACCATCATCGTCCCCACCCAGAACCCGGACGGCCGCGACGCGACCCGCCGGCAGAACGAGTTCGGCTTCGACCTGAACCGGGACTGGTTCGCCCGCACCCAGCAGGAGACCGACGGCAAGCTCGAACTGCTGCGCCGCTACCCGCCGCAGGTCTTCGTCGACGCACACGAGATGGGCGGCAAGCAGTACTTCTTCCCGCCCAACGCCGACCCGATCCACCACGAGATCGCCGGTGAGGCCGTGGACTGGATCAACCGCATCGGCGAGGCCAACAAGGCCGGCTTCGGCTTCAACGGGGCCTGCGACGACACCGCCTTCACCGAGTGCTACTTCAACTACGACACGTACGACATGTTCTTCATGGGCTACGGCGACACGGTGCCCACCACCGGCTTCGGCGCGGCCGGCATGACGTACGAGAAGGGCAGCGCGTCGGCGGTGGCCGACCGGGTCCAGCAGCAGTTCCACACCCAGTGGTCGACGCTCGGCTGGGCCGCCGCGAACAAGCGCGAGGTGCTCGACGGCTACTTCGACATCTGGACCGACGCGCTCGCCCAGGGCAGGGCGGGCACCCTCGAACCGAACGAGGTGGTGCAACCCACAAACGACGTGCAGTTCCCGGTTCCGGACGTCAGCATCCGCTCGTACTTCCTGCTGCCCGACCGGCAGCTCGCCGACGTCCGCCAACTCGTCGAGCGGCTGCGCCGGATGGACGTCGAGGTGTACGAGGTACAGCAGGCCACCCGGGTGCCCACCGCGCAGGTCTTCGGCGGGCGCAGCGCCACCAACGTGACGGTGCCCAGGGGCGCGTACTGGATCCCGATGGACCAGCCGCAGAAGCACTGGATCCAGGCCATCATGGGCGAGGACCCGTACGTGCCGTTCCCGTACTTCTACGACGTGTCGTCCTGGAGCAACCCGCTGCTGATGGGCATCAACGCCATCTACACCGGAGACACCGTCCGGCCGAGGGCCGCTCTGGTCCGCAAGGTCTCCGGCGGTCGCACCGGTGTGGCCTGGCCCTGGGGCTCGTACACGTACCCGCTCGACTCGGCCGCCGCCGCGGAGCTCACCTTCAGCCTGCTCGGCCGTGGCGTACCCCTGGTCCGTGACCTCACGACCAGCCGGGTCGCCATCCCGGCCGCCAGTGTGAACCGGACGGTGGACGGGCTGGCCGAATCCCTCGGCGTCACCCTCACCCCGGGCGGTCGGCCCGCCGGCACCCGCCTCGACCTGCCCGACGTGGGGTTGTTCCAGGGCACCGGCATCTCCACCACCTCCGGCTCACACGGCGAGGCCCGCTACGTGCTCGGCAAGCGGTGGGGGCTCGACCTGAAACCGGTCACCACTGCCGACATCAACGACAACACCGAGGCGTTCACCGGGCGCACCGTGCTGCTGGTGCCGGACGGCAGCAGCGCCACCGGCGGCCTGACCGCCACCGGGCAGGCCAACCTGCGCGACTGGATCGGCCAGGGCCACACCTACCTCGGGCTGCGCAACGGGGGCACCCGGGTCGCCCGCGCAGCCGGGCTCACCTCCACCACGGAGAAGACCAAACCGGCGGACTACCTGGTGATCGGCTCGCACCTGCGCGTCGACGTCGACCAGGACAGCCCGGTGGCGCTGGGCCGCCCGGCGGAGGACTTCGAGTTCAACAACAGCGACCCGATCCTCACCCCGAGCACCACCGGGACGAACGTGCTCACCTACCCGACGGGTGACACGTTCTGGGCCAACGGCTACACCGTCGGGGCGGACACGCTGAAGGGCACGGCGGCCGTCGTCGACGAGCCGACCGGCGCCGGTCGGGCGGTGCTGTTCGCGTTCAATCCGCTCTTCCGCGCGTACAACGAAAATGGCCTGCACCTGGTCGCCAACGCGCTGCTCTACCCGGCGACCGCCGCGCCGGACGCGCGGCGCCCGACCGGCGTCGACGCGGCGCGCGCCAGCGCCGCCGCCGCGCCGGTGCCGCCGGACCTGGGCGGTGGCTGGAGGCCGATCACCATCCAGGTGGCGGCCGGCGACCTGCCGCGCACCCGAGCGATCGTCGAACGCTTCACCACCGACGCGCAGACGTCCGAGAAGAACGGTTCGGCGTACGTCGTGATCCCGAACCCGCAGGGGCTCCAGATGGACGAACACCCGTTCGCGAGGGATCTGGTACGCGCGCTGAACGCCGCCAAGGTGCCGCTGCGGTCGGTGGTGGGCTGACCAACCCCGCACAGCGAAGCGCCCGTCCCCTCGACTGGGGGCGGGCGCTTCAGCGCCTCGGCACGGCCGGTTCGGGGAGGGTGCGGAACAGCAGCCAACTCAGCGCGGGCATCAGGATCAGCGGAGCGAGGGCAACCTGGAGGGAGACCGCGTCGGCGACACCACCGATCAGTGGGCTGACCAGGCCGCCGACGCTGACGGTCAGGCCCAGTGTGATGCCACTCGCGGTACCGACGCGGGTCGGGAGGTAGTCCTGGCCAAGGGTGATCTGCAGCGAGAACGGGATGTAGAGCCCGGCCGAGGTGAGCGCCACGAAGAGATAGAACGCCGGCCCGGGGACAAGCACCACCCCCGCGACGGCGGCGACGCTCACCAGGTACGACCAGCGCACGACGGTGACTCGGTCCCAGCGGCCGGCCAGGTTGCCCCCGAGCACCGTACCCACCGCTCCACCGAGGTAGAGCACCACCAGCGCCGCCGTTCCCGCCGAGGTCCCCCCGCCGGTGCGCTGCGGCGCGTAGAGCGCCAGGAATGTACTCAGACCGGTGAAGGCGATGGAGCGGCAGACCACGGCCAGCGACAGCCGGCCGAACGAGGCCCTGTCGTCGGTCCCGATCCACCGCGGGGTATCGGGACCGGCCCCCGTCGTCGGGCGCAGCGCGCGAAGGACGGGCAGGCACAGCACGCTGCCCGCAAGGGCCGGCACCACGAGCAGCGGGGTGAGTCGCAGACCGCCGCTGGCGACGACGGCGGCGACCAGAATGGGCGCGACGGCGAAGCCGAGGTTGCCGCCGAGGGAGAACCAACCCATCCCGGTGTGGCTTCCGCCGCTGGCGATCCGCGCGACCCGGGCGGACTCGGGATGGTACGCCGCGACTCCGATCCCCGAGACGGCCACGAACGCCAGCGTCAACGGGTACGAACCGGTGATCCCGCTGCACGCGATTCCCAGTCCGCCCAGGATCGTGCTCAGTGGCAACAGCCAGGGCATTGCCCACCGGTCCGTCAGCGCACCGAACAGCGGTTGCGCCACCGAGGAGAGCAGCGACGCGGCGAGCACCACGCCGGAGGCCGCCGCGTAGGTGTAGGCACGCTCGGCGACGAAGAACGGTACGAGCGCGGCCACGGCACCCTGGTAGACGTCCACGCAACCATGCCCGACGGACAGCAGGATGATCGTTCTGTTTCTCCGCACGCCGCCATGCTCGCCGCTTCCGGACCTGTCGGGCTTCCGATAACCTGCCAACCAATGACGAGAATCCGCCACCGGCCGGTGGCACCGACTCGCGCCCAGCGGCTGGCGTCCGGGTCCGTGATCGACGTGCACCGCCACGACGACCATCAGATCGTCTACGCCGCCCGTGGCGTGCTGGCCATCACCACCGACGCGGGTGCCTGGGTCGTCCCCGCCAGCCGCGCCATCTGGGTGCCCGCCGGCACCGCGCACGCCCACGAGGCCCACGGTGCACTTGAACTGCACCTGATCGGCCTGCCCGCTAGCGAGGACCCGCTGAATCTGACGGAGCCGACAGTGCTGGCCGTCGGGCCGCTGCTGCGTGAGCTGATCCTCGCCTACACCCGCGCTCCCCGGGATGACAGCCCCGCGCGTGCGCGGCTGCGCGCCGTTCTGCTCGACCAGTTGCGGTCCTCGGCCACGCAGCCCGTGCGCCTGCCCACGCCCACCGAGCCCCGATTGAGGGCACTTTGCGCGATCCTGCACGCCGACCCGGCCGACAACCGCACCCTGGCCGCGCTCGGCAGGCAGGTCGGCGGGAGTGACCGTACGCTGTCCCGCCTGTTCCGCTCCGACCTCGGCATGACCTTCCCGCAGTGGCGTACCCAGCTGCGGCTGCACCGCGCTCTGGTGATGCTGGCCGAGGATGTTCCGGTCACCGCCGTGGCGCACCAGTGTGGATGGTCCTCGGCCAGCGCGTTCATCGACGTCTTCCGGCGCGCCTTCGGGCACACCCCGGGCAGACACGAACGCCGGTAGCACTGACGGCCACCGCCCTCTCCAGGACCCGGCGGGTCGGCTAGCGGACATCCACCGGGCCGGATCACGACAGCGCCCCGGCACCCGTCGGCGCAGGCTGGCCGGGATCTGTGCCGACCGTCGGCACCCGGAGGAGGCTCGCGGCCCATGGGCGTACCCCGCGCGGGGACGGCGGTGCTCGCCGGTGGTCTCGCGATACTGCTGATGGTCACCACGGTTGGATGCAGACGGTCACGTCCGTCACCGAAGCCGACCAGCGGCACGGCGACGGTCGGACTGACAGTCAGTGCCGGGCAACCGTCGTACCGGGTGGGTGAGCAGATCAGTATGCGCCTCAAACTGGTCAACAATCGCGACGCCGAGTGCCAACTCAGTCGGGTGCCGGACGGGGCGGTGACGGTCATGTCGTTGACCCGCGACGGCACGGCGGTGGCACCCGCGGTCGGTGGCGCCGCCTACTACCGGGACTTCACCGCGTACCTCGTCGAGAACCTGGTGAAGGTGCCGCCGCGCGGGTCGGTGGAGCTGACGCTGGGCAGCGACCCGCAGAGCCCGGTCGGCGCGGCGCTGACCACCAGCGCGCCGGACGGGCGGGGTGGGGCCACCATCACCTGGTGGCCGGTCGACCAACCGGGGGCGTACCGGCTGGTGCTGGGCTACCTGCGAGCGCCGCTGCGCGGTGTGCCGGCGGATGCCTGCGCCGCGACGGCCGAGCAGGGCACCGTCGCGTTCGAGGTGAGAGGCGGGTGACAGGGTTGCGGAGCCCGGTGCGAATGGGCGTCGTGCTGGCGGGCGTCCTGGTGCTGATCGCCCCACAGGCGGCATCCGCGGTGGTCAGCGTCAACGCCGACCTGCAAACGGAGTACGCGGGCTGCGTCGGACAGATCCGCGGCTCCGGCAACGGTGCGGTGCTCGACGAGTTGGAGCGCTCCGGCAAGCAGATCAAGGTGCGCAGACCCATCTTCGGCTCGGAGAGCAGCACCACGACGTACGTCCCGGGTAGTGACGTGCAGATCAACTGGGTGCCGGAGAACGACGGGCGGGCGCTGCCGGAGGAGGGCGCGGGCTTCACCGAGGACCAGTGCGCCACCCTCATCCACGAGATGAACCACGCCCTCGATGAGGTGAACGACACCGACCGGGGCCAGTTCTGCACGCAGGGCGGCCAACAGGCCAGCACCGTGGACCCCGCCGAGGTGCACGCGGTGCTGGCGGAGAACGCGTACCGCAAGGCGGTCGGTGTGCCACTGCGCACGACGTACAGCGGAATGAAGCTGCCGTCGAACGGCAAGGACTGCGACAAGCCCAGGCCCCGACCACCCGGCGGTGGTGGTTGTTCGATCTCGGTGATCGGCAAGGGTTACCGGTGCGCGAACAGCAACGGCGACCCGCACCTGCTCACCTACGACGGTCTGCGGTACGACTTCCAGGCCGCCGGGGAGTTCGTGCTGACCCGCTCGACGACAGACGACTTCGAGGTCCAGGTACGACAGACGATGTTCCCGGCCAGTTCGGTGGTGGCCGTCAACTCGGCCGTCGCGGCGCGGGTGGCCGGTGACCGGGTCGGCGTGTACGTCACACCCGACGGCCCGGCGGTCCGGGTGAACGGTGCCGCGCCGGTGTCCGCGCCCGACGGGGTGAAGCTGCCGCGCGGTGGCACCGTCACCGCCTGGGGAGACGGCACTGTGACAGTGGAGTGGCCGGGGGGCGCTCGGCTGACCGCACAGCCGATCGGGGTGTGGGGGCTGAGCGTGAGCGTCAGCGCGCCCACCGCCCGGGCCGGGACGCTGGAGGGTCTGCTCGGCGACCATGACGGTGACCCCGGCGACGACCTGACCGTCCGTGGCGGGAAGCGGGTAACGCAGCCGCCCACGTTCGAGGCGCTGTACCCCGGCTTCGCCGACAGTTGGCGTGCCGAGGCGCAACGGTCGCTGTTCGACTACGAGCCGGGGCAGAACACCGGCACGTTCACCGACCGGCGGTTCCCGGACCGGCTGACCACCGTCGATGACCTACCCAACCGGGCCACCGCCGAACTCATCTGCCGGCGAGCCGGTGTCACCGATCCGCAGATCTTCGCCGACTGTGTGCTCGACGTCGGCCTCACCGGGCAGGTGGCGTTCGCCGAGGACGCCGCCCGCGCGCAGCGCGACGCGCCCGCCGCCGGTGACGTCGACCTGGCAGTGACCCGGGCCGGCGCCACGGCCGCGATGAAGGTGCCGGGCCGGGCCGGTCAGAAGATCTTCGTGGAGGTGCCCGCCGCCACGGTGCCGGATCGCTGCGGGGTGTTGCTGCTGCTCGACCCGCAGGGCCGTCAACTGGCGACCGGCTGCGTCATCTCCGGCATCGGCTTCATCGACACGACCACGTTGACCACCACCGGCGACCATCAGGTGGTACTCGACCCGTGGGATGCCGACCTCGGTCGAGCGACGGTACGGGTCGTTGCGGTCACCGACGAGGCGAAGACGCTCACGCTGGACGGGCCCGCGGTCCGGGCGACGCTCGCCCAACCGGGCGCGGTCAGCCGCCTGTCCTTCGACGGCCGCGCCGGTCAGAAGGTATTCCTCCAGGTCACCGACGCGACAGTGCCGGATCGGTGCAACCTGCTGCGCCTGCGCGACCCGGCCGGTGACCAGGTGACCAGCGGCTGCGTGATCGGCGGTCAGGGACATGTCGACGGGTTCGTCCTGCCGGCCACCGGCCGGTACGTGCTGGAGGTCGACGGGACCTCCACCGACACCGGCTCGGCGGACGTGCGGTTGCGCGACGCCACCGACGAGCAGCGGGATACCGTCGCTGATGGACGGGCCAACACCCTGTCGGTCAGCCGCCCCGGTGCGGTGAGCCGTCTGCGGCTTCCCGCCGACAGCGGCAAGCGCCTCACCGTCGAGGTGAGCGGCGCCAGCCTTCCCGACCGGTGCGCGATTCTGACCGTCACCGGCCCGGGGGGCGAGGTGCTGGGCAGCGGCTGTGTCATTGGCGGTGCCGGGCGGTTCGACGTGGGACCACTGCCCACCGGTGGCACCTACACGCTCGTGCTGGACCCGTGGGCCGACGAGACCGGGTCGGCGACGATCACCGTCCGCCAGGTCGGTTGAACCTGCCGTCCGCCGGCCACCCCGCCAGCCCGTCCCCGACCGGGCATCGGTCGGGGACGGGCCGTTGAGCGTCCTTCGCGCGTGGCAGTGACCTGTCGCTGTGGTCGACGCCCAGGTCACCCGGCGCTAGGCGACCCCGCTGCGCCACCGGTCACAGGTGTCGGTGGCCCAGGCCGGCTGGTCGACGCAGGAGCGGAACCGGACCGTGCGCCCCTCACCGAAATTGTGGTTCCACTGGGAGCAGTCACCGCTGCTTCCCGGGTTGTAGTGCGAGCCGGTCTGTAGGGATCCGTCGATGCGGACGTACTCGAACGCGACGTACGAGATGAGGCCGTCCGAGGACGTGTCGCAGTTCTCGAACTTGTCTCCGTAGCTGATGAACCGCGACGACGAGCCCGTGACCTCGGACACCGCGTCGGTCCCGGCGTATGCGCTGGTCCCGGTCGCGAGAATCGTCGCCGTCGCGGCGACGGCTACCACACTGAGCTTCCCAAGCGTCCTCATGCGACACCCACCGCCCAGTTGCTGCAGGGATCCGGGATGATTCCCGGCATGTCGAGGCAGGCACGGAAGGTGACGCTGCGGCCCTCGCCGAAGTTGTGGTCGTACGAGGCGCAGGTCCCGCTTCCGAGGCCGTTGTACTCGAGGTCGCGCTGGACAGTGCCGTCCTTGCGGATGTACTTGTACTCGTTGTAGACGTTCAACCCGTCGGTCTCGGTGTCGCAGACCGAGAATGAGTCGCCGTAACTGGTGAACGTCACCTTCGCGCCGGACACCGTGGCAACCCGGTCGGTGCCGGCCTGTGCGATGCCGCCCGTGCCCACCAGGACCGCCGCGGTCGTGGCGACGACGACGAGTGGTCGTTTCAGCCATCCCATGTCGTTCTCCTCCATCTCGTTGGCAGCCCGTCCTGGGCTGTCCCGATCGACTATCGGCGTCGGGTCTGGGGACGGTCTGGGACGGACCTGGTATCCGCTGGTGGAACCGGGGTAAGACAGAAACGGCGCCTGGGTGAGGAGATGCGGGTGGCGGTGCGATTCGGTTTGCTCGGTGACGTAGTGGCGACAGTCGACGACCGCCCGGTCGCCCTCGGGCATGCCCGACAGCAATGCGTCCTGGCCGCGCTGCTCGTCGACGTCAACCGGGCGGTCTCCGTCGACCAGCTCATCGACCGGGTCTGGGGCGAGAGCCCACCGCAACGCGCCCGCGACACCCTCTACGGCTACCTGTACCGCTTGCGCCGCAACCTGGCCGACGTTCCCGACGCGACGATCACGCGCCGATCCGGTGGCTACCTGCTGGCTGCCGACGAGATGGCGGTGGACCTGCACCGCTTCCGCCAGCTGCGTGACGAGGCCCGCGCCGAGCGGTCCGAGGACGACCGCCTCGCCCTGTTCGACAAGGCACTCGGCCTCTGGCGCGGTGACCCGTTCTCCGGGCTGGACGCGTTCTGGCTCGACACCGTGCGGACGGATCTGGAGCAGGAGAAGCTGACAGCGGAACTCGAACGCATCGATGCTGCACTGCGGGTCGGCCACCACGACGAGGTTCTGGCGGACCTGTCGCGGCTCGTGCCCGGGCAACCGTTGAACGAGCGCCTGGCCGGCCAGATGTTGCTCGCGCTCTCCGGCGCCGGCCGCTCGGCCGAGGCGCTGGAGCACTACCGGCGTTTTCGGGACCTGTTGGTCGAGGAACTTGGCGTGGAGCCGAGCCCGCATCTCCAGCAGTTGCACCTGTCGATCCTGGCGCCGGATGTCGCGGCGGACACGCCTCAGACCGGGTCACCTGTCCCCCGACAGCTGCCCATGCCGTCCGGGTCGTTCACCGGCCGGTCCGACGATCTGGCGCAGCTCGACGCGGCCCTGCTGACGAGCGGTGAAACGACCGGTACCGCGGTGGCCGTGAGCGGCACCGGCGGAATCGGCAAGACCTGGCTCGCGCTGCACTGGGCGGCCACCCACCTCGACCGGTACCCGGACGGTCAACTCTTCGTCAACCTCAGCGGCTTTCACCCCACCGAACCGCCGATGACCCCGGCTGGCGCGGTACGCGCGATTCTGGACGCGCTCGACGTCGCCCCGAACGCTGTGCCGGCCGATCTCGACTCCCAGATCGGCTTGTATCGGAGCCTGGTGGCCGACCGACGGATGCTGATCGTGCTGGACGACGCCCGGGACCCCGATCAGGTCCGCCCGCTGCTGCCCGGCTCGGCCAGTTGCGCGGTAGTGGTGACCAGCCGGAATCAGATGTCGGGCCTGGTGGCGACCGAAGGGCTCCGTCCTCTGCCGCTCGGCTGTCTGAGCCGGGACGAGGCCCTTCACCTCCTCGCCGGCCGGCTCGGCCGGGATCGGCTCTCGACGGAGGCTGACGCGGCGGGCAGCATCGTCGGGGCTTGCGCCGGCCTGCCGCTCGCCCTGTCGATCGTGGCGGCCCGGGCCGCCACGAATCCGGCCCTGTCACTTCGCGACCTGGCCAACGAACTCGCCGACCAACACCATGGGTTGGACGCCCTGGCCGACCGCGACGCCGTTGCCGACGTGCGGTCGGTCATCGCCGCGTCCTATCGGGCGCTCAGCGCGCCGGCGGCAGCGCTGTTCCGCCTGTTCGCTCTGTACGCCGGCCCGGACGTCAGCCTGCCGGCGGTGGCCAGCCTTGTCGGGCTTCCCGCCCAGCAGGTACGTGAACCGCTCGACGAGCTGCTCGGGGCCCACCTGGTGGACCTGACCGGTCCGGATCGTTACGCGTGCCACGACCTGCTGCGGGCGTACGCCGGCGAGCTGCTGGACGACAGCGAACGGGCATCCGCGATGCGCCGGCTGTACGACCACTGGCTGAACGGGGCTCACGCTGCCGCGTTGACGATCGAGCCGCATCGGGACCGCATCGATCTGCCGCCGACGGCCGCCGGGACAGCCGTCGCGTCGTTCACCGACAGCGAGCAGGCACAGCTGTGGCTCGACGCGGAACGGCTCGTGCTCCTCGCCGCGATCGACCAGGCAGTCGAATCCGGCTTGGACGGTCACGCCTGGCGGCTGGCCTGGGCCGTCGCGACCTACCTCAGCAGGCTGTCCCGGTGGACGGATCTGGCCTCGGCCCAGCGCACCGCAGTGACCGCGGCGCGACGGGCGGGTGACCTCGTCGGGGAGGCACACGGCCACCGCGATCTCGGCCTGGCGCTGCACCAGCTCGGCGAGGTGACCAACGGGCTGGACCACCTTCGGCGCGCCGGCGAGCTGTTCGGGCGGCTTGGCGACCGCGCCGGCGAGGCGTACGTCGCGCTCTACCTGGGCTGGGTGCACGAGGGGCAGGGTCAGCACCGGCAGGCGCTGGAGTGCGACGAGCGGGCCCTCGTCCTCTTCGGCGAGGTCGGCCACCTGGTCGGACGGGCGAAGGCCCTCAACGCCATCGGCTGGGATCACGCCCGCCTTGGCGACCATCACCGGGCCGCCGACCACTGCCGGCGGGCCCTCGCTCTGCACGAGGAGGTAGGCAACCGGACCGGGGCGGCCAAGACCTGGGACAGCCTCGGCTACGTCCACCACCAGCGGGGTGACTCCGCTGAGGCCTGCGCCTGCTATCGGAGGGCGCTGGAGCTCTACGAGCAGTCGGATGACCGGTGGGGCGTGGCCGAGACGTTGACCCGGCTGGGCGACGTCCTGCACGACGCGGGTGACGTCGAGGCGGCCCGGGGCAACTGGCTGCGGGCATTGCGCCAGCTCACCGAGGACAATCCGGTGGAGATCGCCGAGCTGCGCCGTCGACTCGACGGCGTCGGCCCGCCGTGACACCCCGACCGCGGATCGGGAGGTGGCACGTGGTGGTCCGGTCGACCAGACGAACGGGTCGGCCGGACCACCACTGTGGTGTCAGCCGGTGCTACAGATGGTGCCGTTGAGGGTGAACGCCGTGGGCAGCACGTTCGGCCCGCCGTACGCGCCGACGAAGCCGGCGCTCACGGTGCCGCCGGCGGCGATCTGCCGGTTGTCGGTGGTGGGCGTGACCCGTACCCCGGTGCCGACCTGCTCCCAGGTGGCGCTCCAACCACTGCTCACCTGTTGCCAGCCGGTGGGCCAGGTCCAGGTGAGCGTCCAGCCGTTGATCGGGCTGGACCCGTTGTTGATGATCTCGACGCCACCGATGTAGCCGTTGCCCCAGTCGTTGTTGGCGCTGAAGCGGACGGTGCACGCACTCGCGGCGGGGCTGCCGGTGGCGAAGGTGAGCGGCGGTGAGGCCCAGGAGACCCGTCCGGCGGTGTCGCGGGCCAGCACGTTGACTGTGTACCTGCTGCCCGGCACGAGGTTGTCGACGGTGAACGAGGTGGTCGTCGTCTCGCCGACCTGCTCGCTGACGGCGCCGTGCTGCCGGTGCACCTCGTACTTGGCGATCGGGTCGGCGCCCGGGGTGGACCCCGGCCAGGTGATCGTCGCGGCGCGGTCGGTGACACCGCTCGCGGTCGGCTGCCCGGGTGCGGCCGGCCGGCCGGCTGCCGCGCCGGCCGGGCGCAGCACCAGCGTTGTCAACGAGTACGCCGGCAGGGTCCGGCTGGTCGCCGAGCCGGACTGGCTGGTGACGATGCCGGTGGCGCCGTTGGTGAGGGTGGACACCGTCGGCGCGACGGCCGACGGGGTGAACCCGGCGTAGTCGATGGTGACCGGGTGGTCGTTGTCCGGGTCCTTGTTCAGCAACAGCACGGCGAGTTCCCCGTTGCTCCGGCGGACGGCGTGGGCGGTGACCAGGGGCTCGTCGGTGCCGGCGCGAACGAACTGGTCGCCGGTCTTCGCGAAGAGCTTCATCATGCTCAGCCCGTGGTACGGCGCGAACGGTGTGTTCAGCGACGGTTGGCAGACCGAGCCGTCCTCGGTGCAGGCCCCACTGGAGAGCATCCCGAAGTCGCCGTAGTCGGTCTGACCGGCCACCTGCGTCACGGTGCCCATGCCGTTGTGCACGTTCCACCAGTGGGCGGTGAAGACGCCGTTCTCCAGCAGACCGCTGTAGACGTCGGCAAGGAACAGCGCTGCCGGTTGGGTGTTCCGGCCGGCGTCGACGTTCAGCTCCGTGAAGCTGATGCCGATCCGGTCGGCGTTCGGGCCGGTGTACCGGGAGAGCTGCTGCCGCAGCAGGTAGTTGGCGTCGGGGAGGTGGTTGACGCGGGCCAGCGACTCGGCGGCGGTGCCGCCCGGGTACCAGTGCACGTCCACGAAGTCGATCTTCGGGCCGGCGATGGAGAGCACTGTCTGGTTCCAGGGGCCGGGTCGCTGCCGGCGGTGATCCCGTCCGGCCAGTTGCCGGGCATTGTCAGCACCGCTCCGACCTTGATGGTGGGGTCGACCGCCTTCATCGCGTCGGCGTACTCGACGACAAGCCTCGCGTACTGTGTCGCGCTCTTGTCGGGGTGGTCGTCGGCCTCCCACGCGGACCCGTAGTGGCCGTTGCCGTAGTTCTCGTTGCCGACGGTCCAGTAACGCGCGTCGTAGCCCTTCGTCACGTTGGCGTACCGCACCCAGTCGGCGGCCTCGGCGGGCGTACCGGTGCCGTAGTTCGCGATGATCATCGGCTGCGCGCCGACGCGCCGGACGGCCGCCATGAAGGTGTCGAAGTCGGTCCCCGGCGCTACGTAACCGCCGGGCGCTGTGTGGTCCTTCCAGTGGTAGATGTCGGCGAACGAGCCGCCGGGGTAGCGCATCATCTGCACGCCGGCATCTTTGAGCAGGTCCGACGTCTCGGCGGTGCCGAGGTTCGAGTCCCAGATGGCGTGGTTGACGCCGAGAGCGGTGTCCGGCACTGTCGCCAGTCCCGCGCGGGTGTTGACGGTCACGGTGACCGGGTCGGCCGCCGCGCTGGCGGTCGGTGGGTTGACGCCCGCGAGCGCACTCGCGGCGAGCAGCAGGCCCGCCAGGAGTGCTGCTCGGGTCTTCGGTTTACGCATGGGCGGGGTTCCTTAGCGCAGATGGGCCGCCCGACCGGTCAGGGTGCGACCCGGGGACGGGCGATCTCGTGGACGGCAGACTCTGGTTGGTCCATCGCTCGTATCGCCGTCCCCCGGAGATCACATCTGGATCCCGGCTGCCCAGTGGACGGACGTCAGCCCCGCGCGCGGCTCTTCATCGACATACCACAATGGCACTGTCGGTTCGACAATCTCAAGGTGCGTCAGGCGTCGTCTTCGCCGCGCTCGCCGCGCCCTGAACGACGCCCCCGGACACTCACGGCAGCCACCAGAGTGACGACCGCGGCGACCAGTTGCAGCACACCGACGAGCAGATCGACTACGCCGGACATGGCGATAGCGTCTGGCAGATGGGTCATGAGACGGCCTCCGGGTTCGTGCCCACCGTCCGCTTCCTGCGGAAGGCCCTCCCCCGGGCCCAGCGGTGACCGCTTGAGCGCCGCCCTCATTGTGGCACCCACTCTCCACCGAGCGGAAGGCGTCAACGCTCGACATGAGATCGACAGACGTCATACGTTACAGCTTGACGAACAGGATGTTATCGCTCACAGTCGATGCGAGGCGATCAGCGTCAGTGGCTCACCGGGAGGCCCCCTCGCTGGTCTGACCTCGATGGTCAGGACGCCCCTGGGCAGGTGGACGTCGCATCAGGATTTGTCAGCAGCCGCCGGTGACGCGCGGCGGACGCCGTGCGCCTCGGGACCGCCCGGGTGCCGTCGTCGACCGCCTGCGCCAGGCTGCCGCCGGGTCCCCCGACTCACGACAAGAGGAACCGCCGATGAGATCAAGGATCGCACTGTTGGCCGCCGCGCTGGCGACGGCCCTGGCCACGATGACGGCCGTGGTCACTGTCGCCACCCCGGCGTCGGCCGCGTCGCTCACCCAGGTGACCAACTTCGGCGCCAACCCGACGAACCTCCAGATGCACCTGTACGTGCCGGACCGGGTCGCGGCCCAGCCGGCCCTGCTCCTCGCCCTGCACTACTGCACCGGCAGTGGTCCGGCGGTGCACAGCGGCTTCGGGCTGAGCACCCTCGCCGACCGCTACGGCTTCATCGTGATCTACCCGTCGGTGACCCGGAGCAGCAAGTGTTGGGACGTCTCGTCGCCGCAGGCACTGCGGCGCGACGGCGGCAGCGATCCGGTCGGCCTCAAGTCCATGGTCGACCACGTCCGGAGCCGCTACCCGGTCGACGCCAACCGGATCGGTGTGGGCGGGTTCTCCTCCGGAGCCATGATGACGAACGTCATGGTCGGCCTCTACCCGGACCTGTTCCACGCCGGGTTCAGCTCCTCCGGGGTCCCGTTCGGGTGCTTCGCCACCACCAACGGCGCGGAGTGGAACAGCGAGTGCTCCGGCGGACGCATCGTCAGGACCGGGCAGCAGTGGGGTGACCTGGTCCGCAACGCCTACCCCGGTTACTCCGGCAAGCGTCCCCGCTTCCAGATCTGGCACGGCACCACCGACACCACGCTGAGCTACGTCAACTTCGGCGAGCAGATCAAGCAGTGGACCAACGTGCAGGGCGTGTCGCAGACCCCCAGCTTCACCGACTCCCCGCAGACCAGCGCCACCCGTACCCGGTACGGGGGCACCGGCGGCACGGCGCCCGTCGAAGCGATCAGCTTCCAGGGGTACGGCCACTCCATCCCGTTCGACGCCGCGCAGGCCATCCGGTTCCTCGGCTTCGACGCCACGAGCGCCACCACCCCACCACCCGGCGGCACGTCGGCGCCGCTGCGCAACACCGGCGCCAACCGCTGCCTCGACGTTCCGTCGCGGTCGCAGACCAACGGCACGCAGCTGACGTTGTGGGACTGCAACGGCGGCACCAACCAGCAGTGGAACGTCAACACCGATGGCACTGTGACCGGCATGCAGTCCGGCCTGTGCCTGACGCCCAACGCCGCCGCAACCGCCAACGGCACCCCCGCGGTTCTGTCGAGCTGCAACGGCTCGAACAGCCAGCGGTGGTCCCGAAACTGACGCGCTGACCGACGACTCGGCGTACCCCGCCGGTCGCTCGTGCGGGTGGCGTCCCGCTGCTCGGGCCCGGACTCCGAACAGCGGGACGCGACCCGGCGGCCAGGGTTGGGGCCGACGGTCGCCATCAGGGCGGCCCAGGTGCGGACTCCTGCCCATCGGCGTCCGCTGGGCAGGTGAGCGAAACCGGTTGTCGGCGCACGACTTTCCGGCTGCTGCGGTGCCCTGGAATCCCGGTGGCCGTTCATGCCTCGGCCGCGTGGCGCGCGGGTCGCCCGTTGGTGGTCTCGGGCCGTCTCGCGCCGGCCACGTGCCACCCGCCCCACGCCACGATCGTCGTCCAGCACCCCTCGGGCCAATGGCGACAGCTCCGTCACAGCGACCCGAAGTCGGTCGAGGATCGACGACTGTCCGTCACGTTAGCGTTAACAGTGAGCGATTGTCCATAGACAACGATCTTCGTTTGCTGGTCGGGGCGGTTCGCGGGTACGCCGACGACAGTCGTGAGCGCGGGCGGAATAGCCTTGCGGCATGCGGGGACGATTCGGCGCGGCCAGACGGTGGTACGGGGAGCACCGGCGGTTGGTCCGCCGTACGGTCCTCGCGCTCGCGGTGGGGATCGTGGTCCTGACCGGCGGCACGGTGGCCAGCGTGACGTGGATCCGCGACACAGCGGAGGGCCACCTCTACGGTGAGGCCGAAGTGCCGGACGCCCCGGTCGCCCTGGTCCTGGGCACCAAGGTGGACGCCGACGGCACTCCCTCACCCGTCCTCACCGCCCGGTTGGAGATCGCGCGGCGGCTGTTCGACGCCGGCAAGGTGCGGGCGATCCTCGTGTCGGGCGACAACATGAACGCCGACTACAACGAGCCCGCCGCGATGCGGAACTGGCTGGTGGAACGGGGTGTGCCAGCGCACAAGGTGGTGCCGGACTACGCGGGCTTCGACACGTACGACTCGTGTGCGCGCGCTGAGCGGATCTTCGGGGTGCGGCAAGCCACTGTGGTGACCCAGACCTTCCACCTTCCGCGTGCCGTGGCGCTGTGTCGGCGCCTCGGCATCGACGCCAACGGCGTGGGCGACGACAGCGCGAAGCGGTACGCCCAGACGTGGTGGTTCAGTTCGTCCCGGGAGAACGGCGCGTGCGTGAAGGCAGCGCTGGAACTGCTCTCCGGCCGGGACCCGGCGCATCTCGGCCGCCGGGAGACGGGCGTCGACGACGCTCTGCGCGTCGGCTGAGGGAGGTCAGGACCGCGGTCGTGAGGCGCTGTCGCGGACGATGAGCTCGGTGGCGAGTTCGACCCGGGGGCTCTCGGTCCTCTCGCCGCTGGCGAGGCGCAGCACGGTCCGCGCGGCCAGCATGCCCATCTCGGCCAGGGGTTGCCGGACGGTGGTCAGCGGTGGCGAGCACCAGCGCACCTCCGGCAGATCGTCGAAGCCGACCACGCTGACGTCGTCGGGCACCCGCAGACCCCGTTTACGCACCGCCTCGTAGACGCCGAGCGCCATCTGATCGCTGGAGGCGCAGATGGCGGTGGGCGGGTCGGGCAGGGCCAGCAGTTGCGTACCCGCGGTGAAGCCGGCCTCGTGGTAGAAGTTGCCGGGGCGGATCAGTGCGTCGTCGACGGGGATCCCGGCCGCGCCGAGGGCGGCCCGGTAGCCGTCCATCCGGGCCCTGCTGCACATCAGGTGCGGCGGGCCGGCGATGAAGCCGATGCGGCGGTGGCCGAGGCTGATCAGGTACTGGTTGGCGCTGAGGCTGCCCGCCCAGTTGGTGGCGCCGATGGTGGGTGACTCCTGCGGGTCGACCCCGGCCGGGTCGATGATGACGACAGGCAGGTGGAGCCGGCGCAACTCGGCCTGCAACGGTGGGTTCACCATCGAGGTCACGAAGATGATTCCCTCGGTGGAGCGCGTACGCATGTTGTCGAGCCACTGCTTGGCCGAGGAGATGCGCCAGTGGATGGCCGACACGACGGTGCCGACGCCACTGGTCTGGCCGACGTCCTCCACCCCACGGATGATCTCCACGGCCCACGGGCTGTCCAGGTCGTTGAAGACCAGGTCGATGAGGGCGGCGTCGGTACGCCGGGACGGTGAGCGGCGGCGGTAGCCATGCCTGTTGAGGAGCGCCTCGACGCGCTCCCGGGTGTCGGGGGCGACGTCGGAGCGGCCGTTGATGACCCGGGAGACGGTGGGCACGGAGACTCCGGCCAACCGCGCGATCATGGCGATGGTGACGTTTCGGCCGTTCTCCGTGCCCACGGTCCCCCCTGCGGAGCTATGGATCTCCGAAACTTTCAATGCTTCGCCGGTAATGCTGATCGATGGCCGGCACGCTACGAGCTGTTGTCCCAGCGGTCAAGACCTCTGTCCTATTGCGAAAAGACCGGCTAGCGTAAGCAGGGCTTCCAGTGATCCGGGACGATGATTTTCCGGAAGTTTCAGACAGCCCGTCCAGAGGAGTGATCGTGTCGACCGACATCGCTAACGTGGCGACCGCTACCCGGTCGATCCGCAATCCCGTCCTCGCCGGGTTCCACCCGGACCCGTCGATCCTGCGCGTCGGCGACGACTACTACCTGGCCACCTCGACCTTCGAGTGGTATCCGGGCGTGCTCGTGCACCACTCGCGTGATCTGGTGAACTGGCGCAGCCTGGGTGGGATCATCACCGACCGGCGCCTGCTCGATCTGCGTGGATGCGGTGATTCCAACGGGGTGTGGGCACCCGACCTGACGTACCACGACGGTCAGTTCCACCTCGTCTACAGCGACGTGGCCAGCTTCGCCAGCGGCTACTGGGATCCGCAGAACTTCCTGGTCACCGCCGAGGACATCACCGGCCCCTGGTCCGATCCGGTGAAACTGCACGGGCGCGGGTTCGACGCGGCGCTGTTCCACGACGACGACGGCACCACCTGGCTGCTGGGCATGAGCGCGGACTGGCGGCCCGGCCGCGACCGCTTCGGTGGCATCGAGATCCAGCAGTACGACCGGGCCGCTCGCCGTCTGGTCGGCAGCCCCCGCATCCTGTTCACCGGCTCCCCGGTCGGGGTCACCGAGGGTCCGCACCTGTACCGCCACGACGGCTGGTACTGGCTGATCACCGCCGAGGGTGGCACCAGCTGGGAGCACCAGGTCACAGTGGCGCGGTCCCGGGAGCTGTTCGGACCGTACGAGGTGGACCCGGACGGGCCACTGCTCACCTCCTTCGGACGGCCCGACCTGCGGTTGCAGAAGGCGGGTCACGGCAGCCTGGTCCACACGCAGAACGGCGAGTGGTACCTGGCCCACCTTGTTGGCCGCCCGTACTCCCCGCTGGGCAACTGCGTGCTGGGTCGGGAGACAGCGATCCAGCGGGTCGAGTGGCCGTCGGGCGGCTGGCCGCGAATCGCTGGAGGGGTGCCCGCGGACGACGTCATCGCACCCGACCTGCCCGCGCACCCCTGGCCGGCGGAGCCCGAGACGGACCATTTCGACGCCCCCGAGTTGGGCCGGTGCTGGTCGACGCTGCGTCGACCAGCCACCCCGGACTGGGTCGACCTGCACACCCGGCCGTCGTACCTGCGGGTCCACGGCGGGCAGTCGCCGGTGGGTCGACAGGCACCCAGCCTGGTCGGGCGACGCGTCGGCGCACGGGAGTGCTCGCTGGAGACCGTTGTGGAGTTCGAGCCGGCCGACCACCGTCAGCTCGCCGGGATCACCGCCTACTACAACACGCTCAACTGGCACCACCTCTACCTGACCCGGGCCGACGACGGCCGGACGGTGCTGGAACTGCTCAGCTCCGACAATGGGCGGCGCACCGCGTACCCCGAGCTGACAGTCGATGTCGAGGGCGTCACGCGGGTCGGCCTGCGGGCCGTCTTCGACGGGCCGGCGGTGCGCTTCGACTACGACCTCGACGCCGGTTGGCAGCGGCTACCGGTCGAGCTGGACGCGACCATCCTGTCCGACGAGCACGCCGCGCTGATCATCGACGGTGAGCCGGCGGCGTGGGGCTTCACCGGTGCGTTTCTCGGCCTGTGGGTGCAGGACCTGGGCGGCGACGGCGTGCACGCCGACTTCGACCTGGCCACCTACCGGGAACAGTGACCACGCGGACGGCACTCGGCGGGTGCCGTCCGCGTGCCCACTCGTCCTACTTGGCCTGGGCGGCGACGGTCCGGAGCTGGCCGAGGGTGGTGCGGAAACCGTGGCCGGACGCGGCCGGGTCCTCGGCGTTCAGGCCGCTGACGGCCATGGTCTGCGAGCGGGTCGTGGCGACGGCCTCCGCGTCGGACCCGGTCACGTCGAACACGCCGAAGTCGCCGCTGAGCGTCCGGAACGTCGGGGCCGCCGGGTCCTGGGCGAGGTAGAGCACCACTACCTGGCTGGCCTCGAGCTTCGACATGTGCGCCATGTCCGGCACGCCGTCGGGCAGCGGGGCGAGCGTGATGCGCGCCCCGGCCCGCACCGTCGATCCGGTCGTCGCGCGCAGCACCTCGTCGACCCGGAATCCGGCCACCTCGACCTCACCGCGTACCACCAGGTCCGCGGTGTCGCTGAGCTGCCGCACCGTGGCGTACCCGCGCAGCTTGCCCTTGACCGGCGGGGGCGCGACGTCGGTCGGCGTGGCCGCGCTGCTCGGGGCGGCGCTGCTCGGGGCCGCGCTGCTCGGGGCGGCGCTGCTCGGGGCGGCGCTGCTCGGGGCGGCGCTGCTCGGGGCGGGCGCGGCGGCCGGGCCGGCGCCACCGCCGCTGCCGCAGGCGGCCAAGGCCGCGGCAGACAGCACGGCGGCGGCCGTGGCCCGCAGCGACCGGGTACGGCGACTGTCGACTGCCATGGAACGCTCCTCGCGTCTCGGTGCCGTCCCGGGCCGTCTCGCCCGGAACGCGGCACTGCTTACGCCTTCTATCTGTGCGTCCCGGGCACCGAGTTCCATTTTTTTCCGGGCTTCTTTTCTCGGGATGAGCTTTCCGGGGGTCAGCGCCGCTCGCGCGCGACCTGACGAAGCTCGGCCACCGTGGTGACGAACGCGCGACCCGCCGCAGTGGCGTCCTCGGTACGCAGACCGGTCACCGACATCGCCGCTGACCGGCTGGTGGCCGTCTCCCCGGCAAGGTCGAAGATCCCGAACTCGCCGCCGAGCGGGTGGTAGACGCCCGCACCCGGGTCGGCGAGGCCCAGGTAGAGGACCGTCGGTCGGCCGGCCGCCCCGGCCGGCTCCGCGGCCACCATGATCTCGGTGGGCACCGAAGCACCCGGGGCGCGGTAGAGCACCTCCGCTACCCGGTAGACCGCCCGCCCGTCCGTCACCGACGCCACCTCGCCGCGGACCACCAGGTCGGCCGTGTCGGTGAGTTGGCGCACCGTGCCGTACCCACGGCTCTTGGCGGCCGTGCCCGGCTGCGCCGGGCGAGCGGCCGGACTTGTCGCCTCGGGTGACGGGAGCGCGGCCGGGGGCGCGTCGCCGGACCGGGTCGCGAGCCCTCCGCCGATCCCCGCCACGACCACTACCAGCGCGGCCGCCGCGAGCGCGGGCCGCAACGGCACGAAAGCCCTTCTTCGGGTACGCGGCTCCTGCGTGATCGCCGCCAGCAGCCGGCCGCGGTGCAGCTCGTGCCGACCCGCCGGCAGGTCGTGGTCACCGGGGTGAGGGGCGATCTTCGCCCACTCGGCCGGGTCCGGCGCGCTCACTTGCTGCCCTCCCGTACGAGCGAGGCGTCCACTACCGGCGGCCGGGCGGCGCGCGGCGGGGCGTCGACGAGGGTACGGAGTCGGGCGCGGGCCCGCGACAGCCGGGAGCGCACCGTGCCGACCGGAATGCCCAGCGCCTGCGCCGCGGACTCGTAGTCGAGGCCCTCCCACAGGCACAGGGTCAGCACCTCGCGCTCGGGTCGGCGCAGCCGGGCCAGCGCGTCGATGGCGGCGGCGATGCGTCGGCTGTCGTCGAGTCGGCCGGCGACCTCGTCGGCGTGGTCGGGCAGTGTGAAGTCGGAGGCGAGCAGCACGGCGGCGGCCCTGCGGTAGCGACGGTTGCCGCGGGCTTGGTTACGGGCCTCGTTGGTGGCGATGCCGAGCAGCCAGGGCCGCAGCGACCCGCCCTCCTCGGTGACCCGCTCCCGGGAACGCCAGGCTTGCAGATACGTGGCGGCCATGACGTCCTCCGCCGTGGCCCAGTCGGCGGTCAGCCGGAACGCGTGGTTGTACACCGAACGCGCGTACGCGTCGAACAGCTCGGCGAACGCGCCGGGGTCACCGGCTCGCACCCGAGCGCGCAGACTCGACTCCATGACCATCTTCTGTCCGTCGGACGGTGCTGGTTCCGATGGACCGGCCCGTAGATCAGTTAGGGCCCGACGATAGCCACCGGCAGGTACGTCCCGCCAACGACGGGATGAACAGGTGCCGTCACGCCTCGCGGTCGTCGATTGACGAGGAATCGACGTACTGGTATCTGTTAATACAGTTTCCTGATGCTTGGCCCGGCGCGGCGGTTCGGCGCCGTAGGGCACCGCGAACCGACCGGCTGGCGGCACGCCGCCCCTTCCCCGAGGAACACCAATGGTTCACAAGAGAACAGCCGCCTACGTCGTGGGCACCCTGCTGATCGGCGTCGCCGCCGTCGGCTACGGCCTGCCGTCGGCGAGCGCCGCGACCGCCGGCCCGATCACCGGGCTCGGCGGCAAGTGCATCGACGTGGCCGGCGCCAGCTCGGCAAACGGCACGCCCGTCCAGCTCTACGACTGCAACGGCAGCGCGGCCCAGACGTGGACCGTCGGCAACACCGACAACTCGATCCGGGCACTCGGCAAGTGCCTCGACGTGACCGCCGCGTCGACCGCCAACGGCGCCAAGGTGCAGCTGTACGACTGCAACAACACCGCCGCACAGAAGTGGACCGCCAGCAACGGCGCGCTCGTCAACTCCGGCTCCGGCAAGTGCCTCGACGTCACCGACCGGAGCACCGCGAACGGTGCCCGGTTGCAGATCTGGACCTGCGGCGGCACCACGAACCAGCGGTGGACCCTGCCGGGCGGCGGCAGCACCCCCACGCCCACCACCCCGAGCGGAACCAACCTCGACGACCCGGCGAAGAAGATCGTTGCCATGCAGCTCGTCTCGGCCGCGGAGAACTCCTCGCTCGACTGGCGCGCACAGTTCTCCTACATCGAGGACATCGGCGACGGACGCGGCTACACCGCCGGCATCATCGGCTTCTGCTCCGGCACCGGAGACATGCTCGAACTGGTCGAGGCGTACACCCGCACCAAGCCGGGCAACGTGCTCGCCGGCTACCTGCCGGCGCTGCGCAACGTCAACGGCACCCCGTCGCACGCCGGTCTCGACCCCAACTTCCCCCGCGACTGGCGGACCGCGGCCACCGACTCGGTATTCCAGGCCGCCCAGGAGGCCGAACGCGACAGGGTCTACTTCAACCCGTCGGTACGCGACGGCAAGAACGACCAGGTCCGGGCGCTCGGTCAGTTCGCCTACTACGACGCGGCGGTCATGCACGGGTACGAGGGCATGCGCCAGATCCGCAGCCGCGCCCTGAACCGGGCCAAGCCGCCAGCCCAGGGCGGCGACGAGCGGACCTGGCTCAACGCGTTCCTCGACGAGCGGGTCGTCGAGATGAAGAAGGAAGTGGCCCACTCGGACACCTCCCGCGTCGACACCGCCCAGCGGGTGTTCCTCAACAACGGCAACTTCAACCTGAACACGCCGCTGGTGTTCGCCGTCTACGGCGACCAGTTCCGCATCGGCTGAGCGGTTGGCGACGCAGTCGGCTGCTGGCCGACGCCGCCGCCCGGTACAGCCGCCTCGCCCTGGGCTGCTTCGTCGCCGTGACTGTCAGCGG